>JAJDEJ010000225.1 GCA_029259815.1 Planctomycetaceae bacterium | reverse complement strand
TGTTATTTGCGCTGCATGGAGATTGCTGGTTTGTATTCAGTTGGCTGGATCTTCCGAGGGGGTGTGAAACACGCCGATGAAATCCCTGTACATGAAGCGTCGGTTTCGGGTGTTTCCGGTAAACTCGTGGAGGATCCCGTTTTCCTCCAGTCGTGCAACGAGATCGTTCGCTGCTGGATAGGTTGTGCCAATCAGTTCCCGGATTTCGTTGACCGATACGATGGGATGTTGAAACAGATATTCCAGGACGCGGTGACCGTTGCCTGCGGCACGTCCGCACGCTGTGGTGATGACTTGGCGGTGTTCCTCCCGAAGAGTGAGGACTTGACGGACTGAATTCGTGGCCTCCTGGCTCACGTCAGCGACTCCATTAAGGAAGAACGCGAGCCAATCTTCCCAGTTGCCGTCGTCTCGAATCGACTGAAGGAGATCGTAGTAAGTCTGTCTGTGCTGTTTGAAGTAGTGTGAGAGATACAGGACTGGCTTGAGCAGGACTTCCCGTTCGCAAAGCATGAAGGTGATGAGCAGACGACCGACTCGACCGTTGCCATCAAGGAAAGGGTGGATCGTCTCAAAATGGGCATGAGCCAATCCAATCCGAATGAGCAACGGCAGATCGGATTCTGAGTGGAGGAATGTTTCCCATTGACCGAGGGCTTCCAACACCTCGTGAGGTGGGGGAGGTACAAATGTGGCTTCGGTGAGTGAGCAGCCGGTCGGACCGATCCAGTTCTGACTCGTCCGCAAGTCACCGGGAGTCAGGTGTGAGCCACGTACACCTTCCAAGAGCCGTTCGTGAATCTCGCGGATCAAGCGAACGGAGACCGGGAGCGAATCCAGTCTCTTGAGTCCATGATTCATTGCATTGACGTAGTTCACAACCTCGTCGACATCGTGCGGACGATCAGGGGAGAGTATCTTCGCCTCTGCTGCAAGAACATCTTGCAACGAACTCTGAGTTCCCTCGATTTGACTCGAGAGCACAGCCTCCTTGCGAACGTACATGTAGACAAACAAGTCAGGATTGGGCAGGGTCTGAATGGAACCATCAAGACGCCCGAGGCAGCGGTCTGCCGTCGACAGGAGCAATTGAAGATCTGCATCGATTTCAATGGGTGGGTCCGGCGGAAGTGGCGCAGGAAGAAACGCCTTGTAGCCGGTTTGCTGGTTTACGTACTTTCCCGCACGCTGAGATCGTATTTTTGACACCGTGCGAATTCCTTGGTAATCGCTGGCATGTGCATGGCACTTGACACATGGCATAGTAGTGACAGTCTTTAATATGGGCAACCGGAGGAGTCCATATGCAATCCTCATGTGCACATGGATCTCAGTTGGCCAGATGCCGTGGTTGGTGAATTGGAGTGTGCCACTGCTGTGTCAGCCGTGTTGATGAAGGGGGGACGTGGATTGAGGTTGGGACGGAGAATGATGGTCCGAGGTTAATCGCGCGCTCGCACTGCCGGGACGGCAGTGGCACGATGGTTCAGCATTAAACGCAAAGAGCCGACGGATCAAACCGTCGGCTCTTTGCGTTTTGACTTCGGGGACTGCTATGGGCTGAGCGGGGCGAAGAGTGAGGGATGGTTCGTGAAGTCGTGTTGGCTCTTTTCAACTCGCTTGTCGAATCCCTTGCCGCCGCGGTTGCCCGGGCGTGGGTCTCGGAGGAAGGCGGCATTCTCTGACGCGGGAGGAGCTGTGCCGGGTGTCCAGGCTCGGACCTGTTGGGTCCCTTGCGGAGTTGTGATGTCAACCTGTCCGGCTCCCACGTTGTTGACCGTGAAAGACCCTTGGGCATCGGTCCGGGTCACAACCACGCCGCGATGTGAACGAACGATCACCTGAGAGTTGGCCAGAGGTTTTCCGGCAGGGTTCACCAAACTGCCGCTGAATTTTCCCTTGGGGCCGAGGGTCACATCGCGCCCTGCGTTCGCGTCGGTAGTCAGCGACAGAAGCAGTGTGCAGATGAGCATCCCGCTGGAAAGAGTCCGCATGCATGGGGTCATGTTCATTTCAGGCTTCCTTGTCTGGAAAGAATAGCTGTCAGTTGAGGAGCTGCCCGCAATGATGAGTGCCCACGAATCCAATGGTGATGGACGAGCGGAGCCTGACATCTTACTTCGTCCCCGGCAACGTCAAAGTTGAGCCAACCCGGACACTCAATCACGGTAGGAACGACGACCGGCAGATTCTGCCGAACGCTCTTTCCAGAAATCAGAGACGTTACGTGGCCGGGTGCCCAGTTGGGTGATTGGAGAGTGCCACGGCTGTGTCAGCCGTGTCGGTGACGTGTGGGCGTGGATTGGGGTGGGGACGGGGAATGATTGTTTGAGGTTGATCGCGCGCTCGCACTGCCGAGACGGCAGTGGCACACTACGATGTGGTGAGACATCGTGAGATCACTTCGGGGGGCGTGATGACAACACGTCGGAAGCGGCGCAAGTAGTCCAATGAGCCGGGGCATGCTCATTTTCTGACATTTTCCTGTTACCAGCGGTTGCCGTTGCTCTCGAAGGATCGTTCGCGGCGGTGGGTTGTCGAGGTGATCGACGCTGCACGGGAGTCGCTGCAGTTCGACGTGTGGGCGTATGTCATCATGCCCGAGCATGTGCATCTGCTGATCTGGCCACGCGAACGTGAATACGAGATCAGCCGCATTCTCGCAGCGATCAAACGTCCCGTGTCAGCGAAGGCTACTGCGGGGGACAGATAAGTGTAGCGTCCCCAGCGGCGGACCAGACTGGAATCATCGACCATTCGGCGTCCAAACGCCGCTACACTAAAGTGCCCGTGGCACTAAGGAACATCTGATCGAGACGGGCGCGACCGACTGGCTGTCTCGTTTGACAGTCGAGCAGAGTGGCCGATCGTCGTTCCGGTTCTGGCAGGCGGGCGGCGGCTTCGACGAGAACCTGTGGAACGATCGACCGGTCGAGAGTGTGATTGACTACATCCATGCAAATCCGGTGCGTCGTGGATTGGTCGAGCGACCAACTGATTGGGAGTGGTCGAGTGCGCGATGGTATGCTGGCGATCGAAACGTTGCGTTGCCGATCGATCTCATGAAGCTCTGATGACTCGCGTGCCACGGCTGTGTCAGCCGTGCCGATGAAGGGTGGACGTGGATTGGGGTTGGACGGGGAATGGTAGTCCGAGGTTGATTGCGTGCTCGCACTGCCGGGACGGCGGTGGCGTACGACACGTGGTGAGATCGATTTCGGGGGAGAGCGGTGGTGGAACATCGGTACTTGGGTTGTGAGGACGCACCACACTGGGGAGCCCCCGAGATCATCGAGACATTTCCACCGGGGGCTTCTGCTACGTAGCGCGCCCCGGCCACCTGCCCATGAGACTCATCACAAGACGGCGAGAAGATCCGATGATCATTGTGTCTCGCTGGACTTGTGAACTCATCCTTCTGGAACAGCTGTGAGACCGTCACCGACGGATCAACTCGTGGCAGGTCATTCGTTGTCGTCCTCAGTAGTCGACGTGACCTCTTTGAACGGCGCCAACGTTGTCGGTTGCGGCTTACCACTGCTCAGCGGCATGACGGTCGTCTCTGCCGGCTGGTCGAAAAAGCGTTCGACGATTCTTTGGCGCCGCGCTCGCTCTGCGTTCTCCTGTCGGATTCGCTCTTGGAGGAATTGTTGGACACGTTCCTGCTGTCCTGATCGGACACGCCGGGAAGGCGGAGGAGTTTGCAGTCGCACACGGTCGAAAGGATCTGCTGAGGGGGCCAGTCTCAGCCGACCCTGAGGACTTGTTGGCTGGCTCAACCTCAGTCGCCCCTGAGCACTTCTGGGGTGACTGAGGTTGAGTCGGCCTGTGCTGGTCCGGGTCCATGCTGCATGGCTCCAGCCACTGTTGCTCGGACCATTGACGATGCCGCGACCACTCCCCGTGAATGTCTGGGCTGTGGCGGCACGCTCGGTCCCGACGAAGATTAACAGCAGGGCAGTCGTACAGACAGCCGCGCCGCGATTGAAACGAAACATGAGAAGTCTCCCCAAAGGTTCAGTGTGTTTGACTCCCGGTCGTTCATCGCAGATCACGTGCCAAGCGAGACTCAGGCGGTGGGGGCCTCGGTTCAATGGCAATCCTACTCAGGGAAAGATATACGATATCGCTGTTCTGCCCGCTCCGTCGTGAGACCAAGTGGCGAATCAGAGAGTATCATCGAATCGACGATACCTGACCTCAAGCTGATCGCGCGCTGGGTATGGATGTACAACACGATCCCCCACGCTGCTGATTGGTGTCCCTCGACGCAGTTGCCTGAAGGCGACAGGAGTCCGTCGATTCGCAGAGTGTCCCGGTTGAGTGGCGTTCGTGTGTCACGGTTGTGTCAGCCGTGTCGATGAAGGGTGGACGTGGATTTCAGTCGGGACGGGAATGGTGGTCCTGGGTTGATCGCGTGCTCGAACTGCCGGGACGGCAGTAGCACGAATGCTTTTGAAAACGGTATCGTACGCTCGGTGCATGAAAAGTCGTTGTTTGTGCCCGCCCGGACACTCATTGATGAGCAAGCGCATGATCGAGACTCAAAGATGGTTGGCTGTGGTTGTCATCTTCACATCGAGCGTTGCGATGGCTGAAGTTCCAGCGGAGCTGTCAGGTTGGTTGACGGAGCAGGAGTGGGTGCGGGACACAGATGGGCCGATTCTGTCGCTGGGAGAAGCTGGTGAGTTTGACGACACGCACATGTTTGCTCCAGCGGTGGCGAACACAGAAGACGGGTTTCAACTGTGGTATTGCGGGTCGCGGGGGAAGGTGGCGAACCGCGTGTTCTCATTGGGAACGGCGAAGAGTGCTGACGGGCGCGTGTTCAGAAAACATGCGGTCAACCCGGTTTTTGAGTTTGGTGACTGGAAGCACTCGGTGCTGACGCCGACGTTGCTGCGGCATCCGGATGGGACGACGCTCAAGGAGGACGGGAAGCTGCGGATGTGGTTCAGTTCCACCTGGTTCGAGGGGGAGTCGGGTCTGCATACGCTGCATGACACGATGAGCTTGGATGGACTTGAATGGTCGGCACCGTCCGAGGCGTTGTTGCAGGACGTCTATGCCCCCAGCATTCTCAAGATCGGCGATGACTACAGGATGTGGTACACCGATGTGAGTGCGGAGCCGTGGACTTTCAGGCATGCATCGAGTAGGGACGGGCGTTCGTGGACGGTTCACAATGAGCCGGTGTTGGTCGTCGATCAGGCGTGGGAACAATCGCGGCTGTTCTATCCCACGGTGTTGAAGATCGACGATGCGTACCTCATGTGGTACGGCAGTTACTGGACGGATCGGCCACAGACCACGGCGCTCGGCTTCGCGGTCAGTCTCGACGGGCTGACATGGCACAAGCATCCGGGCAACCCGGTCTTCATGCCAGATCCCGACCGTGCATGGGAATCGAACTACGTCACGAGCCAGTCGGTCATGCGTCTGGAGGACGGCAGCTTTCGTCTCTGGTACGCTAGCCGCAAGGAGCCGCCGTTTGTCAACAAGTATTTTGCAATCAACACGGCTGTGTGGAAGCGACAGTGATTGGTTGATGTGAAACTGTGAATTCCCACAGACAGGTTCAGGAAACAGGAGACCCTCATGAGTCAGATTGCTTTGTGTCTTGTCGATGACGATGGCGAATGGTGGGGGGAGCCGCATGCGAGTGAGGTGGACGTTGTGGTAGCGGCACTCGCGGCGGAGCCGGAGACGTTGGGGGAGTTGGAGGCGGCCATGCAGCGGTTTGCGCAGCCGGGCGAGACGATTGCTCTCAAGCATTGGCGGGGGAAGCAGCGGAATCTGGAGCATGGCTACGATGCAGGCTTGTGTGTCGTACATCTGCCGGGGCGGCTCATTGCGTGTGAGTCGACGTACGCCTCGATCAGCCGTGAGGCGGGCATTGGGTGTGGTGAGCGGGAGGATGGCCGGGAATTGGTCGTCGGGTATCATCTGCCGGACGACTGGATGATCACCAATGACGTGCTGCATTGGCGAGGACAGGGAGAGGCACGGGCGGAGGAGCGATTGCCGCTGCTCGATGCGCGGCCCATGCTGTATGACGGTGTGTGTGAGTTCATTGTCGATCAGTGTCTGGCCGCGCGAAATGGTGAATTCGAGGAGTGGTCGCCGCCGGCAGGGTGGGAGCTGACGGAGTTGGTCAGCCGTTACACATCCGGGTGGCACAAGATCGAGGGTGAACCGCAGGCGCGAGATGCGGTGGCGGAGATTCATGCCCGCTGGCTGATGACGCCGCGTGACGAGTTGCGAGGTCAGTCGCCGCGCGAGGTGTTCATGGCGAAGCGGCGGTTCCTGTCGGGGGACATGGAGGACCGGTCACATCAATGGTCCGTGCAGGGGGCGTGTCCGCCGCCATTGCATCCTGAGACGATCGCCTACCGCTATGCGGGGTTCGGCACGCATGAGTTTCTGGTGCACTATGATTTAATGCGGGAGTTGATCTGGGCTTGTTGGGATCGTTTCGTCGCCCGGTTCGAGGAAACGCCGACCGACGAGAACCCCTATGCCGGCCGCTGGATGTCGGTGCCTGCCTCAGCGATCGACCGTGAGGCGGAGATTGCGTATCTGCGGGAGCATCGGGATGCATGGCTGGCCACACCGCAAATGGAAGACTTTTGTGGTCAGTCACCGCAGCAGGTGATCGAGATGGAACGCCGGCGCATCCCATCAACCAGCCATCCGCACGAGGAACCGTATCACGACGACTGCCCGCTGTGTCAGATGGCAGCCGAGTTGCCGGGACCATCGTTCTGGTTTCTCGACGGCTGTAACAACGATGATGACTTCCCGTTCTCCTGTTTTCATGAGACCTACGAGGAGTGGGAGCAAGAGCAGAGAAGTCATGAGGAGCGGTCACGCAAATGGGAGGAGGAACGGAGAGAACGAGTCGAGGCGGGGATTGAAGAAGAGGAACCATTCGCGGCGGACGGCATCTGGCAGAGGAGTTTCGTGGCCGCACCCTCGCCTGACGCACCGGCGTCCGTGCGGTTGTTCGGCATTGGCACTCACGTTGCCGAGTTAGTCGAGGATTTGAGGTCGGAGCCGGAGTCTGCCGGGCTCATCGAGCCGCTCAACCGCTGCTTTGGGAATCTCCGCGAGGTCATTGAGACCGGGCAGTCTGAGTTACTCGGTCCGACGATCAGTCGCTTCTGTGATGAACTGGGCGGAGTGTCCGATCACCGGACCGACCTTTCGGCCAAATGCGAGGATCTCGCGAAGCATCTTCGAGATTTGGAACGTGTGCCGATCGAAGGCGGAACGTCTGAGGATGACCTTCCATTCTAGAGCACTTCCAAAGTTGTTGTTCCGGTTCATGCAGGAGGGCCGTGCAGCAGACAAAGGTCATTCCGCAAACAAGCTCCTGCACAGAAACCATGGAAATGGTCTAGAGCAAACTCCCGCGACATTGTGGTCTCGATGCGGGAGTTGGGTTCGCAGCCGGTTCGTCAGGCGTGAGCGTTGCAGCGATGGGAGGGGGTTGCTTCAATAGAATTGGCGCTGGCCACAGACTTTGATCATCACACAGGGGGAGAAACGATGAAGACTTGGATTATAGCGTTGACATTTGTTGCGTCGTTGGCCGTTGCGGCTGACGCGGAGGCTCATTGGTGGCCTCGACATCGTGTCGCCTATTACAGCTACCCGGTCTACTATGCTCCTGCTCCGGTCGTGTATGTGCCACCGCCGGTCGTTGCATATCGGCCTGTGGTGGTTGCCCCGGTGTATGTGGCACCGCCGGTCGTGACCTATCGCCCCGTCGTGTATCCGGCCTATCCGATCACGTACTCGCCTTACTATCCGTACCGCTGGTGAGTCACGCTGACTCGTACTCGGCGAGGTAGCCCATGAATTCTCGTCGATGTTGTTCTTCGTCACCCAGCGCTTGGATGCACAGATCCTGGGTGACGTAGTCAACGCCGTCGCAGAGTTTGATCAGCTTGTTGTATTGACCAATCGCACCGTCTTCGGCAGCGATGACGCCCTTGATGACAGAGACAACGTCCGTCAGCTTCTCAGGCGGCTGGAGAGTTGACTGTGTCGCCTTGAAGGACATGCTGCCCGGGACGATGCCGCCAATGGTCTTGATCCGTTGGGCGATGGTTTGGGCGTGGGTCAGTTCTTCCTGAATATCGGCATTGAGTGACTTCTTGATCTCTTCCGCGCGCACGCCGTCGAGGTTGATTGAATTCGAGATGAAAGACATCACCGTCTCCATCTCCATCCAGTAGGCAACTTGAAGTTCAGAAATGATCTCTTGGAGCTGTGCATCAGCCATGACTTGTTCTCGACTGTGATGGGGAATGGGGCGTCAGTTGAGCGACTCCTTATGCCACTCGATGTCAGACGCTTTGAGGTATTGTAGTGCCGCAGTCGAATCTGCAAGGCAGTCTGGGGAAGTCGTGAATGGTTTAGAGGAAGCGGATCTGTCAGACTCCCATTCCCAAAGATTTTGCTGCACCTAGGCGCATCTCGTTGTGGACCACTGACCGCTGAGTGACAACCTGCGGATCGTCGACATTGACGAGAGGTGGTTGTCGTGGACATGCTGAGGGGCTGCAACACATTTCATTCTTCTGGGGGCGAGATGTCTGGGTCAACCGATCTGTTCTTGATGGAGCATCGCGAGGTCACGCGTCGATGGTTGCTAAGAGCGGGAGTAGGTGGAATCGCAGTGTTCGGGGTCGGATCGCTCTGGGCTGATGAGCCTCTCCGGTCATCCGTGCTAGACGAGGCGATCGGGAATCTGGAGTCGTTCCTCACTTTGCAGGATGAGTTCGAGGATGTCTCGCGGGGGACGCCGAAGCCGCATTCGTTGCCGGATGAGACGAAGCAGGAGGTCGGACTGACGCGGGAGACGTGGTCGCTGGATGTCGTCAGCGACCCGGAACATCCGGTCAAACTGCGGAAGGAGTTCTCAGTGGAGCAGGGGACGGCCTTCGACTTTGCTGGCTTGATGGAGTTGGCTGAGACTCATGCCGTGCGGTTTGCGAAGGTGATGACGTGCCTCAACATTGGATGTCCGCTGGGCATGGGGATCTGGGAGGGTGTGCCGTTGCGGGAGGTCATCTGGCTGACGCAACCGAAGGCCGATCTGCGACGGGTGTTCTACAATGGCTATCACAACGATGACCCTGAGCAGATGTTTCGTAGCTCACTGCCGATCGGGCGCGTGCTCGAAGATCCATTCGATCTGCCGCCCGTCATCTTGTGTTACAAACTCAATGGCGACTGGCTGACGAGCGAGCGAGGCGGACCAGTGCGAGTGGTGGTGCCGGAGGCGTACGGGTTCAAGTCGATCAAGTGGCTGTCGCACATGGTGCTCTCGAACATCGCCCATGCGAACGACACCTATGCCGAGAAGAACAACGACGTTGACAGCCCGCTTAAGACTTTCGCGGCGACGTTGTCGGTCCCGAAGAAGGTCGAGGCGAATACTCCCTTCGCGGTTACCGGTTACGCTCAAGTCGGCATCTCGGGGCTGTCGAAGGTGCAGGTGTGGATTCACAAAGAGGGAGACGAGTTGCCGGCGAGCGATCGATACTATGCAGCCGCTCCGTGGGTCGATGCGGAGGTCTTGCCGCGACCGGTCGAGTGGGGTGGAGGCCTTGCGGACAATCGCATTCCCGTACCGACACATGGTTTCGACCCGCAGACGGGCGAGCCGCAGTCATGGCCAATGCGACTTGCGAAGGTTCACTGGGCGAAGTTGATCTCCGGTTTGGAGCCCGGGAAGTACATGCTTCGCAGCCGTACCGTCGATGAGCAAGGGCACTCGCAGCCCATGCCTCGTCCATTTCGCAAGTCGGGCCACAGTGCGATTGAGTTGATCGAGTTTGAGGTGACTTGAAGATCAATCAGCGGTCGCGACGGAGTCGCTGGCGTCGTTTTTGTTGACCGCCACAATGCCGGAGATGAGGCCTCTGTAGAACGCCACCTTCTGAGTGGGGGTCATGCGCTCGTTCTCATGCTGATCCCAGAAATCAGAGGCAAGACCATGTTTCACCGCGAGCGCGGCGGTCATCTCAAAGCAGTCATCAATCAACTGATCGTCATTCAGTGCGAAGATGAAATCAAACACGTCTTTCGATTGCTTGAGCTTCAACAGTCGACAGGAGAGCTGCAAGGCCCGCAGGTCTCTGCGTTGTTCGAGGTTTCGCTGGGAGCTGGAGAATGCCCCCAGAATCTTTGCGGCCTCTCTTGTGTTTCCGGACCGGAATGACATTTCCGTCTCCGCGAGCAGATCAGCAATTCGGTCGTGACCGGACTCACCTGCTGGAATCAATTCGACCATCTCCTTCGACATCGCGGCATTGCCGGCCATCTCGTAATAGCGAGCAAGGGTGCTGGGGAGTGATGTCGTTTCGTATGGTTGGCCGGCCGCGGTGGGGATGACGGCTCCGGGATCTCGCAGCACTTCGGTGACGTTGTCCAGCAGTCCCCAGCTGATCGCTTCGCGGAGGAGGGCCACTTCCAGATCGAGTCGCGCAGTCGCCGCCTCTCCGACATCGCGAGCGTTGTGTCGGTACTTGCGATACGTCCGGGTGAGCACATCTCCGCGCGACAGGTTCATGTCACGTTTGACTCGCTGCTCAGCTCGTCCCGGATTGTCTGCAATCTCGTTCACCAGTGGAAGTATCGACTGGGCGTCCGGGCCGATGCTTTGTGTGAACTCCCACGACTTGAGCAGTGTCGTCCAGGCACTTTCGGGGTTATCCAGCAAGACCTGCAGGCGGGCCATTTGTGCGGCTCCGACCGCTGCGGACTTCAAGGGATCCGCATCTGGCAGCTTGACGCCGTCGACAATGTCCCTGACATTTGAAGGAGCGACGGCTTTGGGCCTTTTAATCTGTTCGTACAATGCAAGTGCAGTGGCGAGTGACGAAGCGGCCTGCTCCTTGTCACCCTGCATAAGGTATCCGGTGGCGATCCCTGCCGCGACTCGGCTTTGTCCCCTGATCGAAAGCTGCTTTGCCGCTTTCTGCACCTGAACGATCGCCTGGTCGTCGCGGGTGATGACCGATTGCCTCGCAGCGACTAACGCAATTGCTGACATGCAATCTTCACGGGCGGCAACACTCTGTGCCTGCAGTGCCCATGTGATAGCTTGTTTCCAATAGGAGTGAGCGGCGATGGAAATCGCAGTCGCCACACCGAGGGGGTCGACTGCCATGTCCATTGATGAGTATCGCAGAATGCGATCGACATCAAATATCTCCAGGTCACTCGTGATTTGTACGAGGGCAGCGACTCGTTCGCGGGTTAAGGCTTCGTCATTGTCGCGATCGAGTTGACGGAAGACCTCCACGGCATCTTCAATACGCCCGTCTGTTGCCAACAGGGCAGCGACGGCGGCGGCGGCGGCGGGTGCGGCTCTTCCCACACTGGGGAAGTCAACGGCAGCGCCGAAGGCCTCTGTGGTCGTTTGACTGGCCGCAGAAATGTCACCGGAAACCCGTTCCTGCCAAGCGATCTCGGCCAACGGTTTCGCTTGATAGAACTTCTCTGAGACGAGTGCTCTCAGTCGGGACAACTGTTCTCTGGCCTCTTTGAGATCGCCGACCTGTGCGAATGCTTGGGAGGACATTCGTCGACAATAAGGCTTACTGCGGTTGTCGGCTCCCACGCGTGCCGCCAGCACAATCTGCTCCAGGGCCTGCTTCTTGAGGTCTGGCAGTGAGACCTTCACTTCGGCTGACAGGACCGGCGGCGGCGCTTCAATGACTCTCCCCCCGATCGTCCTTGTCGCATCCTCCTGATTGGTGATATTCGGCGTCTTCGGAACATACTTCTCAGGTCCGCTCTGCCGGAACACAAAAAACCAGACAAGTCCCAGAATCAACGGGACCAGCACCAGCGAGCCCATGGCGAGATTGGTTGGTGAAAAAAGGCCGCGTGATTCCTCCTCCGGCTCCTCTTCTTTCTCGGGAAGCGGAGCCTTGTAGATCGGAACCATGCACTCCTTATTGCAGCACTTGACGTCACGTCCCTGCATCTTCGACGAGATGAACCCGGGAGTTTCACACATCGGACAGACAACCCGGATCATCCGGCCTTTGGCCGGACGTGGGGCCACAGGGGGAGCTTGGGCGACGGCGGATGTGTCGACGTCAAACGGATCGGCATCGTCTCCCGGATCGGGTTGCTCTGCGATTGCCTGTTTGATGGACTTGGGCTTGCCGCCCGGCTTGGCAGGACGGGCCGTTTTCTCAGGGGCGGATTGTCTTGATGCCTTGGGAGGTGTCTTTGGGGGAGCAGGTTTCGCTGGTGCCGCAGACGGCTTGGCCGACATCGACACGCCGCAGAACGGACACTCCTCTGCACTGTCGTCGAGGACGGAAGCCTGACAGCCGGGACACTTGCGAAATTCCATCGACATCCTTTGATTACATCAGATGTAAACCCACATCGGCGACGATGATTCGCGCGTGCCGCCAATTCTGCAGTTATAGCAAATCGGCACAAAACGACGAAACATCAGCGACGGAATCAACGAATCCAATTGTGAGAGAGGAACGAGTTGGTCCGAATTGACTCGAATGGGGCTGAATCCCTGTCGCGATGATCGAACGGTCCTACACATTTGACGCAAGTCTGCATGAATTCGTTCCCGGAAACCGTCCTCATGCCGTACGGCGCGCAGTTGGTGAGAGTGATTCCGGATTGAAGCATCTGATCAAGGCGGCATCCTCAGGTGAGAATCACTCGTCCCGTGGGGATCGAGGACTGCGCAAATCCTCGTTGAGTCCTCTGATGCGCGACTCAACTGAGACGAAGGATTTGCGCTGTTGGATGACGTCAAATACTGCCGCCATTGGTCAGGACCTTGCGAATCCGCACCGTGCACAGGTCACCGTTGTTAACGTCGCTCAATGTGCAGTGCATCAAGACGAGGACAGCCTCCTCTGACTCGGACAATAGCACTTGACCCGTCAACGTGGTGCCACTGTCCTCGTCGATCACGATCTTGCGACTCTTGAGCGAGTCGGTTAGCTGCTGACTTAACGCCTCATTCGAGAGCGAACGAAACTTCCCTTCGACCACCACCGTCTGCACTGTCTGGAGACCGTAGGCTTCGAGGTACTGTGCCAACCGGTCTGCCACTTCGTCGGTGACAATCTGACTGATCCCCTCATCGACCAGCGGCGAGTCATCAGCCGCTAATGACAGATTGGCGGACAGGGAGCCAACGACCGCTATCAACGCAGCGATCCCCAGTGACGAACGAATTCGAGAAGCGTGAGAGACAGTCAACATGGCGAATTCTCCTGACGAGAGAGACACGATTGTGATTTGAGAGGCCAGAAATGGCCTCCCATCTCTCAGCGAATTCGTGATGCGATATGTAACACACGATTTCAAGAAAATCTGATCTCGACGAGATCACTATCACCCAGCCAGTTTCCAGCCTGCGCTTGCGGCTTAGCAAAGCCAGAAAGGACGCTTCTTAGCGGCCGATCCCGATGAGGGTATCCAGCGTCACGACTCAATCCGACGATCCGCAGCCGGTGCGATGACATTCTTGTGACCGCAGTCGCACACTTTTTTTCGTACGTGAAGGACGGCCTTGCACTTGGGGCAGATCTTCTGCCAGGGCTTCACGCTGCTGGGCGGCTTGGACGTGTTTTCAGTTGCCTGCTCGCGTTTGATGCGGCTCATGCGTTTTTGATCGGCCTGTCGGACCGCGCATTGGGGGTGAACGCCTCCGAGCGAGTAACTGATCTCACCACAGACGGGGCACGGCTCGCGGGTGCGTCCGGGATTCAGGGGCTCAGGTTTCTTGGCGGACATGGTCATCGATTTCAATCTGGGGAACTCGAAACTCGACGCGGATTGCGGGCGCGACAGACGGCGCATGAAGAACACCGAGAGCCCGGAGGCCCTCGGTGTCTCGTCTTCACTGATGAATTCAGTGAGCCGTGCGGGTGGTGCTCAGACCAACCGCACGTTCTCCGCGCGAGGGCCTTTCGGTCCTTGCCCGACGTTGAAGGAAACCCGTTGGCCCTCCTGGAGTTCTTCAAAGCTCACGCCCTCGAGCGATGAACTGTGAAAGAACATGTCTGTGCCGGTTCCATCCTCAATAAACCCGAATCCCTTCGTGGTCACCCGCTTAATCGTGCCTTCTGACATCTGTGTCTTCCAATACTCTCAAAAATAGATGTGTTGCCGTCGGTCCGTGAAACACTCACGCGTCCACGGCAACACAGGGTCTCCGGTGTGAAATGATGTCTCACAAGGTGGTGCCCCATGAATCATCAATCGGCCTCTTCCAGTGTGTCTGGCTCGTCCGCTTGTGGCTCGGGAGCGACGTCATCGCCGCCACCCTGTTTCCGCTGAAGTTTGCGAGCACGTTTGGCCTCAGCTTTGGCCTTTTTTTCCATCTCGCGTTGACGTTTAGCGAAGGTGTTTTGATTTTTTGCGATGGTTCTCTCCTTCATCTCGACATGGGCGTGATCCCGCCGGGCAAATGGCCTCGAGGCGGCTGACTATGTTGATTGCTTGACGCTTCTTGTCCGGTTTTGACTGCGACGTCGCGACCGTTTTTTCGGCTTCGGTTTTGATTCATCTCCTGACGCTTCCCCTGCACGACGTGCCGACGGTCGTTGCGAAGAGCCTTGTGATCCTCCGTGCTTACGCGGTGTGCGTCCCTGCTGAGCAGTCTTGCGACCACCAGACGACGGATTTGAACTCGCCTCTCGTCGTGGTTCCGGTTGATTGTCAGCGAGAGGCACCTTCATGCCGATCAGTTGTTCGATGGCACGCAGTTCACGTCGCTCACTCCCCGAGCAAAATGACAAGGCAATGCCCTCCGCACCGGCGCGTCCGGTCCGACCGATGCGATGTACGTAGCTCTCCGGTTCGACGGGAATGTCATAATTGACCACGTGGGTGATGCCGTCGATGTCGATTCCGCGGGCGGCGACGTCGGTCGCGACCAGAACTTGCACCTGCTTACGACGGAACGCTTCCAAGGCTCGTTGCCGGGCACTCTGCGACTTGTTGCCATGAATGGCGGTCGCCCGAATTCCACTCCGGACCAGTTTATCTGCGAGCAGATTGGCTCCCCGCTTGGTCTTGGTGAACACGAGTGTCCGATTGACTTCCGGACTGCAGAGAATTTCTTTCAACAGTGCCTGCTTGCCATTGCGTTCGACGAACAAGACCCGCTGTTCAATGCGATCGACACTTGTCGACTTGGGCGTGACGTTGACGCTCACCGGATCGGAGAGCAGGCTCTGAGAGAGCTCGGTAATCTTCGGCGGCATCGTGGCGGAAAAGAACAGCGACTGCCGTTTGTCCGGCAGGCTGCTGATGATCCGCTTGAGGTCGGGGAGGAAACCCATATCGAGCATCCGGTCGGCTTCGTACAGGACGAAGACTTCCAGCTGATACAGTTGAATGTGTCCCTGATTCATCAGATCAAGCAGTCGACCGGGCGTCGCGACAAGGATATGTGCTCCTCGCTTCAAAGCCCGAACTTGATTTCCCTGTCCGACTCCGCCGTAGACGAGCGCCTGACGTAACCGCAGATGCTTGCCATAAGTGGAGAAACTCTCTTCAATTTGAATGGCCAGCTCCCGGGTCGGAGCCAACACGAGCACAAAAGGGAGATTCGGCTTCGCTTTCCGGTTGTGTTTTCCCAGTCGATTGAGAATGGGCAACGCAAAGGCTGCCGTCTTGCCTGTTCCTGTTTGAGCACAGCCCAAAACGTCACGACCCAGGAGAGCAGGGGGGATCGTTTGTGCCTGGATGGGGGTTGGGGTTTCGTAATTTTCGTCAACCAAGGCCCGCCGCACTGGTTCAGTTAATTCAAGTTCCGCAAACGTCTTCAAGGGTTTTCCTTCGTCTCGTGGTTTCAATGTTTCAATTCGGACCGATTGATCGACGGTTTGTCGAAGACAGACTTGGTCCGAGAATGGAAGCGCACTCGCAGGGCAAATGCGCGGAAGTGGGCGATTACGTCGTTGGCGCTTCAGGTGTCCGCTCCTGAACGATAGACCGGACCTTCACAACGGAGTGAGACCGATATCGCTGAGAGGCAAACGCCGCTGAGGGAGAATTCTGGACAAACAAGTCAGGTCACAGAATTCGATGCATCCCTGAGGACACGAGCGGCTTTCCAGAGCGGTCAACACAAACGATGGTTGGCAGCAGGTTTGTGCGGCGAACATGCCGCACAAGCTGAACGGGGTTGTGAGAGGATCCACCTCCGCCAGAAACCCCGTTCGATCGGAACGTACTCTCCGGATGAGGGATTGCACGACTCGCTTATTTCCGACCGGCTCGACCCACCTTCCCTGTGGAAGACATGAGTCTCGGCGAAGTATACCCTCGCCGACGTCCCCCGCCAAGTCACAATCACCAAAGTGGCCCGATAACCATCATTCTGAGGGACTTACTTGCGAAAGAGTCCACCAATTATCCGATCAAAGTCCGTTGCACCTCGACCAATGTTGCGTCCGACATCACTTGCGGTGCGACCGATGTTCTGCGAAGCAGTTTCAAAACCCATCACAGGGGTGGCCGGGTCTGACCATCGGGAAGGCCCGGACCGGCAATAGCAGGGCCATCCACTTAGCTACTGACCCTGCCACCCTCACTCGTAGTGGTTTGGAATTCGCTTCGTGGGAATTGTGACATATTTACTCTGGGTTGGCTGTCACACTTGGTCGCCCTGAGACCACTTCCCAGAGTGCGCTCAGGCTGAATAGGCCAGACGTCACCGCAAACAGGTATCCGACCGAGCCATATGGCCCAAGCTGGCTGATCGCACACCCCACTGCCAGTACCCCGGTGATGACTCCCAACAGCAGCGACTTCGCCCGTTGGCCGATCGAGCCGGGGCCGGTGTCGGCAAACAGAGCAAGCGAGAACAGGCCGCCGAAGATCATGAAGCCGATGCCGATTTCCTGGTGAATCGGGATCTCCTCACGGAGGTCGGGCGGAGCAAAGAAGGCGATCATTGCTCCTACTCCGATTGTCCCCAACGCGACAAAAATCGCTTTCACACGGCCCATCATGGTTTGAATCTGATCGATATCCTTGATGGCGTCGTCGATGACCTGACTCATGCTGCAGCTCCGTTTTGATCTTTGTCTCGCGGATCGTATGGAGCTGCTTCGGGCAGGTCGAGATGAGTTCATACAGTCGATTTCGCTGGAGATCGCCATCCAACACACGGCTATTGATCCGTCGGCAGGGGAGAAATCTACCTCCGGTCGTGTGATGTCCAACAGACTCTGCGGGCAGTGGAGTGCAGAATGTGACCCGTGCGGCGTTTTTTGCCGGTCAATGCTGGCTTGATCATGCAGATTGACCGAAAGACACATTGTCTCCATTGTTGGTTATTCTTCAGAGGGCTGCTGAGATCACCCGAGCTTCCTAGTTGGCGCACAGGTGGTCACTGATCTCACTTGTCGACAGCGGGGCAACGTCCTAATCTCAGACTCTTACAGATTCGTTCAAGAATCCTTCCGGATACGCTCGGCTAACATCACACGACGACACGGAGCATTCGCCTCCTGGTCTTCACATTCGCTCAAAAGGAGTTCATCGTGCGCCGATCGCTCCCACGGTTCACTCTCATCACGCTGTCACTGCTGGTGTGCGGCGTCACGCTGTTCTCGACCACACACGCGGCCGATAAGCCTCGCATCAAGATTGTGATGGAATCGCCACAAGGCTTCCTCGACGATTTGGAATACCTGGTCGTTGATCTGGCGAGGGAAAAGAAGCAGTGGGACGACAACCTTTATCCCAGCCTGGATATCTTTCTGATTGGTGTCGATCGCGAAGCGCCGCTGCGATTCGATGTCCTGCTCAACAACGCGGATCCCGGTGAGAAGTCTGGATATCGCTATCAGCCCTGTATCCCGATCGTGCCCGGACGGAGAGGGCTCAAGGACTTCATTCAGAACAATCTCAATCCGATTGGGATCGACGAGAAGACGAAGCGACGAGGGTATTATCAACTCACAGGGAATGTGTTTCAGGGTTGGATGCGGCTTGTTGGCGACGAGAAGAAGGGCCAGGTTCGCTATGCCTGCATTGCCGCCGATGGTTACGAGGATGATATTCCGAAGAACATGCCGTCCCCCCAGGAGAGCCACAAGGACATCCTCGCCAAAGGCTACGATCTTGGGATTGAGGTGCTGAATACGGCTGATCAGACAGCCCTGCGTCAGAAACAGGCCGACGACTTCGTCCCCTATCTGATGAAGGACACACTCCGCAAGCCGGATGAGTCAGAAGCCAAGTTCGAATTCCGCAAGCTCTCTCAACTGCACAAGTTTGAACAGTTGAGTCGCATTTATGTCCAAGCAGAACAGGCAACTGCCGGGTTTACGACCAATGAAGCCAAGAAGCAGGGGGAGGCGGAGTTTGTTCTCAAGGCGCTCCCGGAGACGGGATTGCTCAAGTTTATCCAGACCATGGGGGTCGAGCCGAGCCGTTTCGCATCAGTCGAGATGGCCGACGATCCAGTCTTGGGGCTGAGGCTCAACCTGCCATTCGATGACTTCCGCCGCACGCAGCTAGAGGATTGGTATCCCGCTGCCCTCGCCGCAGCCAAGGAGAAAATCGACACTTCCGAGGAGTTCTCCGATGACGAACGTGAGCCAGCGAAGGAGGCGGTCGATCTGCTCTACAAAATGCTCCTGGATGGCGATCCCCTGGGGCGACTGGACATGTTCATCGACATCACCAGGGCCGAGAGTGGCAAGTTGGGCATCGTTGGTGGAGTCCTTTCCGGAGATGGCAAAGCGGCGGATGAGATCGTCAAGCTGATCCCCCAGATCCATTCTGAGTGGTCAGTCGAGATGGACACAGAGACCATCGGTCAGACCGCCATTCATAAAATCGATGTTTCAAATGATACCCCCAAAGCCATCTTCGATTACTTTGGCGAATCGGGAGTGGTGTATGTCGGCACAAGTTTTGACATGGTCTGGCTCGCAGGCGGAGATGGAGCCTACGAAGCCTTGAAGGCCAATCTTGAGAAAGTCGTCGCGAGTGCTGAGCCGCACGAGACGGCAGTTGAGGGTGAAGCCGAAGCGGAAGATGTGGGCGAAGCTGAAGCGGAAGATGACGTGGAAGCCGAAGGAGAGGCTCCGGCCGAGGTTGAACCGACAGTCGCCACCAGTGGACACGAGAAATTCGTCGACCTCAAGTTGCAGGCAGGACCGCTCGTCAGCTTTGCAGATGACCTCACTAAAGAAACCGGCTGGAATCTGCTGGGGTCAATCAACATCAAGCCGCCGGGAGCTGCTGCCGGTGCCAGTGGCGAGAAGGGCGCGAGCAGCCTCCAGCCCATCGATCCTGCAGAGATGCGAAGGATCGTTCGCACCTCGTTGGCCGTCGACAACAAAGATCGTGTCACGGGTGTCATCAGCCGCACGGACGATCACATCGGTGGCAAGATGACCTTCGCTCCTGGTGTCCTCCGGGCTCTCGGAAAGGTGATCGCCAAGGTCGTGGGGGACAACCTCCAGTGACATCTCGATTTTGTCACACATCCGAGCACAGTCACAAAGTCGAATTGTGGGGCTAGTGGAGCGACACAGCTTGATTTGCGGGTGGCGGGGTCAGGAGCGCAGCGGATGGCCCCGATGTGGGGACGCGGAATCTCAGGGCCATCCCGTTGGTCTGACCCTGCCACCCAACCCGAATTCTTAGCAGTGACGCTCCACTAAATTCCTTCGGGTGTTTCGGCGTCTTCTGGGAGAGCGGTTTCGACTGATGGTTCGGTGTCGTCTGACGATTCGGTATCGTCTGGCGGTGTGGTGTCCTCTGGCGGTTCAGTCTCCGGTGTGCTTCGACTGCGATTGACCGGGATCAACTGGTAGAGACGGCTCAGTCCAAGCAGCAGGACAAGACCGAAGACCGTAATGGCAGCGATGATCGCCAGGCTCAGCCAGTCACCAAACAGGCGGCGGAGGGCGAATGTCGCTAGGCGGTCGTTCGCGGCAGCTCCTTCATTGAGACCAAACTCCAGCATCCAAATCCATCGCCAACTGAACATGACGAGGATGGTTGCAAGGCTCAGGTAGGGGCCATAAGGCACATAGTTGCGGTTGCCCAGCAGCCGCACAAGCAGTCCGATTGAGAGGGCACACAGCGGTGCGAGCATAAAGGCGACAACCGTCGGCTGCCATCCCAGGAAGCTGCCAACCATCCCCATCAACATGACATCTCCCAAGCCCATTGACTCCTGCCCAAGCAAGGCACTTGACACTCCTCTCACGATCCAGGTCAGCCCCGCACCGGTCGCCAGCCCGATTCCACTCCAGGCGAGCCCGTGCAGGTGTGGGTGGGCTGCCATCCAGTCGGGGCGATACGGACCGGCCAGTTGTGGAATCTCCTGGTTCCAGTCAATCCATACGTGAATGATCTGCAGATCGCCTGCCAAGGTGGCGCCGAGCAGGCCAAGAATCATGCCAGGAATCGTGACCGAATCGGTAATGTGATAGGAATCCAAGTCGGTCGCAGTCGCTGAGACGAGTGAAATGAGCAGAATTGATTGATACAGGACCCGGGCCTCTCGCCAGAACGGCTGGGGGATCACATCGGGTGTGTCCTGACAGCCGAATCGAAGCAGGGCGAACGCCAATCCGGCTGTTAGTACTGCGGTAACGATTGCTGAGATTTGTCCCCAGTATCCCCTCGGCTGCTCGATTTCCTGGAATGCCTGGCGGGTCACCCACCAGCTCGCACAGGCGGACAGCAAGCCGACAATTCCGGCAGCGAATTGGAGGGAGAAACCAAACATGTCGTCGAAATAGCAGTCTGAAGGCTGAGCGTCAAATCCGGCTGGGATTTGGTGCCGGACTCCTGATGTTTCAGACGAATCGTCTCTCGTGCCCTCGATTGGATCCACGGTCACTGCTTGACAGCCAGACAGCTGGTTTCTATCGTTACACCAGAAGTTGTCTGGACTTCCGCGAGCCGTTCCTTGGTTGGATTGCTGGCCATACGAGACGGAACCGTGGAAGTTCCAGTTTTTTGCGGATTGGTGGATGACCTCTGCATGGTCGTGAAGCCGCTGTTATTGGTAGCAAGACAGTGGCGGGCGGCAACTCAGAAGGAATGATCCTTATGTGAGCGATGGCGAACACAATGGTCGGTGTCCATTAGTCCGAATGGGGTGAGTTCCTTGCTCACCACTCCGTTTCGGAGAGTGCAGTCCGGCCTGTTGCGGAGACGGTAAAGTGGGACAAGTGCCCGCTTTTTTTATTATCGGGACTGTCGAAATGTCGTTCCCTGGCGAATCCGGGAGCGCAGAGCAGGAGAGGCGTCGTTAGTATGAACGGTGTTGAAGTCCTCCGCATCGTCGACGCGATCCATCGGGACAAGAACATCGACCCGGAGATCGTGTTCGAGGGGATCGAACAAGCGATCCTGTCCGCGGTGCGCAAGTACTATGGCGAAGATGAAGACATTGAGGTCACCATTGATCGCGAGGTCGGCGAAGTTCACGCCACTCTCAATGGTGAGGAGATTCCGCCTGACGAGCTCGGTCGTATCGCCGCCCAGACAGCCAAGCAGGTGATGATTCAGAAGATCCGTGAGGCGGAGCGGGATGCCCTTTATGAGGAGTATGACCAGCTTCGCTCTCATCTGGTGAACGGGACTATCACACGTCTTGATCATGGGATCGCCACCGTCAATCTCGGCAAGGTCGAGGCCTTGTTGCCTCGTAGTGAACAGATTCCCGGTGAGTCTCATCGGGTTGGTGAGCGTGTGCGTTGCACGGTGATCGACGTCCGCAAGCAGGGAAGCCGTGTAAAGATCATCCTCTCGCGGGCTCATCCCGACTTGGTGCGTCGGCTGTTTGAGGTCGAGATTCCCGAGGTGAGCGAGCGGATCATTGAGGTGCGGTCACTCTCCCGCGAGTCGGGGTATCGATCAAAGGTCGCCGTGTCCTGCTTCGACAATAGCATCGACGCCGTCGGTGCCTGTGTCGGCGTGCGAGGTTCGCGAATCAAGAATATCGTCGAGGAGTTGGCGGGAGAGCGGATCGACATCGTGCGGTGGAACGATTCGCTTCAGGTGCTCATTCCCAATGCCTTGCAGCCCGCTGAGGTGGAGGATGTCATTCTCTGCCCCATGTTGGGCCGGGTCATTGTGCTGGTGCGGGACGATCAGCTCTCACTGGCAATTGGCAAGAAAGGTCAAAATGTCCGATTGGCCTCGAAGCTCGTCGGTTGGGACATTGAGGTGATGACCCGCGAGGAGTTGGACGAACAGCTCGATCGCTCAGTGGGAGCATTCTCTCAGGTTCCGCATGTGGTGGAGGAACTTGCCGAGGCACTGGTTTCTCAAGGCTTCTTCAGCTTTGAAGACTTGTCGGTCATCGAGCCGGATCAGTTGCTGGAGTTGAGTGGACTCACGCAGGAGCAGTGCGACGAGATTGTCGTGGTCGCCGATCGCGAGAGTATTCGCGAGGAGAAAGAAGCCGATGAGCGGCGTTCAATCCAGATGGCTGCCCGCCGTGCCGAACGTGAGGCGGCTGAGCTTGCCGCACAGGCAGGGGTGACGCCCGCCGAGGTGGAGGCAATGGAGCAGCCTTCGGAGGCTGGTGGCGAATCCTCTGAAGAGGGCGAGCAAGCGACCGGCGAAGGAGTAGATTCGGAGGGCGATGGCGAGGACACAGCGTCTGAGGACACAGCGTCTGCGGACGAGCCTCCTGTGGGGGATGAGTCGAATGAATCGGGCGATGAGGCTGATGAGGCAGCCGTCATCGTTGAATCTGCTGCGGATTCAGTACCAGCTGAATCCGTCGATGGGCATGGTTCGCCAGATGACGAGTCAGGCTCCTCGGCAGTGGACGGTGAGGATGCTTCGCAAACGAAAACAACTGAAGAAGGGTCGCCAGTGTGATCGGTGAATGATGGCAACGTGTCATTGATCTGTCATTGAAGATCAGACTCGACGGAAACTGAGGAGAGGACTTTGAAGGTACGTATCTTCGCGCTGGCGAAGGATCTGGGATTGGACAGTAAGGAGTTGATTCAGCATTGCAATGATGCGGGAATCGCTGTGAAGAACTCCGCGCTCGCCAGCATTACGCCCGAGGAGCGTGATGTGGTCCTGGAGCACATGAAGCAGGCAGGACCGGCGAAATCAGCAGAGCCGGAACCGGTCGCTGTGGTGGCACCGGTCCGTGAATCTGTCGGAGAAGGTGCCGGCAAGATTCGTCAGATTCAGACGCTCGGTCCGCTCGGTCGAGCGATCCGTCGGGGGAAGGGCGAGGAGGAGCCTGAGCCCGAAGCAGTCGTTGATGCAACAACAGAATCCGTCGTTACGGAAGTGGCAGGGGCCGTTGACGAAGCCGTCGAGCCCTCCGCAGTCGCAGTCCAGGAGGGCGATGAGGGCGAGCCTGCAGCTAAGGCAACAGTCGCACCTCCCCCCGAGGATGATGACGGTACGGCCAAGCCAATTTCGAAGGATGACTATGTTTCGCCTGTGGGTGGCGGAAGTGCCGTCATGAGGGAGATGAAGCCGGTCGCCTCTGTCGCCGACAGCGGGGGCAGATCTGCTCGCAAGGCGACAAAGAAGTCATCGCTGCCGAATATCGCACCGCTGCCCAACTTCAAACCGCCGACACCTGCGAAGGGCAAATCCGAACCCGCTGCACAGAAACCCGATCTTCCGCTGACAGCGGACGCTCTCAAGCAGAATAGTCCGCTCGCGAACATTCTTCGTACAAACGCAGAGACGCGGAAGAAGGATGACAATTCACCAGGGATCGTACGACGTCCTGGAGCACGGACCGGTCGACTCGGAGGGTTGGATGATGTTCGTGAGAAGCGGCGTGTCAAACGTACCGGTCGGCGTCGGGACGAGGAGGGGGCTTCCGATCAGCGAATTTCCCGTCCGAAGGGCCGTCGCAAGCAGCGATCCGGTCCCGTTGATCTCAAGACCTCAGCGACGGTCGAGGTGCCGATCAGCATTCGCGCACTGTCCGAGGAACTTGGTCGCCCCGCGAAGGACATCATGGGGGTGATGATGCGGGCTGGCAAGTTCATGAAGATCACCGACGAATTGGAAGAAGAGTTCGTACTGGAGGTTGGCTTGGAGTTGGGCGTTGATATCGAGATTCAGCACGAGACTGACATCGAGGATGTGCTGTCGTCACGCTTCGAGGAACAGGAGATTCCCGAGGATGCGACGATTGCCGAACGACCTCCCATCGTTACGATTCTCGGCCATGTCGATCACGGCAAGACGACACTGCTCGACACCATTCGCTCTGCCAACGTCGCCGCAGGCGAGGCGGGTGGGATCACGCAGCATATCTCGTCCTACCAAGTCGAGCACAACGGCAAGCCGGTCACGTTTGTTGATACCCCAGGTCACGCGGCCTTTGGTGAGATGCGTGCGCGAGGTGCGAATGTCACGGATATCATTATTCTCGTCGTCGCAGCCGATGATGGTGTGATGCCTCAAACGGCTGAATGTATTAGCCACGCGAAGGCCGCAGGCGTTCCGCTGATTGTCGCCTTAAACAAATGTGATCTTCCAGATATCAACGAGCAGCGAATTCTGACTGAGTTATCCCAGCACGAGGTGCAGCCTTCGGAGTGGGGTGGTGACATCGAAGTCGTGCGCGTCTCCGCTCTCGAGGGGCAGGGGATCGACGATTTACTGGAGACCATTCTCCTCACCGCCGAGTTGCAGGAATTCAAAGGGCCGGTCGATACACCCGCTGTGGGTGTCTGTCTGGAGGCGTTTCTGGATGAAGGCCGTGGCCCGATTGCCTGGCTGATTGTTCGTGACGGAACACTGCAGGTGGGTGACATCGCGTTGTGCGGATCGTCCTACGGACGGATTCGTGCCATGTACAATGATCGTGATGAGCCGATCGAGGTCGCGCTGCCTTCATCGCCAGTCCGTGTGGCCGGGTTGAATGACGTTCCTGGTGCGGGCGATCACTTCTATGTGATGCCGAGTCTGGATGAAGCTCGCGAAGCTGCGGATGTTCGTCAGACCCGGGGGCGCGATGCGACTCTTGTCGGACGTGGCGGTGGTCCTGTGACGTTAGAAGACATTCTCGCCGGGGCCGGATCCGACGGCGGTGTCCGCGAGTTGCCACTCATTATCAAGGCCGATTCGCCTGGCTCGATCGAAGCCATTCGCAGTGAGTTGGGCAAACTGGATCATCCGGAAGTCCGCGTGAAGATTCTGCACGAAGGTGTTGGAGGGGTGAATGAAAGCGACGTGTATCTCGCGAGTTCCGCGGGGGCGATCATCGTCGCGTTCCATGTGATCGCCGAGGACCGTGCCAGCGCACTGGCGGAGCGCGAGTCGGTTGAGGTCCGTCGTTACAGCATCATCTACGAGTTGACCGATCACATTCGCATGGCACTCGAAGGACTGTTGCGGCCAGACAAAGTCGAAGTCGCGACGGGGCGGGCTTTGGTTCTGCAAACTTTCCACATCAGCCGCTACGGGACCATTGCCGGGTGCCGTATGTTGAGCGGAACAATCGAACGCAACAACCGAGTACACGTGATTCGAGATCAGAAGATTATTAACGACTATCCCATCGCCTCGCTGAAACGAGATAAGGACGACGTCCGTGAGGTGCGGGAAGGGTTTGAGTGCGGTATCCGCCTCGACGGATTCAACGACGTGAAAGAGGGTGATTTGTTTGAAGCCTTCCGGGTGGACGAAGTCAAACGATCACTCGATAGCTAACGGGAAGAGTTGAGCCGGGAGGTCTCGGCGAGGAGCAGCGGGCAGGGAGGCATGGTGAGGGCCCAAGGGGCCCTTTGGTCGCAAGTGATGCCGTCGTCTGGAGTTGTTTTGTGATGGCTCCGCATCATTGAGGTTCAGGAGCGTTCGACACATCAAGCATGGGGAATCGCCGCACCGCCAAAGTTGCCGAAGCGATTCGGGAGGTCGTCAGCTCGACGATCCTCCTTGAGCTGCGCGATCCACGAATCAAAAATGTGACGGTGCTGAGCGTCGAAGTGCCCATCGACCTGCGGACGGCCAAGGTTCTCGTTTCCGTCATGGGGGACGAGACTCAACAGCGTCTGTCGATGGGCGGTCTCGATGCCGCACGTGGTTTCCTGCAATCCAAAGTCGCTGATCGCGTGAATCTGCGGTTTACCCCGATTCTCAGTTTCGAACTCGACGACGGTGTGAAGAAGTCGTTGGAGGCTTCTCGCATCCTTCGCGAACTTGCTGAGGAACGGGCAGCACGTGAGACGCAGGAAGGCGAATCCTCAGAGGTCGGGCCTTCCGGTACCGACTCGACAGAGTCCGAACCCAATGCTGTCTCTCGGGCAGCACCCCCCGATGACAACGACCTTCCCGAGGCGGTTTCCGACCAGATCGACGGTGGCTGAGAACGCCTGAGACATCCCACCCCTTTCAAAAACCAAATTCCTGCACAACTTTGCGTGCCAGCCGACAACATGTCAACGACTAAACTCAAAGCGTCCGACCGGCAAGCCTTATTTCGCAAAATCGTCACTGTGCTCAAGAAGAAGTACGGCGGCGGCGTTCCCAAGGATCAGCGAAACGTCCTCGAGACCATGTTGTTCGCCTGCTGCTTGGAGAATGCACGAAATCAAGAGGCCGAAGCGGCCTATCAGAACCTGCTCAGCACGTTTCATGATCTCAACGAAATTCGGGTCAGTTCCATTTCCGAAGTCGAACGATCGTTGGACAGTCTGGATGACGCCGCCTGGCGGGCGCTCCGGATTCGTGACACGCTCCAGTATGTCTTCGAGAAGTACTACGTGTTCGACTTCGAACCCCTGCGTCGCAAAACGGTTGATTCGGCTGTTAAGCAATTGGCGAAGATCAAGTGTCTGTCCCCCTTTGTCCAACTGTACACACTTCAGCATTCGCTGGGGGCGCATGTCATTCCTATGGATGACACTCTCTGCCGCGTCGTCGCTTGGTTGGGGTTGATCCCTCAGGGGATGCCTCCGGACAAGGCCGCGGAAGAAGTGAAGTCGTCTGTCCGGAAATCTGATGCACCATTGCTGGGTCACTTGCTCAGAGAGTTGGGAGCGGATCCGACGTTCAAGTCAGCCTTCAAGATCACCAAGGCGATGCTGACCGATGGAGAAGTTGATCCGACCGATGCCGCGAAGCGTCTCGAGTCATTGTTGAAGAACCCTCCCGGCCGGACGAAGAAAGTCAGCAAGCCTCGAAAGAAAACGACGGCCAAGAAGTCCACTGCGAAAACCAAGAAGGGCACGGCCAGCAAGCGACCAACGGCGAAGAAGAAAAACGTCACCAAGAAGGTCTCGCGACCCCAAAAAGCGACCAAGAAAAAAACGACTCGCCGCGTGACGAAGAAGAAATAGACGACTCGTTGCCGGCAAGCTGGCTCGTTGTCCCGCCAGTGGTGACCTGTTGTCAGCGTTGAGTTTCGTCGTTCCGCGAACAGCATTTTGCAGTCTTGCCTCAGCCAGTTCCAGCGCCCGCGTTTGGCCTGGGAAAAGACGCTGTTTGTCAGCTCTCCGCAGCTCGCTACAATGAGGAATGCGGTTGATATGTCTTCTTACCAAGCTTTTGAGAGGATTGGGCTGATGACTGTGATTCGACAGACGATCGTCGGCGTCTTGCTCGGGCAGATCGCCCTGTGGCAGGGCAGTGTTCACGGAGACGATCAGCCTCAGCCTCCCGCGCCTCCCATCGCGCAGCCGTCACCAGCAGCCAACCCGTCTCCAATCGCGGTTGATGTTCAGCAAATCGCAGATGACCCCGTGGAACCATTCGAGCCGAAGGTTCCACTGACAGACGAGCAAAAGGCGCGTCGGCAGGCGGTGACCTGGTTCATGACGGGCCAGCTTCGGGAAGGCAAAAATGACTACGCTGGTGCGCTGGAGGCGTATCGCACAGCGATCGAAATTGCACCGGGAGAAATCAAGCCGTATCAATCCCTCGTGACCATCACATTTGCTCAAGGGGATCGCGAGGGAGCCACTAAGTATGCACTGCAAGCGGCTGGACAAAGTCGCGAGGGCATTCCCCTCGCACGAGGCCTCGCAAATCTCCTCGTTCGGGCCTCTGAAACCGGGCAAGCCATCGAGGTGCTGGAGAAGATTCAGCAGTCACCACCCGAGGATCTCAAGCTGGTTGATGACTTGGTGCTCCACCGTGATTTGGGATTGTTTCACCGGTTGATGACACACACAGACCCGGCTGTCGAGCATTACAAAGTCGTGATGTCGGCGCTCCTGGACTCCGACTCTCCACTGGCAGAAGAGGAAAGGGAAGAAATTCTCGGAGACGCGGGCGAGACCTATGAGCAGATGGGCAAGGTCTTTCTGGATGCCAAGCTGGCTGACCTCGCCGTGACAGCGTTCGATGAGGCGGGCAAATTCAACAAAGCGCGGCCAGGCATTCACAGCTTTAACCTGGCGATGGTCTACAAGGAGACAGAGCGTCCCGAGCAAGCATTGGAAGAGCTTCAGAAGTACTTTGACGCCCAGTTACATTCCAAAGGGCGTGAGGCCTATCAGTTGCTCGCCGATCTCTTGACGGAGTTGGAGAGAACCGACGAACTACTGCCTCAGTTGGAAAATCTGCACGATCGGGACTCCCGAAACAAATCGCTGGCCTACTTTCTCGCTGAGCAATACGAGCAGCAGGATCAACTGGACGAGGCCGAGGAGTTGTTGAAGGAAACGATCGGACGACGTGCAGATCCACGCGGTTTGGTTGGGCTGGCGAGCGTCTATCGTCGGCAGCACCAGGCAAAGCCGCTGCTGGAGACCTTCGCACAAGCCTATCAGGTGGTGCCGCAGACGGAAGATTCGGAGGCCCTGGAGCGAATGGACTCCGACATGCGGGCGCTCGTTGAGCGATTTGGGGAACTGCAAACGGAGATCGCTGAGGACGACGAAGCGATGGACGGGCTGATCGCCACCGGTCATGAACTGATGGGCGAGGACGACGGCAAGTTGGATTTCATTCAGGCCTACGTCCTTGGCAAGTTGTCTGTTGAGTCCGACCGAATCGAGCCGGCGCAGGAGTTCTATCAGCTGGCGATTGATATGCAGAACGATCCGCCGGCTCAACTCTTTCGTGAACTCGGCCTTGCCCTGACCGACGCAGACAAATACGCAGAAGCGGCGAAAGTGTTTGGTCAAGCCACCGAGCACACGTCGAACAACCTGCAACAAGCCGGTGTGCGTGCGTTGTTCCTTTACTTCCAATCACACGCTTTTGAGATGGATGGACAAACGGACGCGGCCCTCGAAGCGATCGGCGAAGCCCGCAAGGCACTGCCCGACAACGCAGCCATGCATTTTCAAGAAGCGTGGGTTTTCTATCACGCCCATCGTTGGGAAGAGGCGATCGACAAATTTCAGGAAGTCATCGACACCTATGAGTCAAAAGACAATGCAGAGTCGCAGCGCATCGTGAGGCAGACGCGTTTCAGTCTTTCTGCCGTGTGGGTGCAACTCGGCGACTTCCAGAAAGGGGAAGAAGTCCTTGAAGTCGTCTTTGACGAGGAGCCCGACAATACGCAGGTCAACAACGACCTTGGCTATCTCTGGGCCGATCAGGGCAAGAACCTCGAACAGGCCAAAGCGATGATTGAGAAGGCTCTTGCAGCCGAAGGCGAAAACCCCGCCTATCTCGACAGCATGGGCTGGGTGCTCTTCAAACTCGGCGACTATGAGAAAGCTCGTGGTCACCTCGAACAGGCGGTCAGCCTTCCGAATGGAGATGACAGCACGATCTTGGATCACTTGGGCGACACGTACAACGCACTCGAACTCACGGACAAGGCCCTTGAAGCTTGGCAGAAGGCCCTCGAAAAAGAACAGGGGAAGCCCTATCCGGACGAGAAGATCCTCGATCGTATTAAGGCCAAACTCCCGGCCCCATCTGACGAATAGCGACCCGGGAGGGCGAAGCTCCTGCCGAGCCGGCACTGGTGAGCGTTAGCGGCTCTTCAGAATTCTCGCCTCCGATGACTCTGAACTTTCAACACTCGACACTGCACTCCTCTATGGCTGGTCACTCTCATTGGGCGAACATCGCTCACAAGAAAGGTCGCATCGACGCCAAACGCGGCAAACTGTTTGGCAAGCTCAGCCGCGCGATTATCGTCGCTGCCCGCAATGGGGGGGGCGATCCAGACATGAACCTGACGCTCAGGTATGCGATCGACAAAGCCAAAAAAAACAGCATGCCCAAGGACAACATCGAGCGTGCCGTGCAAAAAGGCTGCGGCGAGTCCGACGGTGATGACTATCAGGAATTGACTTATGAAGGTTATGGTCCCGGCGGCGTCGCGATCATGTGCGATGCCCTGACAGAGAATCGTAACCGTACCGCAGGCGAAGTCCGCAAAACATTCGAAGTTCATGGAGGCAATCTCGGCAGCACTGGCTGCGTAGGATACCTGTTCGATCGCAAAGGCCAGTTTATGGTCGCCGCTGGGCAGGCCGATGAAGAGTCACTGTTTGAGTTAGCCGTCGAAGCTGGTGCTGAAGACGTTCGACTCAACGGAGACACGTACGAGATCCTCACATCTGTGGATGCGTTTCAATCGGTCAATGACGCCTTGACGGCTCGTGAGATCGAGACAGAGGTTGCCGATCTGGCACGGATTCCGACGACATCGGTCGATCTCGACGAGAAGGATGCCCGGCGAGTCCTGAAACTGATGGATGCACTCGAGGATAACGACGATGTCCAGAACGTCACGGCCAACTTCAACATCCCCGACGCAATCATGGACGCCGTCATGGCCGAAACCTGACGGAGATATCACGCGCTCTCATCCATCGCTTGCGGATTAGCACCATCCCCACGCGACCAATTGCCAGTAACCCTCAAGGATGACCCATGGCTCGCGAACGAGTGGTCCAACGGACACGAATGGTTCCCGTCGACGATGATGTTCCGGTCTCTGTGATCGAGCCAGGTGACACCATGGATACCCCCTTCGATCCAGACGATCGTGAGATCGACGAGGCCCTGCGACCGACGTCACTTGAGCAGGTTGTTGGACAGGCCAAGGTTGTTGAGCGTATTCGTGTGATGCTTGATGCAACGAAAAAGCGGGGGGACACGCTCGGTCATCTTTTGCTTGATGGACCGCCCGGCATCGGCAAGACGACGCTCGCGACCGTCATCCCACGCGAGTTGGGAGTCGACATTCAGATTTGTGCCGGACCAGCAATGCAGGCGCCCAAGGATCTGCTGCCGTATCTGACGAACGCGACCGAACGCTCGGTGCTGTTCATCGATGAAGTGCATCGGCTACCTGCAGCCGTCGAGGAGTTCCTGTACCCGGCGATGGAAGACTTCCGGGTCGACATCGCACTCGGCGACGGCCTCAACGCTCGCACCATCAACATGCAGCTCAAGCCGTTCACCGTCATCGGCGCGACGACGCGGTCCGGAATGCTCACCGCTCCGATGAGAGACCGCTTTGTCTACCGCGAGCATCTGGACTTCTACGAAGAACTCGACCTCGTCGAGATCGTCACCCGCAACGCCGTGAAGCTGCGGACAACGGTTACCGATGAGGCTGCGGAGGAAATCGCCCGCCGCTCGCAGGGCACACCTCGGAAAGCGAACAACCTTCTGTTGAGAACACGCGACTTCGCCACTCTCGATCATCCGACTGGCGAGATCACCACGGAGATCGCGAGGCACGCGTTGAACAAGTTAGAGATCGACCAATTCGGTCTCGAACGTCAGGATCGCCGCTACCTCGAAACAATCATCCGTGTCTTCAGCGGCGGACCCGCCGGCCTGCGGGCAATTTCCCACAGCATGAGCGTTCCTCCTGACACGCTCGAAGACGACGTTGAACCGTTCCTGCTCCGCAGCGGCCTGATCCAACGCACCCCCCGAGGCCGCGTCGTCACTGAGGCGGGATACATTCATCTCGGTTTGACACCGCCCGGCGGCTCGACGGGACCGGTCACACTGTTCTGACCGGGTTCCAACGCCGCTTGCGGATTAGCGCCTCCAAGGGACATCCGGTGGCTCTCTGGTCGTGCTAATCCGCAAGTGGCGTTGGAGGCGCTCGTGTCGACGGGGCCTATGATTTCGCGGCGGCGAGGGCGGCGTCGTAGTCCGGGTGATCGGCGATTTCGCTGACGTACTCGGCGTGCTTGACGGTGTTGTCCGGTCCGACGACAAAGATCGCGCGGCACAGGCAGCGATCAAGTGCGCCGCCGTCGATCAGCACGCCGTAGGCTTCGCCAAATTCGGCGCTACGGTGATCGCTGAGGCAGCTCACCTTGTCGACATCCTCGGCTCCGCACCATCGCTTCTGTCCAAACGGCAAGTCGGTGCTGACGACGAGCACTTCGACATCGCCCAGATTGGCAGCTTCATCGTTGAACCGCTTGGTTTCTGCGTGACACGTCGGTGTGTCCAGCGAAGGGATCGTGGCGATGATTCGTGTCTTGCCGGCGGAGTCAGCGAGGGTGACGTCTGCCAGGGCGTTGCTTTGCAGTTTGAAGTCGGGGGCCGAGTCGCCCGCCTGCACTTCATTGCCTTTGAGGGTGACGGGGTTGCCTTTGAGGGTGACGGTGGGCATGACTTATTTTTCCGAAGAGATGTGATTGTGTTGTTGGGCCAACTCGACCTCGCAGTATCGTGAATCTGCCCGGCCTTGCAAGAGTCGGCAGGAAGTGTTGTTAATCAATTTGACGGATGTGACTGCGGGGAAAGTCTTTCGGTGGAAAGCCACCAAGCCGACACACTATACACGAGTAAGATCAGTCATGATCCGTTGCAGAAGTGCTGCTTCGTCGTGTGTTGAGTTTTCCGCTTTCACTCAAGAGGAGCGTCTCGTGAACCGTCCGAAGAACTGGTACGTGATGTTGTTGACCGTCCTGCTGTCACCCTTGTCGGTCAGCGCGGAGGAGTCGACGACGGATGTGCGGGTGATGAGCTTCAACATCCGTTACGGGACTGCGAAGGATGGGGAGAATCACTGGGACAGCCGCCGTGAGTTCGTCGTGCAGACAATCGCTGCCTTCGACCCCGATTTGTTGGGGACACAGGAGACGCTTGGCTTTCAACGGGACTATCTCGACGAGCATCTCCCGACCCACGAGGCGTTCGGGGTCGGTCGGGATCACGGCGATGAACGGGGCGAGATGACAGCCGTACTCTATCGGAGAGACCGGTTCGAGAAGCTCGATGGCGGACACTTCTGGCTCAGCGAGACACCCGACGTGCCCGGCAGCAAAAGCTGGGACACGTCACTCACCCGTATGGTCACATGGCTGAAGTTGAAAGACCTCAAGGCCAAGAGAACACCCGTCGTCTGGTTTTTCAACACACACTTCGATCATCGTGGCAAGGAGGCACGACGGGAGTCGGCATGTCTCATTCGAAGGCGTGTTAGTGAGATGACGAATGGACAACGGACAATCGTGACTGGTGACTTCAACGCTGCCGAGGGGAGTGCACCTTATCTCGCGTTGTTTGCAGAGGATGAGGGTGAGCAGTCGCCACTTGTCGACACTTTCCGTGTGACTCATCCTGAGCGCGAAGGACACGAAGGCACGTTTAGCGGATTCAAGGCAGAGCCGTCACGCAATGGCCGCATCGACTGGATCGGTTGCACGCGGGACTGGACGATCAAGAGTGCCGACATCGACCGTACAGCCCGCGATGGTCGCACACCGTCCGATCATCTGCCGATCACCGCGGTCCTGAAATACGGCAGGTGACGGGAGGGCGACGCTCCTGCGGAGCCGCAAGTGGAGTTGGGACATCTGCAACCGACAGGAGTCTGCGGACTCTCATCGTCGCATGGGTCGTTGACCAGAAGTTTGTGAACGTCTCCTCACTTCTCGGCTCGGCAGGAGCCTCTCCCTCCCAAAGGGGCAAAGAACAAACGAGGCCCGACTCGCTCGCGGGTCGGGCCTCGAATTTCATCAAATATGGAGTGACTTCGGTCAGTCAGCCAGCATTGGCGGGAGTGTGATCTCCGGGCCGGACTCCAACTGGTAGGCAAACTTCGTGCACTCTTGCTTGTCGAGGTAGCCGGTGATGATCTTGGCACCGATTTCGAAGTCGCCGACAGGAACCCAGTTGAGGTAGAGCCGATCCCCCTGGACGTGTGTCGCCATACCATTTGCGGCGAACTTTTGATTTTTGACGAGAGTCTTCGCTTCCTCCGCGATCTTGCCAGCTGCTGTCTTGCTCGGTGCGGTGCAGACCAGCGTCACGGAGATCGGCAAATGTGACGGCTTGCCCTCAAACGGGATTGTGTCGGGGGTGACCTTCACCTCTGTCGTCAGTTTGAGTGGTGTCGCAGCGCCGACGTCATAGGTCAACTCGATAAAGTAGGCGGTCCAACCTTTGTCCGGCGTCGAGGCATTGGCGACGTACAGGCCGTCCTCTCCGGGCTCAATGACCGTGCTGGTGTATTCCCTGCCCAAAGTTTCGACCCGGAAGTCGCGAGCTTCGGGGTTGCTGGCCTGCCACAAGCGGACTTCGACAGGCTTGTCCTTCGTCATGACCTGTATCGAACCATCGTGATTGATGGTCCAGGAGTACTGCGGCGGCTTCTTGCCGTGAGCAATCAGTGTGTGAAACGCGATGATGCTTTCGACTGCGTCTGTCTTGTTGAGACCGTGGTCTCCATTAGGGACATATCGCAAATAGTTCTCGCCTCGCAATTGGTCCCAGTAGAACTGTGACGAATCTGGCAGAAAGAACTGATCGCCCGCAGCGTTGAGCACGAGCTTAGGCATCGTCAGTCGATGACGGTAAGCGTAGGGATCGACCAACTCGTACAGTTCGACCAGCATCGGGTCGTCGATCCGTTCCATGATCTTGTGGCCGACATAGTTGCCGACGCTGGGCGCCCAGAAACCATAAGCAGCAAAGTGATGCTTCATCGAGACGTCAGCATTCACGACGTCGATGACGATGGGAATGATGCCGACCACGCGGTCATCAACGGCTCCAGTGAGCCATGTCGTCCAGCCACGCTTGGAGCCGCCGGCGACCACGAAGTGATCGACCGTTTGATTCCCGCCTTCGTCGGAAGCCATGTAGGCGGTCATCGTGTCCATTGCACGAACGGCACTTTTGACCATGGGGTTGCGGGCGGGCCATTGGGGGTCGCCAGTCTTCAGGAACTGATCCCACGTGTAGCCGATCAGATCGTCCTCGACGCGCTCGACTCCATCGTTATGAAAGATGAGAGGCTGGTTGGGGACGAGCCCGAGTTCTGCAACGACAGTGCCGGTGGCCTTAGCGATGGCATCCGTGCGATCGTTTGGTCGAGGCTTGCCTTCGTTGTTGCGGCCTCCGCCGATGAACAACATTCCGACATCAGATGTCACGTCGTCCGGAATCGTTAACGTCAGCCAGTGTCGCCACTCCGGCTGATTGACCTCCGCTTCGGTCAACCACTGCTGTGAGACCATATCAATGACGACAGTCTTCACGCCGTTAGCCGCCTCAGAGCTAACGACCTTCCAGGAGTAACTATCATCGGGCTTTTCAATGTAGTCGTCGAGCGCAGTGCGTCGTGGCAGGTCCTCGGCATGGGCAGTCGCCATCAGGCCGGAAGTCAGCAGGGCGACAGTCAGAGTCGCGAGAGTGAATCTTACTTTCATCTGAAATCTCGAGAGTGTGAATTTGAGGAGCAGGAGAATCAGCCGTACGACCGGTCGGTAGAATTGGAACTATTATGCGCGGAAGAACGAGTCCGCGAAAGGAACTGGAACAGACTTGCTGCAGATTGACGGATGCTACGAACCACTTTTCGCCTGATTTCTGCAGAATCTGTGGTTCAGGCTTGGTGCGAGACAGTTTGAGGACGTATCTCAAGGTGAATGAGTCCATGATTTGGTGTCGACGGGGTGATCCGGGCGGATGAACTGAAGAGGGGGTTATCCGTTGGGTGCGGCGGTCAACACAGTGCGAAGCGAGTACACCTTGTGGCGAGACCGGCACGTGAACCGTGCCCGGAGGTTTCGTCGTGCGGCGACACTCCTGAGTCGCGGCAAACGGCTCGCGACATACAGCATCATTGGTTACTCGGTGTTCGATGGGACTGTTGGTGTCGTGATCTTGCCACTGTTCATCGGTCTTCTGCCTCTCACGTCGGCCCAGAGTTGGTGTATCCGTCGATGGCAGCAGGCCAGCAGCCGCGCGACATTTTACGTGTCTGGATTACGAAGACTCGATAACCAATGGCAGGGACGAGGGGAAGCCGGCCAGCGTTATCACGACCCATCGCATGCGTACTCATCGGACCTCGACTTGTTCGGGCGAGGCTCCTTGTTTGAACTTCTTTGCACGGCGAAAACACGAGCCGGACAGGACACATTGGCCAGTTGGCTCCTCAACTCGGCTGATCGACGGACGATCATCGAACGGCAACGGGCGATTGACGAGTTGCGAAATCGAGTTGAACTCCGTGAGACAGTCGCGACCCTGCACGATGTGGGGCAGCGTATTTCAGTCAAAGCCCTGAAGACATCATCTGCTGACGAATGTGTCTTCTCCACTCGGCGGGGACAGGTGTGGTCAACACTCTGGATCGTGGTCGTACTCGCATCGCTAGTGGGTGCAGGCGTGTCAGGTGGTCGATGGTGGGTAATCCTGGCGGTCACCCTTTTTGTTGAGGCGGCCCTGTATCACATGGTCCGACCGAGACTCCGGAGTCTGTGCCAGTCGATCAGCAACTTCAAGCACTGCCTGTCGGTGGCAGCCCCATTGGCAAATCTCATCAGGCGGATCGACCTGTCGACGCCGCTTTTGTCGCGATTGTGCAAGCAAGCCAGCAACGGTTCACGGGTTGATCGGCTCGTTCGACGCACGCTCTACGCCATCGTCCTGAATGAGCCGGTCGTTCTCATGGTGCTGCTCCAACTGTTTCCCCCACTGGAGCGACTGCATCGTCGGGTGATTGAGAAGACGCGAACTGCCGTCGAGGCAATGGGGCAGTTTGAAGTGTTGTGCGTACTGGCGACCTATGCCTTTGAACGTCCGCAGGACGTGTTTGCAGAGATCGCCGACGCGGGTCCCGAATTTCGGGCTGAGGGACTTGGTCATCCGCTCTTGGTGAGTGAGAGTTGTGTACGGAACGACGTGTGTTTCGATCCGCCGCAACGGCTGGTTCTGATCAGTGGATCGAACATGTCCGGCAAGACGACGCTCATGCGGAGCGTGGGGGTCAACGTGGTACTCGCCTTCGCCGGTGCTCCCGTGCGTGCGACGCGAATGACCTTGTCTCCTTTCACGTTGGGGACGGCCATCCGGTTTGCCGATTCGCTGCAGGAAGGCACTTCACACTTTGCTGCCGTTGTCCAACGCATGAAGCAGGTGATCGAGATGCAGGACGACACACGTCCGCTACTCTATCTGTTCGATGAGATCCTGCAGGGAACGAACTCGCAGGACCGGCGAGTTGGAGCGGCGACCGTCCTCCGCAAACTGATTGATGCAGAAGCACTTGGAATCGTCTCGACGCACGATCTTGCGCTGACAGAAATGGTCAGCGACCTCGGCGGCAGGGCCGTCAACATGCATTTCGAGGATCGCGTCGTCGATGGGCAGATGATATTCGATTATCAGTTGCGACCGGGTGTCGTCCAGAAGAGCAACGCTCTGGACGTCATGCGTAGTTTCGGGCTGGATGTGTAGAAGTCTGTGCCGCTGGGTCTGTCGGGCATGACGTGCGTTCCCTGAGACTCTCGCACAACCATTCCTACAATTATTCAGATTGACACAACTGACTATTCCCGCTAGGGTTCCCGCGCTCAGCCGTCAAATTGGAGGAACTCGGCATGTTGCTTCTGTCACATCTGCTCAAGCGGTTCGTGCGCACCGGTACGCTGAATGTCATCGATCCTAGCGGCAAACGGCACGTCTACGGCGGCACTCCCGGGCCGATCGTCACATTTCGTCTGCACGATGATGCGGTTGCCAGCAAGATTTTCTGGAATCCAGACCTCGGTCTCGGCGAAGCCTACATGGACGGCACGTTGACTTTTGAGGACTGCACGCTGAAGGACTTCCTGCAACTGTTCAACCTCAATCGGCAGTCGCTCGGCACACACCCGTTGCAAGCGGTCTTGCGATCAATCTCTCGACGATTGCGGACTCTTCAGCAATTCAATCCGATCGGTCGTGCACAGGAACACGTGGCCCATCATTACGATTTGTCGCGAGACCTGTACGAACTGTTTCTCGATAAAGATCTGCAATACTCCTGCGGGTACTTTGAGAATGAGAACGACAGCCTCGAAACGGCTCAACTCAATAAGAAGCGGCACATCGCTGCCAAGCTGTGTCTTCAGCCGGGCCAGCGCGTGCTTGACATCGGTTGCGGCTGGGGCGGACTGGCGCTCTTCCTGGCACAGCAATGCGACGTGGAAGTTGTCGGCGTGACGCTCTCGACCGAGCAGCACAAGGTCGCCGTCGAACGCGCAGAGGCGCTTGGACTTTCCGATCGCGTGCACTTCAAACTGCAAGACTACCGCGAACTGAACGAACCCTTTGATCGCATTGTCTCGGTCGGCATGTTCGAGCATGTAGGCGTTGGGCATTACGAGGAATTCTTCACGCAGGTCAACGCCCTGATGAAAGATGATGGCGTGATGCTGCTTCACTCGATTGGCCGCATGAGTCCTCCGGGCACCACCGGCCCGTGGCTGCGAAAGTACATCTTCCCCGGCGGCTACTCCCCCGCACTCTCAGAAGTCTTCGACATCACCCAGCAGCAACAGCTCTGGGTCACGGACGTCGAAGTCCTGCGGCTGCATTACGCTCAGACTCTCCGTGAATGGCAAAAACGCTTCCAGGCCAACCGCGCACAGGCAGCTGCCTTGTACGACGAACGCTTCTGTCGCATGTGGGAGTTCTACCTCACCTGTGCTGAGATGGTGTTCAGTCACGGGAGCGGCATGGTCTTCCAGATGCAACTCGCTCGCCAACGTGACGCCGTCCCCACCACGCGCGACTACCTCCACGCCGCCCCGCTCCCTCTGTCGGTGATCTCCGATCACACCGATGCCGCCGCCTGACTCCGGCCAGTGGCTGAGATGGAAGTCACGCACTCTACCTGACTTTGACGGAATGTTTGTATGATACAGGAGTCTGTTTGGTGCCGTTCGAAGGCAGTTCAAAGGAGACTTTCTGATGCGTCGTACGCGAAGAGTTGCGTTGATGTCGTGTTTCGGTTGGCAGGTGACAACGACGTTGCTGCTCCTCGCTGTCTCGCCATTGTGCTCGGAGGAACCTCGCTCAGGAGAGACGTCTGAGCGTGACAGCGAGACGTCTCCCGGGATTCTCTCCGATCAACAGTGGGAGCAGCTTGACAAGACAGTCGACAACGGGCTGAAGTTTCTGGCATCGCAGCAGGAAGACGACGGCTCGTTTCCCACGTTACCTCACGCAAAGCCTGGAATTACCAGCTTATGTGTGCTGGCCTTCTTGTCTCGCGGCCATCTTCCGAATGAGGGACCCTATGGCAAGCCGATTCAGCGAGGCATCGAATCTGTCCTCTCGACGCAGCGTGAAGACGGGCTGTTTACGAATCATCAGGTCGAACCAACGCTGGTCTCGCATGGTGTCTCGCACGTCGCGATGTACAATCATGGGTTCGCCGGTTTGATGTTGAGTGAAGTGTATGGCATTGCGGGGGGAGAGCAGAACGAGTCCATCCGTAAAGCGATTGTCAAAGGATTGGAATTCTCAAGATCGCAACAGCTCAAATTCAAAGGGCAAGGCAGACGTGAAGGAGGGTTCGATTACCTGGTCGGTGAGATCCCCCCAGGTCCGGACTTGCCGATCACATCAGGTCAACTGCTGTTTTATCGCTCCGCCAAGAACGCCGAATTTGATGTCCCTGCCGAATATATGCAAGACGCCATGCGTTATGTCAAGTCGTGCTATGACTTGAGTTCGCACGTCTTTAAGTATCGCGGTTATCAGACTTATAGTCGCGGGCTGACGGCGAGTGGAGTCCTGGCACTTTCGTTAGGTGGCGAACACAACACCGAAATGGCCCAGGACGCGGGCCAATGGCTGCTCACACAATCGTTTGAGAATTTCAATCGCTCGCGCAACAGTCATGATCGCTATTTCTACAGTGCCTATTACAGCAGCCAAGCCATGTTTCAACTGGGCGGCGAATATTGGAGCGAGTTCTATCCGCCCCTGTTGAAGACGCTCGCAGAGAACCAGCGAGCCGATGGTTCGTGGGATCGGGAACGAAGCTCTCGCAGTGCTCGCTTCGGCAACGCCTACTCATCGGCGCTGTCCATCCTGGCTTTAACTCCTCCCTATCAGTTATTGCCGATTTTCCAACGCTAGTGGTTCAACCGAGCTGGATTGTCAGGCTGAACCACATTGGGTGGCGGGGTCTGAAGCGAAGCGAAAGGCCCCGGCGCGCGTGGGCCTCGAATGCCAGGGCCATCCGCTGCGCTGCTGACCCTGCCACCCAACCTGTCATTTCAGGTTGGATGGTCGACTAGTGCCACGGGCACTTGGGTGTAGCGGCGTTTGTAACCGTTCACAGCTTGGGATGGGAAAAACTGGGGATTGGTCTTTCCTGAAACGGTGATATCGGCGACACCTTGGTGATGGCAAGGATGTCGGAGATACCGCCGGAGTTGGCAGACGAGATGACGCCTGCGGTGCGGGCG
>JAJDEJ010000224.1 GCA_029259815.1 Planctomycetaceae bacterium | reverse complement strand
ATCTCAAGGGGCGCAAAATCCGTGATGCCGAAATGAACGCCATCAAACTGAAACGCAATGCGTTCCACGGTGATTGGAACTATCAAATCGCCCCACGTAAGAACTAGAACTTCGATAGTTTATTTACGAACGCACCCTAACCGTTCCCGAGAGGCATACGTGCGTCGTGATCGTGCAACAGGGGAATCTCTCAGCCAACGGAAACGCGCTCCAAGCCGTCGAGCTTGCGCAGTTCGAGCGAGACGGTCGCTTGATCGAAATGAAAGCAGATGCCGATTCGCGAATCCTGGTCCTCACAGGAGAGCCTCTTAACGAACCCGTTGTCGGTCAAGGCCCCTTCGTGATGAACACACGTGAAGAAATCCATCAGGCCATCTTGGACTTTTAATCCGGAAAGATGGGAGTGTTGGCATAGAGAACGAACTGCGAAAGCACGAGTTCTCCAGTCGCTATCTCGCTGACGTACCCAGTTCCCGGATCGGCTTCCCCTCACCTAACAAAATCGGTTGTGGCCTGCCACTGTGGTCGGGGAAGCTGGTGTGTTGGTAGTCGATGCCGAGGTGGTGGTAGAGGGTGGCGAGGAAGTCGCCTCGGCCGACGATGTGGTCGGTGGCGTCTTCGCCCCGCCTGTCAGTCGCGCCGATGATGCGGCCGGTTTCGATGCCGCCGCCGGCGAAGAGCATGGAAGTCGCGCGAGGCCAGTGGTCGCGGCCCGGTTGCATGGTGCCAGGGGCGGCGCTGGCGGTGCGTTTGCCGGTGCTCTTCTGTTGACTGATCTTCGGCGTGCGGCCGAACTCGCCCGTGACGACGACCATCACCCGCTGGTCGAGACCCCGGTCGTAGATGTCCTCGATCAGGGCGGCGACGGCCCGGTCGAAGAACTGGCAGCGGTACTGCATGGCCTCGAAGCAGTTTTGATTGACGGCGTGATCGTCCCAGTTGCCGACGCCGCCGCACAAATCGCCGCTGAACTGTGTGGTGACCAGATCGACGCCCGCCTCGACCAGTCGACGGGCCATCAACAGTTGCTGCCCCCAGCGGTTGCGGCCGTAACGGTCCCGTGTGTGGTCGTCCTCCCGGTTGATGTCGAAGGCCCGCGTGGCCGCATCGCCCGTGAGCATGTTCACCGCTGACTGCTCATGCGTGTCGAGCGCACTCATGTCGAGCGTCTCGGCCATGTGCCGCTTGAAGTGATCGAGCTGCTGCCGCAGTCCGATGCGGTCGGACAATCGCTGTGCTCGTGCGTCGTCCGGCAGGCCAATGTTAGGCACTTGAAACCCCGTCGCGTTCGGGTCACCCGTAATCGAGAACGGCTCGAACGCCGGTCCGAGGTACGCGGACCCCGCATACGATGTCGGAGAGACGGCCACATAGTTCGGCAACTCACGCCCGCTCTCGTATCGCACCTTATGAGCGATCGAAAACAGGTCCGGATGCAGCGGCTTGTTTCGCAGGACACGCTCGGGATGTCCGGTGAGGAGTTGCTGCGTCCCCTGTTGATGACAGAACCCGGTATGCACAACGCTCCGCAGCAGCGTGAAGCGGTCAGCCACCTTCGCATGCTGCGGCAGCAACTCGCACAGGTCGATGCCCGGCACATTGGTCGCAATCGGCGAGAACGGCCCACGATAGTCGGACGACGCCAGCGGCTTGGGGTCGTACGTCTCCAGATGACTCGCCCCGCCATGCAGCCAGACGAGAATGACGGCCGTCTTCTTAGAAGCATCGGTCGATGCGACAGCCCGTTGTCGCAGGAGGTCACTCAGCGAGAGAGCACTCAATCCACCGAGTCCGACCCGTAGCACTTCACGACGGGAGAGAGGGGAGGGAATCGAACTCATAAGATCAGCCGTTCGGACACGACAAAGGGGGGTGCCCCAGAGTATAACCTCTGGACGGAGACGGTGCCAAAGATGCATTTCTCCCTCGCCCCTCGGGGGAGAGGGACAGCCTTCAAACGCAGCGCCGAAGGCAGGGTGAGGGGGCGTCGCGCGTGTTGATCGTCAACCCGTTATCCGCGCCGCCCCCTCACCCTGATTCTTCGCCAAGGCTTCAGAATCTGTCCCTCTCCCTCAAGGGGAGAGGGGGGCTGATCATTTCCAACGATCGTGGAGAAGACGCTGTGAAACCTGGATTGATACTTCTGCACATCGGTCTGTGTCTCGGAGTGACGAACGCCGCAAACGCGTCGCCTCCCAATGTGATCGTGATCTTCTGTGATAACCTTGGTTACGGCGACATCGAGCCGTTCGGCTCAACGCTGCATCGGACGCCGCACCTCAACCGCATGGCGAAGGAGGGGCGGAAGTTCACGCATTTTTGTGTGACAGCGGGCGTGTGTACACCGTCGCGGGCATCTCTGATGACCGGGTGTTATGCCCAGCGCGTCGGCATGCACAACAATCCGCGGGATGGACAGGTGCTCAGGCCCATCTCGCCGTACGGTCTGCATCCGGATGAGGTCACGATCGCGGAGGTGCTCAAGCAGCGAGGGTATGCCACAGCCATTATCGGCAAGTGGCATCTGGGTGATCAACCTGCGTTCCTGCCGACGCGACAGGGGTTCGATCTGTTCTACGGTATTCCCTACAGCGACGACATGACGCAAGCGGTCGGTCAGCGGATCGGTGAACGACTGCGTGGCAACGAGTGGCCGCCGCTGCCGTTGATGGAGAACGAAACGGTCATCGAGGCACCGGTTGATCGCAACAAACTCACTCAGATGTACACGACGCGAGCCTTGCAGTTCATCGAAGCGAACCAGAACGCACCATTCTTCCTGTATCTCCCGCAGGCCATGCCGGGGAGTACGAGGTCGCCGTTTGCCAGCGAGGCGTTTCGTGGTCGCAGTCGGAATGGACCGTGGGGCGACGCGGTCGAGGAACTGGATTGGTCGACCGGACAGATTCTTGACCAGCTCGTTGAATTAGACATCGACGAAAACACGCTGGTGATTTGGACGTCCGACAATGGTGCGCCGATCGCAAAAGAAGCGGGTGACCTCTCGCGAGGCTCTAACCTGCCCTTGCACGGTCGCGGGTACACGACGGCGGAGGGCGCGTTCCGTGTGCCGACGATCATGTGGTGGCCCGGCACGATCCTTGCTGACACGACGTGTGACGAGCTCGCCACCACGATGGATGTGTTGCCGACTTGTGCCCGTCTGGCCAACGCGACGCTACCGGACGATCGCATCATCGATGGCAAGGACATTCGACCGCTGATCATGGGTGATGCAGAAGCCACGTCACCCCACGAGGTCTTCTACTACTACCAGACCGATCAGTTGCAGGCGGTTCGCAGTGGCCCTTGGAAGTTGTTTGTGCCGCTCAGCAACTTCACGCAGCATCCACATTTTTCGAAAGCTGACATCCCCGTTGATGGCGGGATGACACCGCCGTTGCTGTTCAACGTGGTTGAGGACATCGGCTCGACGACGAACGTGGCGGAGCAACATCCTGAGACCGTCGAACGCCTGCTGAAGCTCGCGGACGCGGCTTGTGAGGATTTGGGAAATCGCGGTCAACCGGGTGCGGGCCAACGATCTCCAGGACGTGTGCAAAGTCCAAAACCCTTGTAGCCATCACGCTCGAGACATGGAATTTACTCCTCACGAGCGTGAGTGTCATCACGGCGGAGCGAGATGACTACTTTCTTTGCCCGGACACAGTCCAGGGACCCTCCATCCGCCACCGTTCAGAATCGACCGTCGAGAGCGACAAGTTAGGCGACCGATTGCCAAAGTAAGATGGCCCCCACCAAGAGGAGGCCGATGTGGACATAGCGAATGAATGAGCGCTCGTTCAGACGCTGGTTGACCGCTCGTCCGAGAAAGATTGCAACTGCGACTGCTGGGAGTGCCCGGAGGTAGAGGCCAGTCACGGTTGGAGTCCACAGGCCCGCGAGCCAATATCCGCCCATCCCCATCAGGCTGGCAGGCAGAAAATACCCCTGAAGCGTCGCTCGAAAATGTTGCGGTGACCAGCCGCGAAGCGAACCATAAATTACCAGCGGCGGCCCGTTCATGCCGTAAGCACCGCCCATGATTCCCGCAGCGAACCCAAACCACCCCACCAGACGATCATCCACGAGCACCGGTAATCTTCGGCTGAGCATGCAGTGCACCGAAAAACCAATGATCATGACTGCGAGGATCGCCTTGACGATCCGCTCATCGACCGTCACCAACAGGAGCAGGCCCAAGGGAGTGCCGAACAGTGTCGCAAAGGTCAACCATCCGGCACTGCGAAAGTGGACGTGGCGCCAATCTTGAGCGACGACGACTGTCGCGACAGTGATCGAAACTAATACTGCAACTGGTGCGGCCACCTCGATGGGCATCATCAGGGCGAGAAGCGGGACCGCCACCAACGCTTCGCCGAATCCGAATGCCGAGTGGATGAACGTGGCGAGAAATAGTACCGCTAACATCAGTAGCAGCGACCAATCCACGATCATCACACCTTATGGCTGGAATTCGGGAGCGGCCTGAATATCTTCGTGACCGGAACGATGACCATCAGAGAAGCGATGTTAACATCGTGTGACCGGCTCAGTGCTTAAAGTGCCGACGACCAGTGAAGATCATGGCCATGTCATGCTCGTTGCAGGCTGCGATGACTTTTTCATCCTGTCTGGACCCACCCGGTTGAATGACGGCCCTTACACCCGCCTTCGCCGCTTCGTCCACTCCATCGCGGAACGGGAAGAAGGCGTCTGACGCAATGACAGCTCCTCGGCTGCGTTCGCCCGCCTTGTGGGCAGCAATGAAGGAGGAGTCCAAACGGCTCATCTGACCGGCCCCTACTCCCAGCACGGCTCCGTCCTTCGCCAGCAGAATGGCGTTCGACTTCACGTGCTTGCAGACCTTCCAGGCAAACGCGAGATCTGTTCGCTCGGCGTGAGTTGGCTCGCGTTTGGTGACAACCTTCCACTCATCCATTGGGTCCTCTTGGTCGTCACGTTCCTGGACGAGCAATCCGCCGGCGACGCGGCGGTAGTCGATCATTGCGGTTCCCGCATCGAGTATGCCGGGACAGCTCATCAATCGCACGTTGTTCTTCCACTTGGGACGAGTGGTCAGCATCTCAAAGGCAGCGCCCTCGAATGCTGGTGCGATGATCGCCTCGATGAATCGGCCCGGCTCGCACAGTCGCTCTGCCGTGTCGGCATCGACATTGCGATTAAAGCTGATGATCGAGCCGAACGCACTGATCGGGTCGCCGTCGTAGGCCTTCGTGAATGCTTCGCCGAGCGTGTTTCCGATCGCGCACCCGCAAGGGTTGTTATGTTTGATCACCACCGCAGCCGGCACATCGAACTCACGCACGATGGCGAGAGCCGCATCAAGATCGAGCAGGTTGTTGTAGGAGAGTTCCTTGCCATGACGTTGCTCGGCTGCGGCGACCGTCGCAGGACCGGGAGACGACTCGACGTAGAACGCCGCCGACTGATGTGGGTTCTCTCCATATCGCAGCACCGATTGTCGCTCGTAGGAGAGGGTCAACTGCTCAGGAAATGATGAACCCTGCGGAGAGTCGTCGGACACCGTCTCCCTAAGACCGGCGAAGTAGTCGGCAATGGCGCGGTCATATCGGGCCGTCATCTCGAACGCTGCGCCGGCGAGTTGTCGCCGGCCCTCAAGAGACAGTTCGCCCGACCGCAAAGCGCTCAGAACATGGTCGTACTGGGATTCGCTGGTAACGACGCCGACGTAGGCATGGTTCTTCGCCGCTGAGCGGATCATACTGGGACCGCCGATGTCGATCTGCTCGATGGCCTCCAGCACGGTCACCCCCTCACGGGCGATCGTCTGCTCGAAGGGGTACAGGTTGCAGACCACCAACTCGAACGGGACGATGCCATGCTCGGCCATCGCTGTGGCATCGTCATTCCTGTCCGGACGGCCGAGGATGGCCCCGTGAATTCGTGGATGCAGCGTCTTCACTCGCCCAGCCATGATCTCGGGAAAGTTGGTGTAATCCGAGACATCCATCACCGACACGCCTGCCTCTTTGAGCGTGCGGCTGGTGCCGCCGGTTGAGAGAATCTGGAATCCCAGCTCCACCAGTCCGGTGACGAAGGGGACGAGACCGGTCTTGTCGCTCACACTCACGAGAGCCCGGCGGGGAGTTGTCGGCATGGGTCTTTGCTTTGGTCTGAGGGGGGTTTAGACTCGATCATTCCTCACCGTTGAGCCGCAGATTTGAAATCTACGGCTAAACGGAGCTTGTCGTTGCGACTCTAGTCGGGCCGTTCAACGACGTCAAATCACAGAATTGGTGACCACATGCCTTGCTGCCTCTCGATCGTTCGGCCCCTGCTGGTGGTCGCCCTGATGTTCCTTTCGTGCTCCCTCTTGCCGGCGGGGGTCGTCTACGTGAACAGTCGCGTCGGGAATGATGCCTTCAACGGTCGATCCGAGCATCCGCTTAATCGGCGGACGGGTCCGGTCCGAACTTTGCAGCGGGCAGCGACTCGTCTGCGGGTCGGTGACTCGATTGTTCTCGCAAACAACGGCGAGCCCTACTTCGGATCATTGAGCCTCGTTAACCAAAAACACAGCGGCACACCGGGTCGTCCCCTCGAGATTATCGGCAACGGGGCCATCATTTCAGGGGCTCGACCGATTCCCCGCGAAGCGTGGACAAGCGTGGGGCTCGACCTGTGGAGAATCACTCCGATCCGCAAGCGACACGTGCAACTTTCGCGAGGGAACGAAACACTGCCGACTTACGACCTGCCGTGGTCGTTGGCGTATTTGCCGAACGTCCCGACCGACCATTGGTATCGTGAAGGACATTCCATCGTCCTGAAGACACAGCCGGGAGAACATCCGGCGCTGCAACCGTTGAACCTCGCCCGTGAGGACGTCGGGTTGACGCTGCTCGGCGTTGAACACGTCGTGATCCGGGACGTGACATTTCGCCACTTCCGGCTCGACGGCATCAACGCCCACGATCGTTGTCAAGATGTCGTGCTCCACAACGTGGTCTGCGAGGGGAACGGACGCGCGGGCGTTGCGGTTGGCGGCACAAGCCGAGTGCTGATCCAGAACAGCCTGCTGGCCGATAACGAAGAGTACTCACTGCTCATCACCGAACTTGGTCAGGCTGAGGTCTCCGACAGTGAGATGATGCGACGTCCAACCATCATCGAGTAAGCAACGATCGACGATCCCGTAGAGCAAGCTGCCAGCTTGCTCATCTGCCAACCGTTTTTTAGAGCAAGCTGGCAGCTTGCTCTACGAGGCGTCACAGCAGCACGCCTTCGACCGCAGTCGCATCGACATCGAGGGACTGGGCCCGCTGCACTCGAATCCACAGCCGCCATTGAGCGATGGCCTGCTCACGCACTTCGTCGGACTCAAAGCCCACCGTGTTCGGCTGAAACAGATACTTATTATGGTAGGGCAGCGCGGCAAAGCCGTAGTCTGTCGGGTCCTGTCCACTCAAGTGCAGCATCACGGCGAGAGCAACGTCGCGGACCTGTGATGTGAACGTCGCGCGCCCTTTGCGTGGATTTGTGGAGATCTCAGTCGCGTCACCCAGGAGGGCAGAAAGGTCGTCCAGATGTTCCGGTCCGCCAAGTTTCCCGACGGCTTGAATGGCGTTCTGTAGATGACTTCCGCGCGCTCCGGTCTGAATCAACTGGAGCGCCGGTTCGACGCCGGAATCAAAGGAGTACCGCATGGCGACCGAGATGCGTTGAGTTGGCGAGACGTCATCCGCCTGCGCGATCCAAGTCGACATCAGCCGCCGAATCGCCGAGTCGTGCGATTGGCTGACCGCTGCGGCAATCTGCGTCTGTCCGATGACAGCGGCTGTCATCGATCGCGTGCCGATGCTCAAGTCACACGTTGGATCGAGCATCACAAACATGAACACGGCGAGTGTGGCAGGCGACATTCTTGATGCCACGTTTCTACGGTTTCCTCTGCGGAATCGAGAATTGCTCTGCTCGGTGACGGCTTGCAATTCGACACCCGAACGCTCCGTGAGTCTCATGACGGCTGGCTCGGCCTCGTGCATTTCGACGAACAATTTCCGCGCTGACAGATCATTCCCGACGATGTCGGAGAATCGACGCCAACCGGGGATCACATTGCCGAGTGCGGGATCGCCGGTGGCGAGGAATTCGGTCAGGGCACGGTTCTGTGCGATCTGTTCGATGGCATCGCGCAGCTTGCGGGCGCGGTAGCGGATCTCCAGGTCCCCATGTCGAGACGCATCACGCAGCGACGGCAGGGCAGCGGGGCCCATCTCTTTTAACTGGAAGACCGCCTCCTCACGGAGTCGGTAAGATGACGCTCCCAATTGATCGATCAACTGTTCTGCACGCAAGGACACTTCGTCGGGAAGGAGCAGATCCTCAGCCGGACTGACGTGTTGCAGCGAACAGGGGGCGAAGAGGGCAATCCACAGACCACCGCACAATTTCAGCTCACGTCGCACGTCTGGGCCTCTGATGGCTAGAAAGTGTCAGGATCTGCTGGATAACTCCAATGTTGTCATTTTACTCTGCAACACGAACGGAATCAGGGTGTGGAATCCAAGCACGAAAATCGTTTATTGAACAACTCCTGACACGTCATTCCCGCGAAGGCGGGAATCTAGCGTGCGTGGGTGAGTCCTTCGAATGAGTATCAGCGAACAACGTCATCTGGATTCCCGCCTTCGCGGGAATGACGAGGTCCGTTCCGGGATCCGACAACTCAGGTCGGATCAGCTACTCGTCTTCCCACTAATCATAGGTCCAAGTCACTCATGTCGTCCACAGGAGAAATCCCCACCGACCAACGAAAACAGCCCGCAGGATCGGTCCTGCGGGCTGTGAAGTTGCTGGAGTGCAGCGGTCAGGCTGCCTGAAATCATGTGGCAAGATCAGGGGGTGATATCCACCTGGCCCATGCCGTTCTCGGTCTCCCGCCGGTTCATCTCTTCGTTCAGGATGTTGAACGTGTTGGTGAAGTTGACAGTGATACGGGTGTTGCCCGCGACGGTGCCATCACCATTGGCGGTCGCATCGACTCCGTCACCTTCGCCGTTGGCGGCGATGCCATCGTCGTTGAAGCGGACGGTGCCACTGTCGAAGTCGATGATAATGCCCGTGTCCTGGAGCACAGCCGTATCGTCTCCGTTGGTGGCAACGAGGTTGAATCCGTCACCGTTGTTGGAGTCGACATTCACGAATTGGAAGTCGAGGTCAATCAACGCCTCATCGTCGATCGAGGCATCGTTATTCGTTTCCAATTGGACACCGCGAGTATTCCCCGAGATCAGGCTGTGGGCGATGCGGCCGGTGACGGTCGAATCGTTGTCTGCCATGATGTCGATACCGGCTCCCGTGTTGCCGGTGAAGTCGACGCCGTCGAGGTTCAGACCAAGAGTCGAACTGTTGTCGAGGCTGCCGCTCAGGCCGGCGCCGGTGCCACCGCTAAACTGAGCCCGTGGAACGAGAATGTCGTTCGGGTCGGCGTTCTCGATGTCGATCATCAGGCTGCTGCCGTTGTTGATCGCGAAGGCCAGAACACTTGTTCCACCGGCGGTCGAGAAGTTCTCTGCATTGTCGAGTTCGAAGTCGACCGTGCCTCCGTCAGCGGAGAGATCGATTGCCGTTCCCGCTGCGTTCTCACCCGAGACGCCGTCGCCGAGGACCGTGATCATTGATCCGGAGGTCGCGTTCAGGTCGAAAGCATTGGCTCCGGCCATGTCCATCGATGAGTTGGTGAAGTTCCCGGTAAAGGTCGCTCCGCCCGACGTATCGACTTGGACGGCGTCACCGCCGGCTCCCGACATGTCATTGTTGGTGAAGGTGAACATGGCTGACGTCATGGCCCCGTCAATCGAGGCATCGATGATGTCTCCGCCCACGCCCGTCATGTCGGTGTCCGCCACGATCAGATCCAGCATCGACCCGCCGGTCATGTCAATCTCGAAGACGCTGTCTGTTGCACCTGAGAAGTCGTTGGGATCGATATCGATGGTCGCCATGCCGCCGGTCGATTCGGTGATGTCAAACGTGTCATCGCCGGCTCCGGTCGCAGAGACGGTCGTGAGCTTCATGTTGAGGATGCCGCCATTGATGACGTCAATGTCGAATGCATCAACCCCTGCGTCGTTGACACTGGAGTCGGTCATGTTGATTGTCGCACTGGGCGAACCGTCGACAATCGCGGTGACACCATTGAAGACGCTGTCGGAGAAATCTCCTCTGAGAATGTTCGAGGTGAACGTCGAGTCGGCCACGGACGCGAAGTATCCGAATCCGCCCATCGTGGCGTCGACATCGGTGAGGTTGACGGTGGCGGTGCTCATGCCGGAGATATCCGACAGGACTCCGAAGAATGCCCCCCCGAATTGAGCTGGTGTCCCCATTGTGCCTGAAACATTGGCGGTGACAGTGGACATCATTGAACTGGTGACTCTCAGACCCGCAGTTCCAGCACCGGAGAAGTCACCGGCATTGGTGAGACCGAGCGAGGCCGAACCACCATTCGTGGAGAACAGCGAAATGCCAGCATCACCGGCACCCGCACCCGAGACGCCGTTGCCGACAATCGTGATCATTGAATCATCCGCAGCCGCTCCGAGACCGATGTTCCCGGCACCATCCAGGTTGACGTTGTTCAGGAAGGCCCCGTAGGTCGCCCCATTGTTTGCGATGATTGCCAACCCATCTAAACCGGCTCCTGATGCGTCGACATCCGTGAGCGAGATGGTTCCCATCGAGTCGTCCACGAGGATGTCGACCGCAGACCCGACCGCATCGGCGAGCGAACTGTCGACGACGGTGGCGTTGAAGGTCGAGCCGCCGGTCGCCGTGACGAAGATCGCACCGGCTCCACCGGTTGATTCGAGATCCGATCGCGTGAGATTGACCGTCGCCGAGGATCCGCCCATCAGCGTGCCCAGCACACCCTCGGCTCCCGTCGGGTTCCCTGCATTTGACAGTGGCGAGTCAATGAACGTCGCGACGAGTGAGCCGCCCATATCACCGGAGAACTCAAGGCCGTTACTGCCAGCACCGGTCGCGTCGGTCGGATCGACAAACAGGTCAACCGTGGAGAAGCCAGACATGATCACCTCGAAGGCATCGTCACCGGCACCCATCACTGAGCTGTCGATGATGTCAATGTCCAGAGAACTGACCATCGCAGCCTCGGCATGCAGTCCATCAATGCCGGCGTCGTCGAGGTCCGAGTCGCTGACAAACAGGCTGCCGACCGAACCCGTGAAGTCGAGGTCGACGGCGTTCTCGCCGGCGTCTGCGAGGTCCGTCCGGACGACGAGTCCCGTGAAGCTGGAAGCGTCCGCGCCGATCGTCATACCGTTGCCAGCAGCACCGTTGAAGGTCGTGTCCGTGAGAATCAGCGTTCCGGTTGAGCCACCGGTCATGTCACCCTCAACTCCATTGCCGCCGGCTCCGCTGAAGTCGGCCGGAGTCGCCATTGTGCCGGCGACATTGATCGTGATGGTGCTGCCGCCGTCGGGATCGAAGTCGATGCCATCATCGCCTGCACCTGAGAAGTCGCCCGCGTCCGGCATCAGGAAGCTGATGCTGCCACCCATGTCGGTGTCGAGATCGATTGCATCCTGGCCTGCATTCGCTCCGGAGACACCGCCGCTGCTCACAAACGAGATGACGGAATCGACAGCGTTAAGGTTGATCGCATCCTCGTCTGCATCGTCCAGTCTCACACCATTCTGGAACGTGATACCGAGCACCGAGCTGTCGTCAGCGTCGGCCTCAAAGGCGTTATCACCCGCGTTGACACCCCAGGAATCGTCGAGCACGAACATGCCGGTCGAACGCGTGTAGCCCAGCTCATACGCCTCGAATCCGGCGTTGTTGAAGAAGCCGCGAGTGATCGTCGTGTCGACGACCGAGTCGATGGCTTCAAGGTCAAAGCCGTCCTCGTCAGCCCCGTTAAAGTTGACGTCGGTCAGGTTGATGTCGCCCACCGAACCATCGATGAACCTCGCAATGAAACCTTCGTCGCCGGCCATCGCGAAGTTGGCGATGGGGGTGCCTGTCATGTCGAAGTTGATCGTGCCTGCATCAGCCCTGAGATCCACGCCGTTATCTGCGGCACCAAGGAAAGAGCCGGTGTTTGTGAGCGAAACATTGACTATGCCACCTACCGCACGCGCTTCAATGCCCTCGTCGCCAGCCATTTCGCCGGTCACGCCGTCGCCGATGAGTGTGGTCGTTGAGCCGGTACCTGCGAACAGACGAAGAGCATCGTCGCCCACGCGATCGAACGTGGTGCCGTTGGTGAGGTTGACGGTCACAGTCGAGCCGTTGTCGGCGCGAGCGAACAGTCCGTCACCTCCTGCATCGTTGCCGGGCGAGTTGTCGATATTGAGCGTGGCAATCGACCCATTGTCGAGTTCAAGCTCAAACGCATCACCAAACGCACCGACGAATGCACTATTGAGAATCTCTCCCGTGAACATGGATCCGTTATCCATGACGAGGTCGAACGCATCGCCGCCCGAATTGGCGACCGCAGAGTTTACCCACCGGAAGTTGGTGGTCGCTCCGTTATCCAGATTTCCGAAGATGCTGTCGTTTTCCGTTGGCATCGCGAACGTCGAAAGATTGGAGTTGATGAAGTTGAGGTTCAAGTCGGCGTTGTCGCCAACAAACACCAATCCCTCGCCACCAACCACCGGTCCCACAGTACCTGATCCCTGAGACGGTGTGCCGTCGACACGAATGTCGATCGTCGAACCGCTGCGGAAGCCGAGGTCGTAGGCGTTTCCATCAGGTCCGGTCAGCGAACTCATGGCGATGTCGACGTTGGCCGTCGAACCGTTGTTCGCCTGAATGCGGAGAGCGTCGACACCGACGTCGTCGATGAGTGTGTCGTCCACGAACAGCAGAGCGTCTGAGTTGTTCAGTCCGAGATTGATACCGTCCATGCCTGCACGGCTGAGGTCGCTGCCTTCAGAGTCGATGCCGATCATCGAACCATTCACGGCGGTCACCGCGATCGCCGATCCCGTCGCGTCTGTTGCGTCGACACCATCGAGGACCAGCATGCCGGTCGAGTTGTTGAGCTTGACCCCGAAGGCGTCACCGCCAGCGCGGGCGATGTCGGTATCTGTGAAGTCAGCCGAGAAGGCAGACCCGTTCATGGCGTTGACCAGCAAGCCATTGCCAGCCGCGTCCGACAGATCCGAGTCGGTGAAACTCAGCATTGCGGTCGAACCGTTGTCGAGGTTGCCGAAGATGGCATGCAACCCGGCACCCGTCATTGTGAGATCGCTAAAGTCGAGATCAATCGTTGCGTCCGACATTCTCCCGAACCAGAGGCCAATACGTCCCGGATCGATGGCCGACGTGTCGGTGACATCCAGTGTGATCCGTGAGTCTGAGTCGGCGACAAGATGGAACGCGTCAACGCCGGCATCATCGAGGATGCCGCCGTCCAGAGAGCCACCGATGTTGGCGAAGTTGCTCGTCTCGGCACTGATTGCATTGCGGCCGACCATCGAGAGGTCGACATCGGTCAGCATCAGATTGACGTCCGAGCGATCCACGAGGTATCGCATGCCGTCACGACCAGCACCTGTGAACAGAGTGGAGTCGATGTCCAGATTGACGTTGGCGAAGCTGTTGATTTCTGCGTGGAGACCGTCGTTGAGGGCGGTCGAAGCGTCCGTATCGGTCATCGCCAAATTGATAGTACCGCTGGTGGCGATGATGTTCACGCCGCGTCCGGTCCCCTCTGAACCATCAGGTGGTAGCATGCCGAATCCGACTCCCGGACCGGGAACGGGGACACCGGGGCCGGGCGGGATCATGAGGGCTCCGCCGCCCGCGTTGGTGAAGGTGCTGTCAGTAACCGCGAGGTTGATTTCGCCAGGACCGTTGGTCTCCAGTTCGAGGCCCGTACCATTCATGTCGGCGAGGACTTCGTTGACGGTCGCGTTGATGATTGAGCTGTTTGCCGCCAGTCGCACACCGTTGCGTCCACCGAGGAGGAACGGCACGTTGTTGATGGACAGATCAAGCGGTCCGACTCCCGAATTCTGCACGCCGATGCCGGCGATGGCTGTCGGGTCGGAGATGTTGAAGGCCACATTGTCGATGATGCCTTGACCAGTGACGTTCGAGAGCATGATGCCGGCACCTGGTCCGGTGGACATGGCAGGCATGACATCGTTGTTGATGTTTCGGATCTCGAAGTCGTTGAGGGACATACCCCGGATGGCGAAGCCGTCAACCGCAGGCATGAGGTTCAGGCCATCGACAAGGGTGTTGCTGGCGATGTTGAGGATGGCCGCTCCCTGATTGGCCGTCACGTAGGGGTTCGGCCCCATCGGATCAAGACCTGGGACCGCGAACGATCCCCGACCAGCGACATCGATGAAGAACGGCGTGCCATCGCCGACGATCGTTTGATTCGGGCTCATGAACAGTCCGTCACCCGCCGTCAGTTTGGTCACCGGTGATGTGGAGCCGCGTTGAACGACAATCAGGTCAGCATTGGTGCCGTTGGCGAAGTCCAGCTGAGCAAAGGGATCGGCAAGCGAGCCGATGCCCGGTTGGAGATTGGTGTTGTTGGCATACACGATGCGGTAAGGCTGGCCCGTCTCCGGATTGATGAACGGTGTGAAGACGTCGGTCTGGAATTCCTGCGTGGCGACGCGGCGTTGCTTCGAGATGCGATCGAACAGTCGACGGTTGATCGATGCGATACAACTATGGTCGCAGCTCGCGTTGCCTCGGCCGAAGATCAGGGCGAGGCCCAGATTTGAACTCGTGCCGAAGTGGTCATCGTGCGTGACGTCGAGATTGACCTGCACCTGATTGAAGTCAGCCCCCGCCTGGAACCGCACGCCGTTGACGTCTTCGCCTTCCGGAGCCCGGTAGTGGTAGTAGCCGATTCCACCTTGCAACCATTCCTGGCCGGGGACATAGGCCCTCGCTGTCAGGTCGCCACCCCGCATGTGCTGCTCGACCACTTGTCGGTCGATGAAACCGAAGACCGTATTCTGCACAGTCGCGTTGCCCGTAAGGATTCGCGGTGCAACCGGGTTGAGGTCGTCCTCATTCACCGGGATGTAAACGTTCGTGTTAAGTGAGAAGATGCTTTTGGCATACTCCGCACCGAATCCGTACTGGTTGTACGAGTATTCGTATTCGCTGTAGTCGCGGGTGAAGGCTCCATACACTCCAAGGAAGGAGTCGCCAAACAGCCAGCGATAGCCAAGGTTGGCGTCGAATCCCGCGTGAGAGACTTCGTCAACCATCAGTTGGACATCAGCGAAGAACATGCCCTGGTCATCACGCGGACCAGGAATGAACGCACCGGCTGTCCCAAAGTTTCCACTGGAGCCAGGACGATCACCAAACATCCCTTCCATCCAGAAGTATCCGCCGCCGCCGAACGGCACAAAGCCGGCGACGTCGCCGTAGGTGTCCCCGGAATATGTGTCGAAGAACGACCCATCCGAAATGGAGACCGACCCGGAGGTCGTCTGCACGCTCTGAGCCTGAGCGGCGCCTGCCGACACAGCGAGCCCCAGTGCGATGAGTGCCGTCAACTTCCAGCGGTGCAGTACCATCGGTCTCTCCATAGACTCAAGGCGGGCAACCCGGTTCCCTCCGTCGCTGCCCAAACCTCATTGACTCACGTCTGCGTCGAATTCGGTCGAAACGCCGAACCGTCCGGATAGACCGGTCGGGACGTTCGTTTCAATTATCGGCACTTGACGGGTCGTTCTGGATAGGAAAGAGATACGGGTTGCACCTGTTTCGCGGGTTATATGAGTTCTATCGAGAACGCAGATATCCCAGGTCTTCATTCTGCGGTCGTACACGCCCCCGCTTCGGCATTTCATGCCGAATTCCCCTCTCAGTGCCCCGGCAAGTACCCGCTGAACAGATGACCGGAAACGAAAGCACCCCGACTGCTTGAAACAGCCGGGGTGCTGGTGATACTCATCACAATCCGGAAGCTTGAACTCCAACCTATTGCAGACTGGAGTCGATTGACTGGGCGTGCTGCAGATCCTCGGCAGCACCCTGTGTGTCGCCTTGTGACTCACGCTGTTTGGAACGTTGGAAGTACGCGTCAGCGACTTGGCGGTCGTAGCGTTTGGTCTGGGCGAAGTTCTGGATCGCTCGATCGTAATCGCCCTGTGCGAGGTAGGCGTCGCCGAGGATGGAATAGGCTTCCTCGCTCGCTTCGATCTTGAGAGCTCTTTGACAGTCCTCGATCGCCTTCGCGAAGTCACCTTGTTCAACCCAATAGGCTGCACGCGAGGTGTACACTTGCGTCTGACTGGGTTCCAGTTCGATCGCCTTGTTGAAGTTCGCCAAGGCGATGTCGCCGTGTCCACCCTGCGCTAAATGGGCCGCCCGCTGAATATAGCTCTTGGCATCCTGAGGAGCCCGCACCACATCGCTGTTGAGCCGGTGGAGTCCGGCGAGCCACTTGACCTTTTCGCCGTCCGCCTGTGCCAGTTCGGTGTTGCCGAGCTTCTCATACGCCTTCCGTCGGCTCATGTAGAATTGCAGATTGTTCTCTTCAAACTCGATTGCCTTGGTGAACTCAGCAATCGCATTCTCGGTCTGCTCCTGCTGGAAGTAGATCAACCCACGGTTATGATAAGCCGCTGCGAATTCCGGCTTGATCTCTATCACTTGTGAGAGGTCGGCGAGGGCACGGTCCGGGCTCTCCATCTTGCTATAGGCGAGGCCTCGATTGTGGAGTGCTTCGACAAACTCCGGCTTGATTTCCAACGCCTGATCATAGTCAGCGATCGCCGGCATCCACTTTTCCTGGATGAAGAATGTCAGGCCACGATTGTTGAGGTATTCTGCATTAGTCGGGTCGCGCTCGATGGCAGACGAGAAATCATTGACGGCATGTTCCCAGACCTTCTGCGAGAAGAGAAACAGGCCGCGACCGTTGTGATACTTGGCCTCATCTGGTGCGAGTTGAATGGCTCGTGTGTAGTCAGCCAAGACGGCCCGCGTCTCGTTCGCCATCGCGAACTGACCGGCTCGCTTGGCGTACAACTCGGCATCTTGCGGACTCGCGGCGATGGCCTGATTGAGTTCCGACAACCCCTTCAACCACATGATTCGCTGGGCATCACCCTTCGCCTTTGCCTCTTGACCAAGCTTGGCATAGGCCTGTCCACGTCGCTGATACAGCGTGGCACTGAAGCGGTTGCGAGTGATCGCCTGATTGAGGTCAGCAATCGCGGCCTCGGGTTTTCCGGCTCGAACAAGCAATTCGGCTCGATTGCTGTATGCACTGATCGAGTTCTGATTAAGCTTCAACGCAATCGTGAAGTCAGACAACGCCTCCTGCAGCTCGCCATTTTGCATGCGGGTGAAGCCACGATTGTTGTAGCCATCGGAGAACTGCGGGTTCAGCGTCACCGCCTGATCGAAGTCCGCCTTTGCCTCTGCGAACTGCTTCTTGGAAGCATGAGCCAGGCCGCGATTGTTGAACACTCGATGATCTGTCGGATCGACGCCGATCGCGGCCGTAAAGTCAGCGATCGCCGCGTCATGCTCGCCTCGGCTGAGATGGAACACGCCACGTGAACCGCGGTACTCGACACTCTCCGGTGCCGCATCGATCGCATTGCTGAAATGTGTCAGCGCGAGTTCAGGCTGATTCGTCGCGGCATAACAACTTGCCAACTTGAAGTGAGCGACAGCCGAACCGGGTTGCTCAGCCAGCACACGCGTGAGCACTTCGGTCGCCTGCTTGAATTCACGCTTTTGCAGGTGTTGCTGAGCCGTCTGCAGGAGCGTCGAACTTGACAGAACAGCAGTCTGCTGCGGCGGCTGGCCCGACTCATTGGCCTCTGTCGTTGAGTCCGCGTCCTGGCTTCCGCAGCCCGCCAGAGCAGCCGTCATCACCAATGTGGTCAGAGTCAGAGAGGCGCGCATCCATTCGCTCCTTGAGCAGCCGTCATCCGTGGCCGCAGTTTGTAGGGATCTTCTGGGTCACCCCGACCAAAAACGGGAGGCCGGGCATTGTCAAAGCGGGCGGTTTGTACGACCGATCCCAACCGGCTGTCAATGCCGGTTCGCGCCTGTCCAGTGCCTTCCGGGTATTGCGGACGCTGTCACTCTTGTTGATTTGACGCAAAGACGCGAAGGCGCAGAGACGCGCAAAGGTTCTGTCGCTCACGATTCTCACTGTCTTTGCGAGTCTTGGCGACTCTGCGTCTTTGCGTCAAGAGAAATCGAACGTCTCACCCATCAGATTGGCTTTGCAGCATTCCCTCGATTTGCTCGTCAATTCGTGCGGCCTCCGCTTTCGCTTCATTGAGAGAGCGTTCTGGTGCGGTCCCCGGTCGTTTGTGACCGATCTCCCAGAGCAATTTGCAGTCGTAAACTTTCCGACGCTCTGCGACAAGCTTGTGCAGTTTGTCCCAGCGTTCGTCGTCTGTCAAAGTGCTCAAATCGATCGCCTCTACTTCAGGCACGACCTTGCTCCATTCCGCGAGGACTGCCTTAGCCATCACGCGATGACCATGGGCGTTTGGGTGAATCGGATCGCTGCCATACGATTGCTCACGCGCCGCGGACATGGGTGTGCGAATATCGATCGAGCGGACGCTGTTCTGTTGGTCGAGCGTCATGATCCATTCGGCATAGCGAGCCATCACACTGTCGTACGCGGGGAAGGGGATACGATAGTCGTACTCGCTCGCTTCACGGGGATCATCGTTCGCCGGTTTCTTGCCCGCATAAGGAGGCGGAGTCAACAGCACAATCCGCGCCCCTGCATCATGGGACTTCTCGATAAGTTTGCGTATCCCTTCCTGGTACGCGGCGAAACGTTCTTCCGAGAACGGCTGATAGATACCGTCATTGATGCCGTAACAGGCGATGACGATGTCCGGCTGCATCGCTGCTAGCACCCGGTCCAAACGTTCGTGAATCGTCGGTCGCGGAAACGGGTGCGACTTTTCCGACAAGCCGGACGCTGTCTCGCTCGCCAGCCCCAACGAGACAATCTCTGGCACGGTTGCTCCTTCCGCCTGCAACAACAGGGCGGTCTCGATGTCGTTCACATACTGAGCCGCCGCCGTGATGCTGTCGCCCAAGAACAGAATGCGGACGTCGGACCGCGTCACACCTTCCTCAGCCTGGACAGCAGCATCGCCATTGATGGCAACCCATGCGAATGGAGCAATGACGAACAGGCACACACAGCGTCGAAACCAGACGAATTGAGACATGGGTGAGATCTCTTTCTTGTGAGTCCAAGCACTGACCCAGACATCCTGTCCAAAGGAGACCGTCACTGTCAACGACGTCAACTGAGTGTCTGCTAGGGAGCAACGTGCTTGGGCTTGTCACCGGTGTCGGGTTATGGGAAATTCTCGCCTCCAAATTCACCACAGCTGAGAACCGTGCGGTCGCAGCCGTGTCCGTTGGCGGTCACAGTTATCCCCCAGATCGAGTTCTCACCGTGTGGCCACTCCCAGTTGCTCAGCGTGTCATCATCATCGCCGGGTGTCTCGGGATGGCATACACGCAGCTGACGACGTCCGCAGCGTCGATCGAGTTTGTGCGAGAGTTAGGCGGGAGCGGACTCCACATCGGCATCTTCGGGGCATTGCCGACCGGGATGCTGTTTCTGCAGTTTCTGTCCGCAGTGGTTGCGAACCGGCTGACGTATCGCCGCCGCCTATGGTTCTGGCTGACGCTGTTGCAACGACTGATCGTCCTGCCGGTGGCCGCGGGACCGTGGTTGTTTCCTGAAGTCTCCGACGTCGTCTGGGTGTGGGCCTTTCTGCTGGGAACCGCAACCAACCAGGGACTGATTCACTTCACCACCCCTCTGTGGATGTCCTGGATGGGTGACTACCTTCCGCATGTCGGTCTGAGCCGCTACTGGGGCATTCGACAGCTTTGGATGCAATGGACCGCCGCCGGGTCGATGCTCATCAGCGTGTGGGTGTTGATGGGCACCGATCTTTCGATCCGCGTGGCGCTCCCCCTGCTCGCGGGACTGGGAGCCGTGGTGGGAGTGATCGACATCTGTCTGTTCGCGCGAGTCGACGAACCTCCGGTGACACCACATCCTTCACCGAGTGTGTGGGAGTTGCTTCGCGGCCCCTTCCGCCATCGGGAGTTCCGTTCGTTCATTCGCTTCACGTCGTTCTGGCATTTCGCTGCGATGCTGGGAGCCCCCTTCATCAGCCTCTATCTCCTGGAGATTGTGGGGCTCTCAATCGGACAAGTCATGCTGTTGTGGACGTGTTCGTGGGTCGGCGGAGCTCTTGTCTCTCGATGGATGGGGCATCTGGCAGAAACCTACGGCAATCGACCGGTGCTGATCGCCTGTACCTGGCTCAAGTCCGCCAACATGATTGGACTGCTGCTCACACCTGCCGACCCGATGATCGCGATGGCCATCCTGATTCCTGTGTTCATGCTCGATTCGGTGCTGAATGCGGGCATTGCGATCGCGAACAATGGCTTCCTGTTGAAGAACTCCCCCTCAGCCAACCGCACGATGTACATCGCAGCCGGAACCGCCGTCGCCGGTCTGATCGGAGGCGTAACAGCAGTCGCAGCGGGGGGAGCCTTGTCAGTCTTACAGACTCGTAGTTCCGACCCGGCAACTGCTTTCTACATCCTGTTCGTTGCCAGTCTCTGCATGCGTCTGGTCTCTGCATTGCTCGTACTCGGGGTTCGAGAGCCAGCCACTGAGACTCCGCTCCCCACGCTCACCTCACTTATCGGCGTCAGTTCGTCCCGCATCCTCCGCTTCCCAGTCGGCCTGTACCAATCTTGGACATCAGAACAGGACGATCTCGACCGATCGAAGGCCAGCGAAGCGTGGCAACCGGAAGAAGTCGAGTCGGCCCTGTCCGTCGATTGAAAGTAGCCGTCACTCTCCGAGCGTGTCAGTTTTTCGTAGGACGGATTTCCAAATCCGTCCATTCCTTGGTCCCTTGCTCGTCATCACCGTTTTGAAGGTATGTCTGGACGGACTTGGAAGTCCGTCCTACGGAGTGTGTGTCCGCTCTAC
>JAJDEJ010000223.1 GCA_029259815.1 Planctomycetaceae bacterium | reverse complement strand
GACCCGTTTATCGAAGGCCAATGTTGGCGGGACTTTCACACTCGCTTGATCACGACGATGTCCGAGGCTCTCATCGAGCAACTGCGGCCGCGGTATGTCGTCCATGTTGAAGAATACGCATATTTCACAGACGAATCGGAGCGATCACTCGGCCTGACCGTGCCGGATGTTCGCATCGCGGAAACAGAGGATCGCTGGCGAGCGACGGAAGGCTCAACGGCGACGGCTGTGACACTCAATCCGAAAACGCATACGCTGCTTGTCCCAGAGCAAATTGAACAAACCTATCTGGAAATTCGAAGCACTCAGTTCCGCAAGCTGATCACGGTTGTGGAAGTACTCTCGCCGACAAACAAGGATGCGGGCAAGGGACATGGCCATGAACAATACCTGCAAAAACGGACGAATGTCTTGCTGTCGATGGCCAATCTCGTGGAACTGGATTTGCTGCGGGGTGGTCAGCGACTTCCAGCCGAGCCTCCGCTGACGACTGACGGCCATTTTGCGTTCGTCACGCGCCATGAGATGGCATCAACCGTTGAAGCGTACGGATGGGGGCTTCGAGAGCCCTTGCCCTCGATTCCTGTTCCATTAGCATCTGGAGATGGAGACGCCACATTACCGCTTCAGGAGTTGATCACCACTGTTTACGACCGCTCGGGATACGACTACTCCCTGGAGTATGATGCCGACTTGAAACCGCCGCTTGGCGAATCCGATGCGAAGTGGGTCCAAGAGAGGCTGGGTTCCCTCCGTTCCTCAAATTCCTGAAATGCCATGCCTGCTGATGCCGCTGACAAAGCGCTGGTCGCACGGATTCGCTCCGGGGATCCCGAGGCGTGGCAGGAGTGTATCGATCGCTACGAAGGACGCTTGATCGCGTTTGTTGTCAGTCGACTTGGCAATCGTTCGACCGCTGAGGATGTGGTGCAGGAGACGTTCGTCGGGTTCCTGACGAGTCTGCCCAACTATGACGACAATACGCCGCTGGAAAGCTTTCTGTTTGCGATCGCGGCTCATAAGTTGACCGATGTGCTAAGGAGAGAAGGGCGGCGGCCGACGCTGCCGTTGATGGTGGATGAGTCGCATGGCAGTGCTGGTCAACCGCCCGCCCGGACCCGCGTCGCCTCCAGTATGGCCCGCAGTCGTGAGATGCGTACGCAGGAGGAATCAGTCGTTGCGGACTGTTTGCGAGGGCTGATCAATCAGTGGCTCCGCAGTGGCGAGTTCGAACGGCTGAAGTGCATGGAACTGTTGTTTGTACAAGGCCGCGCCAACAAGGAGGCGGCGGCCCGGTTGGGCATTAGTGAGCAGGCGGTTGCGAATCACAAGCACTTCGTCGTAGCCAAACTCAAGGATGCGGGACGACTTGCGCGTGTGCAGGACTTTGACCTGTCTGCCATGGGCATCGCCGAGTGACGGCTGATATCATGGGGGGATGACGGAGCGAATCGACCACAAAGATGTTTCCCCAACGACCGTGCCGCTGATGGCGCGCGTGTTCAGGCGATGTCTTCAATGTCGCTTGCGGCTTCGTACGAACTGTTGTCGTGGTGGGGCGACTTCCGGTCGTGCTAATCCGCAAGCGTTGATGAGGGGCGTTCTGAGGCTGGGTGCCGTAGCGGTGATGGTGATGGCATTCCAGGCGCAGGGATCGAGTGCCGATGACAGTCTGACGCGCTACTATGCCGGGCTGAGGCAACGCGGACTCTATCGCGTGGCCGAGGCGGATTGTCTGCGTCGTCTGGAGGATGAGCAGACAACACCGGGCAAGCGCGCAGAATTGGCGATCGAGCTTTCCCGCTCGTATGCTGAGCATGCCACCTTTCGGAGTGGTCAGGAACGTGAAGAGCTGTGGAATCAGGCGACTCAGGTTGTTGATCAATTACTTGACTCCAAGCCGGCACCGTCGCATCACGTGTTGCTCGAAGCCCAGCGGGCATCTGTCTTCGCGTCACGCGGGGCGCAGTTGCGATGGCAAGTCGAATTGGCCCCGCTCGATCAGCGGACTGCAGAGCGAGCAGCGAGTCTCCTTCGACAAGCAATCGCCGCATGGCGTGCCTTGCCGAATGCCCTGGAGGAGCAGTCGCGGTTCATCGCTGACGGTTCCGCATCTGGTGGCGTGACTGAGAATGATCTTCCTTCGCTGCATCTCCTGCGTGAGATGCGACGAACGGTGGAGTATCGCACGGCGGTCGCAGCAGTTGATCTGGTGAAAGTGCTGCCGACAGGGCCGGATCGGGCCGCAGTTCTACATGAAGCTGAGACGCGGTTGAAGGAACTCGTCAAGACTCCCAAACCGGACGGTCGGGCGTGGCGGGCAGAGGTGATGTTGATTCAGTTGTTGCGTTTGCAAGGCGATTTTGATCGCGTGGAGCCGCGCGTGACGGCGCTGCTGGAAAAGGAGTCGCCATCCGCCATTCGTGATGCTGCGGTCGCTGAGCTAGTACGTACGCATCTGGATCAGCAACGGCCTGATGCGGCGATTGAGCGACTGCAAGCCCATCGACGCGAGCACGGACTGGAGGGCGACGAACTCAAGAGTCTCGTGGTCGAAACGCTGCTCGCTGCTCGACGCGTCGCGTTCGAGAAGGGGCAAGCCGAGTTGGCCGGTGACTTGCTCAAAAAGGCGGAGGCGTACGCAGCCGATGTCGAGGGGGCGTGGGGGACGCGGAGCCGTGTGCAGATCGAGATTGCCCGCGAATCCGACGTCTATGGTCCGCAGTTGGCCGCCCTCGTGCGGCAGGCGAAGTGGGCCTGGAAGAACGGCGACCTCGATGAAGCGATCACGTCCTACCGACAGGCGACCGCGGAGGCACATCGGTCTCGTCAAGCTGAGTTTGCAGTCGAGTTTGGGCTGACCCTCGCCACCCTTCAGACAGAGATGGGAGAATTGGACGGAGCCGTCGACACGCTCAACGGACTGCTCAGCAGCTATCCCAACAGCGGCAAGGCTGCCGCAGACGCCGATCTGTTGCGGGCGTATGCACGTGGCAAACAATTCGAACAACAACCGGATGACACGCATCGGCAGGCCTATCGTGAATCCCTTGTTCAGCATCGTGCCGAGTACTCCGGGTCGCCGACATCAGCCGAAGCCGCTTGGATGTTAGCTCGGTTAGACGAATACGAACGTGACTGGTCTTCTGCGATCACGATGCTCAAGTCAATCCCTGCCGAGAACAAGCGGAGACCTGCAGCGTCGGTGAGGATTGCGGTCATTTATGAACAAATGTTGGAAGACTTGCAGCGGCGTGGTGAGCCGACTGAGATCGTCGAGCAGCAGGCCATTGAGGAGTTGACGTCACTCGTCACGACATTCGCTGATCCGTCTCATCACCTTCAACGTGAACAGGCGCAGATCACCCTGCAGCTTGCAAGGCTGCTGTTACAACAAGATCCTCCGGCCTTTGAGCGGGCGGAGACACTCCTCGAACGGATCGTGACCAGCAGCTCACTCGAGGCGAGCTCCGACTCCGCCTCTGTCAGTCCGGCGATGCTGGCGAGTGCGTCACAGTTGCGGATCGTCAGCCTCGCAGGACAGGGGAGGCTCGATGATGCACGCGATGTTTTGAATCAACTGGCTGCTGAGCAGCCGCAGCGGATGCTGGCTGTGCTCAACGGACTTTCGTCTGCCGCAGAACAGGTTGCCATTCAACACCGACGAGCGGTGAGCGAGTTGCAGTTGGAGGTCTCGCAGAGATTGGAAGAGCAACGAGACACGCTCTCCGTCGATGCTCAAATCCAACTGGATGAGAGTCTCGCCCAGTCGTATGCAGCGATCGGTCAAGTGTCGAAGGCGGCAGCCCTGTATGAAAAACTCATCTGGCAACAGCCAAAGAACCTCCGACTTGTGACAGCTCTGGCAACATTGTACGAGTCGTGTGGCACGCCGGGTTGTCTGCGGAACGCGCTCGAGCAATGGGAGAAGCTCGAACATCAACAGAAGAAGGGGGCCTCTGATTGGCTGGAGTCACGGTATCACCTTGCCTGGTGCAGTCATCAACTCGGCGATGACGAGACGGCGAAGAAGCTGATCGGTGTCACCCGTGTGCTCTACCCGGACCTCGGCGGTCCGCAGCTCAAGGAGAAGTTCGTGGACTTGTCAGCCAAACTGAAAGCAAAGTAGTCCTCACGCTCCGAGCGTGTCAGTTTTTCGTAGGACGGATTTCCAAATCCGTCCATTCCTTGGTCCCTTGCTCGTCATCACCGTTTTGAAGGTGTTTCTGGACGGACTTGGAAGTCCGTCCTACGGAGTGTGTGTCCGCTCTTC
>JAJDEJ010000222.1 GCA_029259815.1 Planctomycetaceae bacterium | reverse complement strand
CGCCCGCACCGCAGGCGTCATCTCGTCTGCCAACTCCGGCGGTATCTCCGACATCCTTGCCATCACCAAGGTGTCGCCGATATCACCGTTTCAGGAAAGACCAATCCCCAGTTTTTCCCATCCCAAGCTGTGAACGGTTACGAGGTTGACCTGATCCATGAGCTTGTTGACCTGAAACTGATTCACCTCGCCAGGTCGCGCGTTACTGTCAGTGGTCGCCCGGGAAAGATATATGAGGCATACATGCTAGACTTAAGCCAATACGCTGGCGCACGAAAGAAGCGAGGGTTGAAGATGATCGAGTTCTGGAAATCCGATGCGGAAGATGCGTTGAGAAAGGTCTCCTTGATCTATCAACCGAGCTAGCTGGGTAGGTCAGGCTTTGCCTGACGGCGTTGATTACGCGGTCGGATGTTGGACAGGAATTGATCATATCACCAGATCGTCAGGCAGAGCCATGAACTACATGGCTTGGCTTGTCAGGAATGCTGATCTGCACGCCCATAGAATTTCTTGGTGGTCGCGACGATGTCACATAATTCCATCCTCGACGAATTGCATGCCGCACGTCGGAAACTTCTCGATGACTACAACGGCGACACGGCTGCCTACTTGCGTGACGCACAGGCGAGACTTGAAGCGTCAGGTCGTCCAATTGCTCAACGCGCACAGAGAACAATTCGAATCACCGGAGCGGAGACGCAGGGCAATATCACAATGGAAAATCAAAAGTCGTCGTCCGAGAATCGGTAACCTTCGACCGGTGGCTGTGGTCGACCAACGGGAGCCCACAGTTCATCGTGCTGGGGGCTTCGCTTCGCTACGACCCCAGCCACACTCGAAGGCATTCCAGCCCTGCACACTGTCGAGATCCAGCGGAACGAGTGGGAGATGATTGAACATGAGTAGTCTCGCGAATGATTCGGATTGATCCAGACATGAAGGATCGCCCCGAGGCTAAGTGGGAATTCAAGGGATGTCCATCGTTTATTCGGTTCTTCTTGTTCTGGTGGTGCCTTCTTGCTTTCTTGGCAACCGTTGAAGGAGCAAACGGACTACAAGGAATCCAGTCCACAATCTTCGGCATCGCGCTCATTACGTTGAGTCTGTGTCTTGGTTGGTGGAGTGCGTTTCGGAAAAGGCGCAATAAATGATAACCAGCCAAGTCCGGTAGGTCCGGTTTTCGCCGGACGCAACAACCAAAGAACCTCAACTCATATAAGCTGGATCGCTTTAATGTTGCTCGCTGAAGATTGGGGTCCACTCGTCTACCAGACGATTTTGATCGTCTTTGGGATTCCCTTTGCGTTGATCGCTGCCGTCATTTTTCTCAAATGGTTTTTCAAGAGACGTCACTGATTGTCAGGTGACCGTGTTTGACCAGGAGTCGTGCCACTGTTTCGGTTGGGCAGGGGGGACGTGGTATAGTCCTTCGGCACTGCTTGCTCGGTCGAAGCAGTGCCATCAGCGGATTCCGCACTGTACACTGGCCGGACAAGCAGTGGCACGCCTCTTGATGAATTGAATCCGTCAGAATGAGGGATCTCCTGATATTCTTGACAACAATGAAAGCAGGTGAACTTTGACAATTTCCCGAATGGCCCCACTCGTGATTGCGATCGGCAGCCAGGTAGGCCAGGCTTTGCCTGACGAAAACTTGCAGCAATCGAACACCAGGTGATGTCCGATGACAATGACGAACATCGTCAGGCAGAGCCTGACCTACATGGCTGCGATCTGCCTGATCATGTGTGGCTGCTCAGCCGACCGCGATGGGACATTAGATCGTGCGGAAAAGCAACTACGCCCGATTGTCGAGGCACTGGAGAGTTTTCGTGAAGCGAACGGACGCTACCCAACGACGCTCGTCAAACTTGTTGAAGACGACGTGTTGACGGAAATTCCCGTGATACCTGAGGTTCGAGGAACTCATGGCGTCTCTCAACCGAAATACGACGTCGCACCTGACGGGAGTATGTACTGCCTGTGGTTTACATACGATTTTCCCGATGGCATTGGTCCAGCGGAATTCATCACTCGTTATTACATCTCTGATGACTCACAATGGCACACGGCGAGTTTTCCACCATCATTTCCAAAGCTACTTGCCCGGCGATTCGGTAAGAGATTTCAGAATAACCAGTCCAGTTCTTCACTATCGACGACCGTGAATGCACTCATTGAGGGCCACAGCCTTGGCAACGGTTGTGTCAACCTATTCGACTCGCAGATTATCGATTGCCTCGGTCTCGGCGAGGAAGTTACTGTCCCCATGCACCTTCACAACGATGAGGATGAAAAGGCAATCAGGTATTCAGCTCACGACGATGGGCTCACATATGTCTTTGTGCTGATGAACAAGCGAATGCCGGGCGGTAACGCCAATGGATCAATTTCTGACCGAGATTTCGTCGTTACACGCGTGATTTATCAACTGGACCGAATGTCGAACAACGAAACAGATTGGAAGGTAGTGTCCGAGTGCCGCTAAGGTTACGCAGGTTGCCCGTGATTGACCAAAAGGCAGTGCCATCAGCGGATTCCACACTGGACACTGGTCGGACAAGCAGTGGCACGCCTCTTGATGAATTGAATCCGTCAGACTTCCGACGGGTGGCTGCGGTCGACTAACGGGAGTCCACAGTCCATCGTGCTGGGGGCTTCGCTTCGCTACGATCTCAGCCACCCACCACAGCGTTCAATTAGCTTCGGCAATGAGTGTCGATGAGTGTTCCCCTTTTTTTGGACTTCATGAGCGATGAAACACGCTTACCATGCACTCCTGCTCGCGACGCTCTACGGACTCTTTCTGCCAGGGCTGAATGCCGGTGAGTCGTACCAACAGTCGGCGCGGCTCGACGTGCAAGTCCCGGTGACGATGGACTATCTGGTCTACACGCCACCCGGGTACGAAGCGCGAGACAAGTGGCCACTCCTTCTCTTTCTGCATGGAGCCGGGGAGCGGGGGGATGATCTGGAACTGGTCAAGGTTCATGGGCCGCCCAAGTTGATTGAGCAGGGGCAGCCGTTTCCGTTTGTGGTCGTCTCGCCGCAGTGCCCGCAGGACAGACATTGGGAGCCGATCGAGTTGATGGCCCTACTGGATGAGATCGAGAGCAAGTACCGCATCGACGCGGATCGCATTTACGTCACGGGTTTGAGTATGGGGGGCTTTGGCACGTGGGAACTCGCGGCATATGCTCCCGACCGGTTCGCGGCCATCGTGCCGATTTGTGGTGGGGGAGAGAAGTTCTGGATGAAACGCATCACCCATGTGCCCACGTGGATCATCCACGGCGGCAAGGACACGGGAGTGCCCCTGGAGCGATCTGAGGAGTTGCTGGAAGAGTTGAGAAAGAAGGGTGGTAACGTCCGCATCACGATCGCCCCGAACACGGCTCACCTCGTCTGGACAAGCGCCTACAACAACCCCGAACTCTACGGCTGGCTCCTCCATCAGAAACGCCAGCCTCGGCAGTGAGATTTGATTGCTCACAGATCAAAGGGGTCAGGCCGCAGCGCCCCGCATGGATGTCGCCCGCGCTGTACGCGAGGATGCCCGAGACGATGACGATCCGCGAATTTCGCTGCCACATCGTTTGCAAAGGCGATCGCGTCCGCACGATGATTCTGGCTACGACGCTGCTGGAGATCGACGCTGATCCTCCCGAGGACCTCACGCCTCTGTACCGGCTTCGCTGGGATGCGGAGATCAATCTGCGATCCCTGAAAACGATGATGAACATGGACGTGCTGC
>JAJDEJ010000221.1 GCA_029259815.1 Planctomycetaceae bacterium | reverse complement strand
CGTCTGATGGAAACCAGTCAATGAACTCCACCAAATTCGCCGGATACTCATCACCACGCCGCATGCCACCACCGTTCGCCAGTTCACAAGAAACGCTGATCTTACGGCAAAACAGCGCATGAGTAAACCGGATATCCCATAACTTCAATTCCAATCCATCGATCGTTTGTGCGTCGTGCATCGCCGCATTGTCCGCGATCCACGGTAAATTGACCTATAGCACTTCGATAGTTTATTTGAGGACAGTCCCTAATGCGGAAACGCAAACCTGCAATCGTTTGCGGAGGTTGGCGAGCCGTTCCATGACTGGCTTGTCGAAGTCGTCATCGCGTGCGGAAATGCGGGACGGGAGGTGTGTCAGAACGTAACTGGTCCTGCCGTCTTCAAGGGTGTACTTATCCGTCCGAAGTTCGCTGGCTTCGAGCATCTCAATACCTCATCGGAGTCGAGCCTATGTTACTGGTCTCAATCGTCGGTAGGTTGGATCGTCATAGTCGTCTTCATATTCCACCCATATGTCCGTCCCAGATTCTCCCGGAGTCCATCCTTCTTTCAATGCGAATCGGATCGAGTCTGCGATGTGCTGGGGTGTCATGATGGCGAGAGGAACGACGAACAGACAACATCCCTGTCCAGTGGCGTGTTGAATCACGATCCGCCCCGATCGTTCAACACTGGGAAGCCAATGATACTCTATGCCGTTGACCGTAATCGTCCGACGGCCCTTTGTGGGAATCGTCATCAATAATCACCTACGTTCAGACCTCTGCCAGTCTCTCGGTCGAGTCGCCGAAGCTGTCGAGGCTGACGCCGAACTTGTCCATGAGTGACAGGTACAGGCTGCACATTTTTCGGTTGGGGGCTTCGAGGTAGTCGAGGGTGCGGCCGGTTTGGAGTTGGCCGCCGGCACCGCCGAGAATCACGACCGGGAGTTGGTTGGCGTTGTGGCTGCCGGTGAGCATGCTGCTGCAGAGCATGAGGACGCTGTTGTCGAGGGCCGTGCGTTCGCCTTCCTGGATGGCGTCGAGCTTGCCGGCAATGTAAGCGAGTTGCTGGACGAAGAACTGGTTGACCGTCAGCCAGTCGGTCGACTCCTGATGCGAGAGCAGGTGGTGGATCATGTAGTCGATGCCGAGGTTGGAGAACCGCAGCGACGAGTGGTCGTTGTTGAGCTTGAGCGTGCAGATGCGGGTGGCGTCGGTCTGGAAGGCGAGGACCAGAATGTCGCTCATGAGTTGCATGTGCTCGCCGATGTTTTGGGGGATGCCGTCGGGGGGGCGTAGGCCGGAAAAGGGGTCAGACCCTTGCGGCGCGGCACTGGTAAGTGTGGGTTTTTTCTGTTGGAATGGGTCAGACCCCTTTTCTGGGCGCCAGCCTTGGAGTTCGCCTCGCTTGTCGGCTCGTTCGATGCGCTGCTCGACCTCGCGGACCGAGTTGAGGTACTCGTCGAGCTTTTGCTGATCTGTCTTGCCAATGCTGCGACGCAGGTCGGACGCGTCTGCGAGGATCGCATCGAGGACGCTCTTGTCGCCTTGAGAAACGTCGTCCTTGAACAGTCGATCGAAGGCGAGCGCCGGGTACACTTCCAGCGGCGTTGGCGTGGTCGGCGAACTCCACGAGATGTGCGAGCTGTAGAGCATCGAGTAGTTCTTGTGGACCGACGGGTTGGCCTTTTCGCAGCCGAGAACGAGCGAGGGGACCTTCGTCCGATGACCGATGTGTTGGGCGATCACCTGATCGAAACTGGTGCCCGAACGGATCTCCCCGCCTGACGCGATCGGTGCCCCGGACAGGAGGTTGCCGGTCTGTGAACTGTGGATGTTGCCTTTGAGTGCCTCCTCGTTGTAGAGGCCGCGGATGAACAGCAGGCGTTCGCGGAAGTCGCTCAGCGGTTCGAGCACCTTGCCGAGTTCCATGTCGGTTCCGGTGCCTTTGGCCCACCATTCGTCACGATGGTAACCATTGCCGGAGAACAGAACGCCGAGTCGGAGGGGTGGTTCGTTGCTGTCAACAGTCGACGCAGTTTCGTCACCCCAAGCAGAGAGGGACTCGAACCAGGGCAGGGCCATCGAGACGCCAAGGCCACGGAGCATGGTGCGACGAGTGAGATGGGTCATGGGGGCCTCGTACGATTCTGGGTGGAGTGTTCGATATCGCTTGCGGTTTAGCACGACACTTGGTGGTCGGGCGCGGTCGGGTGGTGCTAATCCGCAAGCGTTATTCGTTGTTGACCGTGTCGTTCATCATGTCCCGTCCGCGGATGTTGCGGAACTGGGGACTCATCACGATTGTCTCCAGTGCGGCGGTGAAACGGAAGTCCTGTTGTTCCAGACGGGTCATCATCTCAGTGATGAGTGGTTCATCGGAGAGTTGCACCGATCGTCCCAGGGCGTATCCCAGCAGTTTGCGGCAGAACTGGCGGACGAATGTGTTGCGGCGAGTGGTGGTGAGATACTCCCGCAGGCCGTTGACGCCCGTGAGAGGCGTGCCGTCCATGAGGGTCGTCTGTGTGTCGATCGGCAGGCCGTTCGTGTCCTCCTTGCGGAAGCGACCGATGGCGTCGAACTCTTCGAGGACGAAGCCGTAAGGATCGATCCGTTTGTGACACTTCATGCAGGTCGGGTCGGAGCTGTGTTTCTCCACGAGTTGTCGAAATGTCAGGTCGGCGTTGTTCGCTTCTGACTCGGGAAGTTGGGGAATGTTCGGCGGTGGACGGGGCAGTCGTTCGCCGAGGAGCGTTTCGGAGATCCAGTTGCCTCGCAGGATGGGACTCGTGCGTGAAGCTCCCGCCTGTCGAGAAAGGTTGGTCGCTTGAGTGAGAATGCCGCCGCGACCGTGTGACCTCACGCCGGAGACGCGCCGCCATTTGTCCCCAGTGACATTTGGGATGCCATAGTGTTCGGCGAGTCGCTCGTTCAGCAGCGTGTGATCACTATCAAGGAGTGTGAGAATCGAACGGTCATTGCGGAACAGGTCCTCGAACACGCGGATCGACTCCTCGTACATATCGTGTCGCAGGTCGGCGAACTCCGGGTAGAGTTGTGCGTTCTTCTCATCGAACAGATCGAAGTCCCGGATGTGCAGCCATTGGCAACCGAACTCGATCGCCAGTCGTCGCACTCGTGGATCGTCGAGCATGCGGCGAGTTTGTGACAGGAGCGTCTCGGAGGCGGTGAGTCGACCGGCGGCGGCGAGTGCTCGCAGTTCATCGTCGGGCAGTGACGACCACAGGAAGTAACTCAGCCGTGTGGAAAGTTCCCAGTCATTCACTGGCGTTGGCTCGCTCCCCGGACCGGGTTTCTCCAATCGATACAGGAACACGGGCGACGTCAGCACGCGGGTGAGCAACGTCTGGACCGCCTCATCATGCGGCATCTCCTGCTCGCGCAGTTGGTCATAGAGCTTTGTGAGTTCACTCGATTCAACATCGCTCAACGATCGTCGCCATGCCTGCGTGGCGATGTCGAGGACCGCTTGCAGATGATGCGGCTCGGCTGACTTCAGCGTCTCACCGAATGCAGTCGCTTGCTCCATAATCGGATCGCGGAGCGGTTCGTACTTGGCCGGGTCGTCGTCCTGACTGGCGAACTCCAACAACTGCTCAAAGACGGTCACGATCCTCTCGGCATCACGGCTGACGAAGTGCAACTCGTCCCACAAGCGGTTGAGACGAGCTGTCTCTTCGTTACTGAGCATCAGTCGTCTGAGATGTTCGTCCTCTCGATGCAGGAGAATGAGCGTGACCACCACATCGACCGGGACGATGCGTGGATAGCACATGGCCGACGGGAACAGTTCGCGGAAGTCGTGCATTGCCTGTTGAAACTGCATCTCTCCCGTGCTGTCAGATGAGACGATGATCGGTGCTCCAGGGATCAGCGACGCAACGTCATCCGGGGGGGTGTCTGTGACAAGAATCTGCACGGCTGCCATTTCGTCACTCGATGGAGCCAGTCGAACCTGCGAGACGAACTCGGCACCAGCGAGCCAGTTCGCTGGTATTCGCAATTCCAAGGTCGTCGGTGCCCGCATGACGAGATCATCGGCGTTGAAGCCATCTCCCCCGAACATCGCGGGGTCGACCCCAACCGGTGATCTTGCCACCTCATCCTCACTCGCCAGGCCAGCCAACTCAGCAGGATCGAGCTTGCCCAGCAGGGGGCCATTGAGCGACGTCAATTGATCGCGAAGTGTCACGTCTGCAACGGAAGTATTCTCCATGGGTGAAAGATTGAGCAGGGCGTCGATCTTGTTTGCAAGTCTGCCAGCTTCATCGGCATCCTCGGTTTCCAGCCACTGTGCGAGTAACGAGTCGGGCGGCACAGCGGGGGATGATGAACTGCCATCAATGACGTCCGAGTAGAAGTGCCAGACGTCTGCGTGGCCATGACGATCGGCATGCGGATTCGCTGCGAGGATGTCGTCCGCACAGTCTCCCGAGAGCGACCACTCCCGTTTGTCGCCGTCGGTTTCGGCAACGTTGAGATCGATCTGCGTAAGATCGCAGGTGTATTCACCATCGCGTGGACCGATGACGAGTGACAGCAAGTCGCCCTGTTGAACCGTGATGGGGCTGATCAGTGCAATGTCAGTCTTGCCGCCGCGATCGATGTTCCCCTCTCTCAGCACTCGCCGTTGTGACCCCTGACGCAACTCGAGCGACCAATGGACACCATTTCCACATTGCGGATGCGCATCCTCAACACTCGCCGTCACGCGGACTGTGCCTTTCATCGGACTTTGCCAACCGGCAGCGATCCAACGCTCCGGTCGGGGATGCACACACACTCGGTGTGGTCGCATGAGGCCCGGCACATGGGCGTCTTCATCCGAAGCGTTACTCATGAGTGACAGGGCGTCGAGTCCATCAAGGCCCCAACCCTGGACACCGGGCGCGTTGCCGACTTGCTGGAGTCGATGTGTGAGATGCTGTCGGATCTCGTATATGCCGCTCCGTTCGATGCCGAGACAGGCGAGCCATTGTTTCAACATCAGCGGGTCGACATCGTGTTGTTGGGCGAGATCGGCCATGTCCTCCACGTCCTGCGTGCGTGCCTCGAACGCGGCAGCCAGATAGCGGGCGGTGTGACTCAGCGACTCCATTCGCATTCGTTCGATGACGACAGCGGCGGCTCGAAGGTCATGCAGAAGGATGTCGGGAAGTCCCGGTCGTTCGAAGCGTGGTCGTCGCCATACGATGGTGTCGGTCGTGCGTCCGGTGCCCGCAGCCCCGCTGGTGAGGAAGATCTTCACATGACCGTCTGGCTGAGCAACGAGGGGATGACGAAAGTCCTGTGACTCCATTAACGGCTTCACCGGCTCCTGCCAGGGACGGACGAGGCCGAAGTGTCCGACCGCGTTGAACGTCCAGAGCTGGTCCTGCCACCGGCGCACGGCGTCCACGAGCGTGGCCACATCATCCGGATCGGCCCGGTGAAATCTTTCACGAATGTCCTGCAAAAGCGCCGACGAGGCATTGTCGCCCACGAGCATCTCGGCAAGGAGTCGGAGATACTTCGGGCTCAGCCCCTCCTGCAACGCGTACTCCTCGGCGAGAGTGATGTCGGATTGCAGTCGGTCGCGATGCGCAATGAGCACTGCGAAGTAGCGGACGAGATCCACGCGACCATCTTCGTCCGTCAACTGTGTCGGATCGGAAACGTCCCAGTGGTCGAGTTGACTCGCGTCGCCCAACCGACCCGTGTGCCTGATGTAGATCGAACGAATCTCGTCGAGGAACTCGTTCTCACGATCACGTCGTGTTGTCCCCTCGGTGAAGCGGATGCCATCCGGCAACAGCATCGCGTGATCAGCGATCTCTTTGGCCGCATCGAGGAACTTCGTCACCAGCGCGGGCGACATCGAGAGTGCGGCCCCCATGTTAGTGAAACCTTCACCAGCGGCTCCGTCCGTCGGGAACTCACGAGCCGGCACCAGAAGCACGCCCGTGAGATCCTGGATCGTGTAGGTATACTCCGCGTTGTTCAGTCGACGCAGCACGACCGGTCCGGGGTCGCCCGCATTCGCAAGCGCTTCGGCATCGAGATACGTCTGCACCCAGTCGGTCAGTTGACGTCGTTCGTCATCCGATAGTTGCGGACTTTCCTCCGGCGGCATCTCACCATTGCCCAGCATATGAGCGACCTTCTGCCAGGCAGCCGGATCACGACGGACGTCCTCGAACAGGGTGAAGCGTTCGAGATCGAGTTCACCTTCCTTGGATTCGGTTGAGTGACATTCGAGGCAGAATTCCTGCAGCAAGGGTATGATGTCGGCTTGATAGGTCTGTTGCAGTTGATCGAATGATGTCACATCATCAGCCGACAGAGCGGTCGCTGCGAGAATGATCAAGAGACCCGCAACAATCTCCATGCAGCGACGGACGCGGTGGAGTGTGAAGCAAAACGGGGTCAGGCACCATTTCGTCACTGCTTGTCGTCGGGTTTTGGGGAGCGTTGCAGACGAAATGATGCCTGACCCCTTCACCGCCGCCATTTGAAATGTGCGGCTCAACGATTGTCTGTGTCCACTCATTTGTCACCCCAGCGACTCGGGTTGATGCCGGGGGCTTCGGTCCGCATCCCCTCGGGCTTGTGGGGTTGTTCCCAAGCGAAGCCGGTCGTGTTGAGACTCTGCAGGAAGGGCTTGGCGATCTCCGGAGCGGCTGCGACCAACTCGGGGTCCCACTCGTCGACCGGCTGGATCGGACCAGCCCAAGCGGGGCGAAAACCGAGTTGGATCAATTCTCGTGGACGCGGGTCACGGTTGGGATGACTGCCGTGCAGCAACATCGAAGGCACCACGACTGCGGACCCCGCCGGGACGACGAGCGTGATCTCCTCCGGATGCGACTTGTACCTCACATACGGACTCGCCTCGGCATGAAACGACAGGTGTGATCGCGGAACAAGTCGAAACGGAGCCCGGTCGGGGGTCAGTTCGTCGAGATAGTACAGCACCCGCAGGAGACGCGGACAACTCCCTTCGTAACCGAACAGATCCGAGCCATGCGGCTGGCCGTCCGTGTGCATCGAGATGCCGGGGCAGCCGGAAAGTGTTCGCTGAAAGAACCCACGAGTGAAAACGATGTCCGGACCCACAACGTCGTTGAGAAACTCAATCATCGGCGGATAGCCGATCAACTCGGCCACAGCCCGGCTATGCCATTGAGGTTGTGTGACCGCTCGGGTCTGCTGTGTGCTATAGCTCGTATGAGACATCTCAGCATCGGCCAGCTCGGCCTTGAGTCGTTCGATCACGTCTGCGGTGAGAATCGACGGCAGGACGACATACCCTTCGACTTCGAGATGTCGAATCTGCTCCGACCGACTCATCGCTGTGAAGTCGGTGCGGTCGATGTTCATGAAGCCGATCTCTTCTTCGGAAGCAATCGGCGGGACAGGCGTTGGGGGCATCGGAGCGTTCCTCACGGGGCAATGCGTCTCGTGTCGCAGTTTCACCCCTGTTGATACGCTCTGAATGACGACTCCGCAAGCGACCCGGCTCGCATCGCGAATCGCTCGCTCTCAAACGGAGTTGTCTCAACACTCCTCTCCCCTTGAGGGAGAGGGACCGGTTTCAAGCGCAGCGCAGAAACCAGGGTGTGGGGTCGGTGGCGGGTCACCTTGGGCACACCAACTCTAACGTCGCCCCCTCACCCTGATTCTTCGCTGACGCTTCAGAATCTGTCCCTCTCCCTCAAGGGGAGAGGGGATTTGCGAAACAGCTCACTTATCAATCCCACGTTCCGAGGTTGTGCGATCACCTCAGCGGCGGCGACCGCGACGCCGGTTGTGCTGGCCAACGTCCGACGGAGTGTTGTTGTCATCGGGAGGCTGGACCCGACGCACCCGGTTCGTGTCATTCGTACTTGGCAGTTCAACCGATGGCCGACGCACGCGGCGGGAACGCCTGTCGGTTCGTCGGCGATTGTCATTCCGATCCTGCTGGTCGTTGATGACGATGCGTGTGTTGACATCATCCGCAATCTGGACGTTATCACTCCGTTGTTGGGCATCAAGTGTGATTCGCTCCACGTCGGAGAACTGCGTGACGAGACCGTTCATGTCGACTTCATTTGCTCCCACGTCGAACGAATCCAGTCCTCGAGTCCCTCCGAACATCAGCGCATCCCCACGGTTGTTGCCCCCGTTGACGACCAGTCCACCGGGCAGAACAGCCGGGTTGATCGGATTGACCGTCACTCGCTCGCGGGCCTCGTCTGAGCCGACGACGATCACTTGCTCAACATCGTCCGCATCACGTGTGCTGATCACCTGACGCGTGCGGTTGTCGACGACTTCGACCGAATTGCCGCGTTCCCGGATGGTGACGTTGTTGGCTCCCTCTCGTTCAAGGTCGATATACTCGACCGACGGAGCCCAGAACACGTTGTTCTGCAGGCCGGTCACGTCGCTGTTGCGTTCGATGACGTCAGCGAGGGTCGTGTTGTCGATCTCCTCCAGTTGCTCGCCGCTGAAGCTGTTCTCGTAGTAGAAGCGGTCGCCGTCGCGCAGGCGTTCGAACTGGTCAACGATCACCGTGGAGAACAACTCGCCCATGCTCGAGCCGGGCAGATGATCCTCCGCCAGTCCGCCGACCCAGACATCGATGTTGTCGACAGCGCCGTAGAGTTGCTCCAGCTTCGCGGCGAGCTCGGGATCGGAGGTGATGTCCGAAAAACTCTCCACCGGGGCGAGGCCCAGATCGACACGTGACTGGTTGTAGTCAGCCAGTCCGTGATCGCGACCGCGCTGGATATTCAGCGAAGCGAGATCGAACCCGCCAGCACCCGGAGGGCCGAACAGGAAGTTGCGGACGTCATCGACGATCTGATTGTCCAACTCCTGGGCGAGTTGCGTCGCGGCCCCCTGCAGGAGCGAGTCGATGCCATTGTCCACGAGTTCATCGGGACTGAAGAAGGCATCCTGCAAGGCAAGGTTGCCATCGGCGATCACATTACCCGAGCTATCCAACCGCTGGAGTTCGGGCGAGAGCAAACTGTGACCGAATCGATACGCAGCCGTCGAGAAGATGTTGCTGATGCTGGGATCGACGGACGGGTCGTAACCCTCGTAGTCACTGAGGGCGTCGAAACCAAGCAGGGCGGGCAGGTACTCGTTGTAGGTGATCGCTTGCAACTCGCCGGTCACGATCGCTCGGGCCTGCTGATACAGTTCCTCGTCCGTCAGGATGGCATCTTCAGCGGCCAGTTCGGTCGCAACGCGGTTGTGCTCACGCACCCAGATGGTGTGCATGGAAGTCAATGCGACGTTCTCGTTGGCCCGCACGTCACCAGCAAGGAACAACGTGTCCGATGTGCCGCCAGCGTTGTCCAACCCGGCTTCGTTGAACGGCAGCAGGTCGCTGTCACTCGTCTTCAGCAGTCCATCCTCGAACGTGCGCAGTTCATCGGCCCGTTCCTGATCCGAGCCGTACACGACCGAACCGTCAATGAAAGCAGTGATCTGATTGATCTGCTGGCGCACGCCCTCTTCGTCGAGTTCCGAGAGGGACCGATTGAAGTCGATTGTTTCCGTGCCCGTGTTGAATGGGTCGAAGAATTCATCCCCGGCGGGGACTTCGATCGGCAGCGGCTCCAGCGGGTCGCCGTTTTCGTCGACAGCGTTCTCCGTGATATCGATGTCGTGATCGATGAATTGACCCCAGATCCAGACGAAGTCAGTCAGGTAGCGATCATTCTCGATCTCGGTCTCGACTGTTGCGACCGCATTGCTGACCTCGCGGGCACTCGGCCGATCCGTTCCGGCGGGAGTAGAAACGCCGTCTTCGTATTCGGCACTCACCGTCCGCAACAATGCCTCATCGGTGCTGCCCATTTCCGGGTTGGCGATGTTGTTCCCCGTGCCATCGATCGAAGCGAACTCCTGATCCGTCGAGAGATTGTCGAGCGTGTCCTGATCGATGGTCGAGCCGTCATCAGTCACTCCCGCCAGCAGCACGCGAGTCTCGAACGTCTCGACCTGTGCGGGGGTGTTGTTTGTCGGACGGCGGCGGGCACGCGTGCGTCGATCGTTTTGCCAGAATGCCATGATTTTTCCCCTGTTGGAGTGAGATGTCAGAATCCGTACGCTGAGCGCATGGTGTGCGGCTCGTGACGGAGCGAGAATTCGGTTGAAGGTGTGGAGGTCCGGACGAAGTGGACCCGAAGATGGGCAGCGACGAACATGCGACCGCGAGCCTCTCACACGAGAATCGTCAGTTGCTCAATTCGAACCGACGCGTGCGTCTCAGTCAGCAGTGTGGCATGATGTTCCTTCTGAGCCATCTCCGATGGTCTGATCGCGACCATCGGGTGTTGGTTCAAGAACCTCTTTCCCCGCGTTGTTCTCTGTTCGGAGAGGAAGGATGATCCTTCTGAGATAAACGAGAGACGATGGTCGCTCTCAACACATGATTTTGAAATCTCAGATTTGAAATTTGAGATCTGAGATATTCCCATGACCTCATCCACTCCCGACGATCCACTCGACACGCTCGTGCAATTCGTGCGAGGAGTCGGTCCGCGCAAGGCGGAGTTGCTGGGGAAGCTCGATATCCACTCGGTCCGCGATCTGTTGTGGCATCTGCCGCGCGATGTGCTGGACCTGACCGATGTCCGCAAGCCTGACGAACTTGTTGAGAAGCGGGAGCAGACCGTGCGGGGCGAGGTGGTCGATGTTGATGCCCGTCAGGTCTCCGGCGGACGGACGATGACAGCAGCACTGCTCGACTGCGGCGGCGACTATGTACGGGGCGTGTGGTTCAACCAACCATGGATGCGGAAGCGGCTCATGATGGGCACTCGTGTCCTGTTTACCGGCAAGCCCAAACGGCATCAGGGTCGCTGGGAGTTCGGACATCCGCAGGTGCAGTGGCTGGAAGACGACGACAGCGGCGAAGGCGTCGGTCTGCTGCCTCGGTACGGGCTCACTGAAGGGCTGCGCATGCACGAGATGCGGCGGATGACCCAGAACGCGGCGGAGGACTGTGCAGAGAACATTACGGATGCACTGCCAGAGTCGTATCGCGAAACGATGAAGCTGCCCGTGTTAGGGGCGGCGGTGAAGAGCCTGCATCTGCCAGCTACGATGGCGGAATACGACGCAGCGCGACATCGCATCCTGTTCGACGACCTGTTCGAATTCCAACTCGCACTCGCGTTGCGACGGCGGGCGTGGAAGCGGGAGGACGATGCGCCGGTGATGGCGACGACGGCCAAGATCGATGCCCGCATTCGTCGTTTGTTCCCCTTCCGCTTCACCGAAGGACAGGATACGGCCATTCGCGATGTCGTGGCTGACCTGCAATCGGGAGCGGCCATGCATCGGCTGTTGCAGGCGGACGTGGGAGCCGGCAAGACGGTCGTCGCTGTGTATGCCATGCTGGTGGCGGTCGCGTGTGGGTATCAAGCCGTGCTGATGGCACCGACCGAACTGCTCGCACTGCAACATGCGGAGACAATCGAGACCATTCTGGAGGACAGCCGCGTCGCTCGTATGCTGCTGACGGGGAGTCTCACGACCGCTCAACGACGCGACACGCTCGCTGCCATCGAGAGCGGCGACGCGGAACTGATCATCGGCACACAAGCCGTCATCCAAAAGGATGTGAAGTTCGCCAAGTTGGGCGTCGCGGTCATCGACGAACAACACAAGTTCGGCGTCGTGCAACGGGCACGCATCTCCGCTGGTGACGACAATCCACATGTTCTTGTCATGACGGCGACCCCCATCCCCCGCAGCCTGTGCCTCACGCAGTTTGGTGATCTCGATCTCTCCTTGATGACCGACTTGCCACCAGGACGACAGCGTGTCGTGACCAGCCGCATCACAGGAGATGCACCACGGCAGAAGGCGTGGGACTTCGTGAAGAAGCAACTCGCCAGTGGGAGGCAGGCGTACATTGTCTGTCCACTGGTCAAAGGCGAAACCGCAAGCAACGACGGGCCGCGCGGAGCCGACGTGATCTACGAACGTGTCGTGAAGGCACTGCCGAACTTCGACGTGGGTCTCGTGCATGGACAGATGGACCGCAAGGAGCGAGCGGGCGTGATGGAACGTTTTCGCGACGGCGATCTGCATGTGCTCGTCTCGACTACCGTCATCGAGGTCGGAGTCGATGTTCCCAATGCAACACTCATGATCGTCCTCGATGCCGAACGCTTCGGGCTCTCGCAATTGCATCAACTGCGCGGACGCATCAGTCGCGGATCTTATCAGGGGTACTGTTTTCTCTTCTCAGAATCCGCGGCTCCTGAAGCGGCCCAACGTCTGCACGCACTCGAATCGACAGCAGACGGCTTCCGCATCGCCGAGGTCGACTTCGAACTGCGTGGACCGGGCGACGTGCTCGGCACACGTCAGCACGGCGAGATGCCACTGCGAGTCGCCAGCCTCACACGAGACGTGAAGATTCTCGATGCAGCCCGCCGTGAGGCGTTTGCACTCGTCGGTTCGGGTGACTTGGACACGCCGGAGTTCGCCGCGCTCAAACGACAAGTCCTCACACGCTTCGGTCGCCTGATGGACCTGCCCCAGAGTGGTTGATGGTCATGTCCGTAGCTGGATTCGCCAGAATTCAGCCAAGCCTCATGTCTGAACTCTTGCGAGTTCAGCGACACTTAATCGTCGAAAAATGTGACAGATTCGTGACATACGTCGATGCCGCTGAACAATTGGTCTTGCCCCCGTCTGGACAACTGGGAATAATTCGTCTGCCCAAACCCTGTGTCGGTCACATGGATACGATCGGCCGGGGGCCGAGGCATCGCAGCCCGACGCGATGACTCGACACCTTCCGCTGTTTGGCAATTCGGTGTCTGACCATGGACGGTCGCTCTTCTCTTCCCACGACCACACGCTGCTGGAGCACATGGGAGTCTGCGCGGATGTTTGCTGCGCGAACCTCACCTCCACGCGGTCGGTCTCGCTGGGGAACGGTGTTAATGAGAAAAGGGCGACAGTGACGTCAGGCATCGAAGCGCGAGGGTAAGAGACAACCCACCATCTGTCGGGAATTCCAGGGAGTTGTTTGATGACGACCGGACAAGCATTACTCGACCAGATTTCGCAAAAGCAGTCTCCCGAACAGTACCGCCACGAACACTGGCAGGGCTCGTTCGCTGAGTACCTCGATATCGTCAAAGCGAACCCCAAGGTCGCCCGCACCGCGTATCAGCGGCTGTACGACCTCATCATGAACGAGGGCACGTACCCCGTCGAAGGACGCAAGGATCAGGTCCGCTACAAGTTCTTCGACGATCCACACAACAACGGTCACGACGCCATCTTCGGCCTCACGCGACCGTTGATGGAACTCGTCAACGTCTTTAAGTCGGCTGCCATGAAGTACGGCACCGAACGCCGCGTGTTACTCCTGCACGGACCGGTCGGTTCATCCAAGTCGACAATCGCCCGCCTCCTCAAGCGGGGAACCGAGCGCTACAGCCGCACGGATGAGGGCGCGCTCTACACCTTCGGTTGGAAGGAAGACGACGGCTCGATCACCTGGGATCCGATGAACAGCGAGCCGTTGCAGCTCTTCCCGAAAGAGCAGCGAGCGGATGTCGTTGCGGCGCTCAACGAAGGTCGCCCCGACGACGGCTATCTCATCGAAATCGAGGGAGACGTCTGTCCCCTCTCCCGCTGGTACTTCCAGGACCGCATGGAGAAATTCGACGGCGACTGGAGCAAGGTGCTCGACACAATCGTCGTGAAGCGCGTGTTCCTCTCCGAGCAGGACCGCATTGGCATCGGCACGTTCCAACCCAAGGACGAGAAGAACCAGGACTCGACCGAACTCACCGGCGATATCAACTATCGCAAAATCGCGGAGTACGGCACCGAAAGTGACCCGCGCGCGTTCAACTTCGATGGCGAGTTCAACGTCGCCAACCGGGGCATGATCGAGTTCATCGAAGTCCTCAAGCTGGACGTCGCCTTCCTGTACGATTTGCTCGGCGCGTCGCAGGAGCACAAGATCAAACCCAAGAAGTTCGCCCAGACCGACATCGACACGGTCATCATCGGTCACACCAATGAGCCGGAGTACCGCAAGCTGCAGTCCAACGAGTTCATGGAGGCCCTCCGCGACAGGACGATCAAAATCGACATCCCGTACGTCACGGTCCTCAACGAAGAGATCAAAATCTACCAGAAGGACTACAACACGGAACGCGTTCGCGGCAAGCACATCGCCCCGCACACGCTGGAAGTCGCAGCCATGTGGGGACTCCTCACACGGCTCGAACAACCCAAGCATCACGGCCTCACGCTGCTGCAAAAGATGAAGCTCTACAACGGCAAGAGCCTGCCCGGCTTCACCGCAGAGAACATCAAGCAGCTCCGCAAAGAGGCACGGCACGAAGGCCTCGAAGGCATCTCGCCCCGCTACGTCCAGGACAAGATCTCCAACGCCCTCGTGGTCAACACGGATGCGACCAGCCTCACCCCGTTCATGGTGATGAACGAACTCGAAGGCGGACTCAAGCATCACTCGCTCATCGGCAGCGAGGACGAACGCGAGCACTACCGCCAGCTCATCTCAATGGTGAAGGAGGAGTACACCGACATCGTGAAGAACGAAGTCCAGCGAGCCATCGCCGCTGACGAAGACGCCCTCACCCGCCTCTGCGGCAACTACATCGACAACGTCAAGGCCTACACGCAACGCGAGAAGGTCCAGAACAAATTCACCGGCGAGGACGAGGAACCGGATGAACGCCTGATGCGGTCGATCGAGGAGAAGATCGACATCCCCGAAAGCCGCATGGACGACTTCCGCCGCGAGATCATGAACTACATCGGCGCCTTGTCGCTCGACGGCAAGGTCTTCGACTTCCGCACCAACGAACGCCTGCAAAAGGCCCTCGAAATGAAACTCTTCGAGGACCAGAAAGACACGATCAAGCTCACGTCGTTGGTCTCCAACGTGGTCGACGCGGACACGCAGGAGAAGATCGACATCGTCAAATCCCGCCTCATCCGCAACTACGGCTACAACGAAGAATCCGCCACCGACGTCCTGCAATACGTCGCCAGCATCTTCGCCCGGGGTGATGCCAAGAGTGACGAAGGATAACCCCGTTTAGCCGCGACCAACGGGAGCGCGCTGAACATTGTATTCACCACGGAGACGCAGAGACACGGAGGACGCGCGGAGGGCCATCCGTCGATCCAGTGATTACGAACTTCATAGTTATGAGGTCCATTAGCTTCAAACGAGGAAAACATGAAAATTCCGCCTCGCGTTTCAACCGCTGTGTTCAGCATTTCCGTTCTCACGTTAATCTCCAGCCCGTGCTTTGCGCTGATCAGCGTCGGGCAATTGACAAAGGAAACGGCAAAAGAAAAGTACGGCATCACAATGCACGCTCGCAAAAATGGAGATGCAGGTGTCAAGGTTTGGCTCGCATTCAAGAAGGAAGGCTGGCTGGAGAATTTCAGTTACGCCAAACTGAGGATGGTGGATGCCCAAGGAAAACATAGGCTCTCGGCAACGCTCCGACCTAATCGCGTTCATTTCCAACAGCCTGAAGACGTTACGACAGTTGCCTTTTCTGCTGATGCCGATGAACTCAGTCGCTGCAAATTTCTTGTGGTTTGCTATGGCAGCAACGAGGGAGACGTCGGTTACTATTTGAACGTGAAGGATTTCCTCGACATGGAAAATCCAGTGACAGAGGACTGACTTTCGATGCTTTCTCGATTCGACCGACTCCTCGGCCAACGTGGTCAGTTGTTTGGATCAAGCTTCGCATGACGATTCACGGTCAATCTGATTGCTTGCTTCGATGCGGTGGGGAGGGAACCACGGAAGGCTGACGTACGCGGTACTTTTCCGTGTATTCCGTACCTTCCGTGGTTCTTAACTTGATGCTTCAGTGACGTTGGGTCGCCCGAATCTCAGCATTCAATGCACACACCTTTGCGTCCGGCGGGAGCCGGACCTACGCAACGACGCAGCCGAAGGATGGGCGTTGAGATTCCCAATCGACGTCGACACATCTGGTATACTGGAGACACCGATCCTCCCATTGCAGTGAAGCCATGAGCACCGTCACCGAACCACAAGCACCAACGACTCCGCCACAGGATGTCCCCCCCGAGCCGCGCTCGCAGCGGGGCACGCCGACGTGGGAGATGGCGAGATTTCATCCGTATCAGGGTGAGTGGACCGAATCACAATATCTGGCTTTGGAGACCAATCATCTCGTCGAATTCAACAAGGGAATGTTGGAGTTTCTTCCGATGCCGACCAAGGTCCATCAGCGACTGGTGATGTTTCTCTCATACCTGCTGAATGAGTTTGTCCAGAGCGGTCGTTTGGGAGAAGTCTTGATTGCTCCCTATCGGATACGAACAGCTGACGGACAATTCAGGGAACCCGACATCCTCTATCTGGCACCAAATCGCACTCAGAACAATCGGTTCGCTGAAGGTGCTGACCTCGTCATTGAGATTGTCAGTGAAGGGGCGGACAACAGGGAAAGAGACCTCGTTGAGAAGCGGGCCGAATACGCCGCTACCGGCATCCCGGAGTATTGGATCGTCGATCCCGAGACGCAGACGATCACGGTTCTCACTCTCGACGACAACGCCTATAAGCCGCATGGCGAGTTCAAACCGGGACAAACGGCGACGTCTGTGCTGCTTGATGGTTTCGCGCTCGATGTGAAGGCGTGCTTTGAGGCGGCGGTTGTTGAGGAGGGAACCACGGAAGAGGCATCTTGACGCTCCGCGATGGGTGTCATACAAATGTGCAATAAAAGTAATACCACACGCGAGCATCGTCATGCGGACCATTTCACTCAAATTGCCGCCCGAGTTGGATCAACGTCTGACGGATTTGGCGGAGCAGCGGGGCGTGAGTCGGTCGGCTGTGGTGCGGGAGGCACTGGAGGCGTTTGCGGAGGGGACGTCCGGGTCGGTGACGTCGCAAGCAGCCGATCTGGTTGGATCGCTCAAGGGGCCGCGTGATCTGTCAACGGAGTCAAAACACATGCAGGGATATGGGCAGTGAGCGGTGTCATCGTGGACACGGGCCCGCTTGTCGCCCTGCTCAATCAGCGGGATCAGCATCACACTTGGGCCCGCGAGATTCTCGATACGATTCAACCACCACTGCTCACGTGCGAGTCAGTTCTATCGGAGGCCTGTTTCCTGGTGAGAAACTTGTCCGGAGGAGCCGAAGCCGTGCTGAACATGCTCGACCGGCAACTGATCGACATTCGTTTTTCCCTCGCAGACGAGGCCGCGCGGGTTAAACGACTGATGACGAAATACGACAACATTCCCATGTCACTGGCTGATGCCTGTCTCGTGAGGATGTCGGAAATTCACCCCAAGTCCCGTGTGCTGACGCTCGACGGAGACTTTCAGATTTATCGAAAGGAACGTCGCCAGCGCATTCCGGTGCTGATGCCATCGGATTGACAGTCGCGACGATTCGTGCAAGGAGCGATGATTCATGACCCGTGCCATTGATCGTGACAAGCAACGCTTCGACAAGATCGTACGGGGGAAGCTGCGCAAGGATCTTCGCAAGTACGTCAATCATGGGGAGATGCTGGGGCGTAAGGGGCGGGAGACGGTTTCGATTCCGGTGCCGAACATCGACATCCCGCACTTCCGGCACGGTCAACGCGGGTCGGGTGGCACGGGGCAGGGTGAAGGTGAAGTCGGTCAGCCGATTGGCAAGGGGCAGGACGAGGGTGATGGACAGGGGCAAGCGGGGAGTGAGGCGGGGGCTCACATTCGGGAGGTCGAGGTCTCGCTGGATGAGTTGGCGGAGATGCTGGGCGAGGAGTTGGAGTTGCCCAACATTGAGCCCAAGGGGAAGGACGCCATCAAATCGAAGAAGGACAAGTACAACACCATTGGCCGCACAGGGCCTAACTCGCTACGGCACTTCAAGCGGACGTACAAGGAAGCTCTCAAACGGCAGATCTCCAGTGGGCAGTACGATGCCAAGAACCCGGTCATTATTCCCGGCAAGGAGGATGAGCGGTTTCGCAGTTGGAAGACGGTGTACGAGCCGCAGGCGAATGCGGCCATCATCTACATGATGGACGTCTCCGGCAGCATGACCGACGATCAGAAGGAGATCGTCCGCATCGAGTCCTTCTGGATCGACACCTGGCTCCGCAGCCAATACGACGGCGTCGAACGCCGCTACGTCGTGCATGATGCGGTCGCGCATGAGGTGGACGAAGACACGTTCTATCGCGTCCGCGAATCGGGCGGCACCCGCATCTCATCCGCCTACAAGAAGGCGGCCAGCATCATCACTCGCGACTTCCCGCCCGCCGACTGGAACATCTACTGCTTCCAGTTTTCCGACGGCGACAACTGGGGCGAGGACAATCGCGACTGCCTCAAGCTGCTCATCGAAGGCCTGCTCGTCCACTGCAACCTGTTCTGCTACGGCCAGGTCGACAGCCCCTACGGCTCGGGCGACTTCATCCGCGAACTCAGCAAACTGATCGACGAACACGACAACCTCGTCCTCAGCGAGATCGAAAGCAAAGAGGCCATCTACGACTCGATCAAAACGTTCCTGGGCAAGGGACGGTGATGAATCAAGTCTGTTGGCGGACAGTCACAACTATTCAGCATCAACCGATCGACCATCGAGAGCCTCGTATCGACCGGAAAAATCAGCGTCGACGCCACCTCGTCTCATTTGATCAAGAAACATTTGAAACGTGGATCGGATCATCCGAGTGTGATCCGGCACCAGATTTACAGGACTCTCATTAGACTCTGCTGCTGAGTACGAGATGACAACGAAGTCAACATATCCGTCTTCGGGTGCAGCCAAACTTGTCCATCCTGTGCGATTTTGAATTTCATCGAACAGTTTGTCGCCGATGATACATCCCACGCCTTGCCTCATTCTGGTAGCAGCGAGCCCTTTCGTGATGAGTTGTGAGAGCATTCGCTTCCAGACGTTCAACACATTCGGCTGAACCCCTGAGACATTGCCGTCTAACTGATGACCATCGCGATCAGATTCCCACGCATCGACATGGCGTGTAAGATTGCCTGTTTGGGTTGTATCACCTCCGCCCTGAACTTCCATGCTATATCGCAACGGGACGTTGTGTACTTTCCATTGCGGATTGAGTGCGAAGACATAGTCGGCATTGAAGCCAGCGATGTTATGCTCGCGGGAAACCGCAACATTCGACATGTTCAACGGATGTCCCCAAAGAATTTCAGCAATTTCGGTGATGCGGTTTGAGAGATAGGGGTGACTAATTGGTACGTTCTTGGAAGTGAGGAGTCGATGCTCACAGGTAATCCAAAGACGTCCATCGGACTCGACTGAACAGATCGGCTTCTGCGGAGTTCTTCTGCTGATCTTGGCACAGGGGCCATCGAAGAACGGACACTCTACGATCGGATCGCCCAGTACCCATGGGACGATACTGTCAGTGGTCCGTTTGCCGAGATATTCCAGAATGTTCACAGACACCAGTGTTGCCCCCTATTACTTCTGGAGTCGTTCAATCAACTTGTTCACAAACGCTGACCTGGCAGGAGGAGGAGGAGGAGGAGGAGGAGGACACGCCGCCCCATACATCAGACTCTCGTAACTTGTTCGAACAGTATGTTGGTGAGTCAGCGAGACCGCTGCTGTTTCAATGTCAGCGTCTGAGCTTGGTTCAAAGTCGTAGACCATAAAGATGACGTTGCAATCATCGTCTGCAACTGACTCGTCGAATTCAACCTCTGTCCGAAGGTACTCGTATACGGGCGACTGGATGATGGAAATGATGCGACTGCCCCAAGTGCTGTGATGAAATCCTTTGGCAATGACCTGCGACAGGAATCGCTTGCGGACATTTGCCCAGTTGATTCCGTAGGATGGGAGTTGAGACAGCAACCGGCTATTCAGAATTGCGTTAAATGCTGGCTCAACTGATCCAGTGATATCTGCAGCATGCACCTTCACGCTGACAAAACTTCTGACCCCATGGCCACTCTCTTCGACATCAGCAATCACAAACTCATCACGGCCATATCCTTTGAGGATGACATCATAAATGAGCCGGGGGTTCTCAGGCGGGTCGCCGGGCCAGCAATCCTGAATGATCTGGTCACGCAGGCCAGCCTCGAAGAAACGCTTCGGACAGACCGCAATCAATCTAGGCGATGTTGTTGGCCGATGATTGACCGAGCAAATTGGATAGGGGTCTGAACTCGTACCGCCACTCTTTGTGCACTGTGATCCGATGAATGGACATTGATAACCGGCGTTGACCGGGTTCCGCATCTGGGCAGCGGGCTCACCAAGAATCTCTCCGATGGCAAGCGTCGGATCAATCAATGGACAAGGCTCCGGCGCTTCCTGCGAATCCGTGTCCCATTGAGCATCCGAACGATCGCCTCACCAATTGCCTTGCCCAGCAAGGGTGGGACCGCGTTGCCGACTTGCCGAAACTGATCTCCTTTACATCCCAGAAACCGAATTCGATCCGGGAAGGATTGAAGACGCGCGGCCTCTCTGACAGTCAACGTCCGCTCCTGACTTGGGTGAATATATGCTCCCCAATGCAGGTCACACTTTGTCAAGATGGTCGATGCTTGCCTGTCGGAATGGAGCCGACCATACCGCTTGGTGTGGTCACTCCTTTTTGCTCGTTTCATCCCCGCAGGCAGGAGTTCGTGAGGAATGTCACGCCAGCTTCCTCCTTCTGGAATATGCTTGAGCCGACGCCGGTTGATCTCTGCCAGATAAGGGGCAACATGATTATATAAATGTCGGGAGCCCTTGCGCATTTCACGCTGGTAGGATGTTTTTGGCTTCTCAGAGTACCGCGATTTATCCTCACCTTCGGTAATTTTGAGGGCAGGTAGATCTCCAATCGCATCTTCGACTGTGACTAGAGGCTTACTACCTCCACCATCGAACAGGGTCCGATCTCTGAGAGAGGCATGCGTCAACTCTGGCCAGCGGATCTCTTTCAAATCTCGCGAAGCTAAGAAAACAAGTCGCCGTCGTTCCTGCGGGACTCCATACGACTCGGCTTTGAGGACATCATGTTCAACATGAAACCCCAGATTCTCAAGGCTTGTGTAGATTTCATCAACGGCACGACCGCCATCGACACTTGTCATGCCCGTCACGTTTTCCATGACCACGAATCGAGGCATGACGCCTTTCACAATTCGCAGGTATTCCCGAAAAAGCCCCGACCGCTCATCGTGCATCCCACGCTGATGATTGTAGACACTGAATGCTTGACATGGAGGTCCTCCAGCAAGCAAGTCTAATTCACCACGCTTCACGCCAGCGACTTTGAGAATTTGCTGAGTGCGGATATCCTGAATCGGACCTTCGAGAAATTCTGTTTCCGGATGGTTCAACCGATAGGTTTCTGAAGCACGGTCGTCAAAATCATTCGCCGCGACGACATGACATCCTGCCTGTCGGAGTCCCTCAGACAACCCGCCTGCTCCACAGAAGAGGTCGATGGTTGTTAGCATCCTGTCCAACCCACGATCCAAGAGAATATTCAACGTGTCCAAGTGTACATCACCTTGGCGGGCGTGTCTACCCCCAGTGCTTGTACCAAAGTCGATTCATGGGCACAAGATATGTCAGCTGGACCACTTGACCTACTGCTGAGATGGGAAGGAGGTACTTCCTGTGGAGTGACGTGCGTAGAATACGACCGTCAGCAATACCGATGACGGTTTTATCTTTTCGCTTCGTGCGGCGAAGAGCGGTTGCAGCACGGGCAACACTCCTTTCAGAGTCATATTGGACTTGTGGCGTGATTACAGAAATCCTTGAAAGCCCTGCGGACTTGCCCACCAAATCGACGCGTCTTTTGCTGTCGCATTCGCAGTTGGAGAAGGTGTGCTATCGGTTGGGGGCCTCGTTGAAGGCGGGGATTCCTATTGCAGAAGCGTGGGGGAACGAAGCCGAGTTGCTGCGAGGGCGGACTCGGCAGTCGTTTGAGCAGGTGCATGCGCGGCTGCAGGATGGGGGGACACTCGCTGATGCACTGACGGAGGAGCCGTGCTTTCCGGCGTTGTTGACCGAGATGGTTCGGGTGGGGGAGGAGACGGGCGCGCTCGATCAGACGTTTCTGCAGATGGCGGACCACTATCGGGCGCTCGAGCGGATGAAGCGGACGTTTCTGCATGGGATCACGTGGCCGCTGTTACAGGCGATGGCGGCGGCGGTCGTGGTCAGTCTGTTCTTTGTGGTACTGCATGTGCTGCAAACACGGATTGACGGGCTCACCGCACCGGATGTGTTCATGCTGGGGCTCTCGCCGTTGGGCAATCTTGGTTTGTTCTGGGCCGTGCTGACCATTTTGCTGCTCACGGGTTATCTGACTGTCCGGGGGATCATGTCCGGTTGGTTCGGGTCGCTGCCGATGCGGATTGCGTTGGCGATTCCTTTGTTGGGAAGCACGATCAAGTCGCTGGCATTGTCGCGGTTTGCATGGGCGTTTGGGACCGCAGTCGATGCGGGGATGAACGCGCAGAAGGCGATTCGACTCGGACTGCGAAGCACTCAAAACCTCTTCTATCAAAAGCACGAAGCGGACATCGTTACCTCGGTCGCAGACGGCAAAGACTTCTTCACATCGATGAAGCAGACCGATGCGTTTCCGACTGACTTGATGCAAGCAGTACAGTCGGGCGAACGAACAGGCAAGTTGACCGAAAGCCTCGAACGACTTTCGGAAGATTACCGGGAAAAGTCAGCCCTCAACCTCAGACGGATCGGCCAGTTGAGCGGCTTTGGCATCTTCATCACCGTCGGCACACTGATGGGATTCTCGATCCTGCTGATGTACGCCAGCTATCTGGGCACGCTTTCGGATGCCCTGAAGGGAAACGCGATCACGCTGGAGCAGATTCGGGAAGGGCAGGTGGCCGAGACAACCAATCCCGTCATCGCCAAGCGAAACGAGATGGTCAAGGATTTCGTGGAGAACAACGAAGACTTCAAACAGATCGAATCGATCTACAATGTGCTGGGTCGCTATCACGAGATGACCCCCGACGAGTTCCTGGACGCGATTGTGCCTGAGCCAACGCCGCCAGCGAGGAGGTCGGACCGATGATTCTCGCTCCTGTCTGACACCGATTTTGTGGAGATCCTATGATTCACTGGTGGTCACGCGGTCGCCTGGCCAATCGTCTGGATGAGCAGGATCGACATGAACCGCATTGTTGTCATCGGCTCAAGCTGTGCGGGGAAGACCACGTTTGCGAGGTCGCTGGCGGAGCACATGGGTTCTCTGCACATTGAGCTGGATGCAGTGCATTGGGGGCCGGAGTGGACCGAACGCCCACGCGAAGATGTGCGCCGAGAGGTCGAGCAGTTGACCGAGGCCGAACAGTGGGTGAGGGTGCGTTCGTAAATAAACTATCGAAGTTCTAGTTCTTACGTGGGGCGATTTGATAGTTCCAATCACCGTGGAACGCATTGCGTTTCAGTTTGATGGCGTTCATTTCGGCATCACGGATTTTGCGCCCCTTGAGATA
>JAJDEJ010000023.1 GCA_029259815.1 Planctomycetaceae bacterium | reverse complement strand
CCCGGACGCATCCACGACGACATAAGAAAAGGAACCCGGCCTGTCCGAGTCGCTCGCCACACTCGGACTCAGTCATCCTACGACAACAGCGCTCCGAAATCCGGCCGCCGGGCGCTCCACTTTCTCACCGCCGTCTACACTCCTCCAGCGGTGCGCAGAAAATCTCGACGGGAAGAATCAGATTCACACTCCCGAAAGGTGATGTTGATAGGATGTGACATGCGGTGTCTCCTGATGGACGAGGGGGGACGGCGAGGGAAGGCAAACTTTTTATGTGATACCGTCCAACGAGGGCAAACGTCCACCGGCACGCTTGATTCATGACACACACTGGGCTGCCGTCCTGGTCGAATTTGATGAGCCGTGCTCTTGAACGCCATCGATCACTTGGTCATTGCACAACTCATCGTCCCTGATTCGTCGCGACGCAAATTTTGTAGTTTCAACCGCTGATCGAACAGATTTGTAGGCAGGCCTAGATCTTCGGCTGAGCCTCAGCGGAAGAACCACGACCAAGTCAGCAAGAATTTACATCAACCTGGAAATGCCTTTTCGATACAAGAGCCACTGAAGCGACACTCGCGTTCACACAAAGAGGTCCACTCTCAGGGCGATGTGAGAGTTTGCGGTCAATTCAAGACTGAGAACGAGCCAACCGTCGTAAGAGCGATGTCAACCAGGACGCACATCACATCACTCAGCGTGGAAGATGGCCCGTTTTCTGCAAGAGACTGCGACCATGCAGAACGCCGAGCACTCTCGTGCACGGCGTTGATGTTCACCAGAAGAGCGAGACTTCGCCCGGTGTCTGGAAAGGCTCCCTGTCTCAGACGGTGTTTGGAGAGACTCTCTGGCCGCGCAGAGAGTCTCCACTTTCTGATACCCATGGGTTCTGATATCGACCCAACAATTTCAGAGGCCATCGCGACTCTCTCCGTCGACGGGAACCACTCTCTACCAAGGCTTTAGGGCGATCGGATTGGACTGACGACTTCCTGATACGGCCAGAACCCTTCAGAACCTCGATTGCGGCCCTATCAGGCGAATCAGTTGTTACAAACGCAGCCTGTTCCAACAACTCGTCCATCACTGATCTGAAGTCGATCCGGTCACGATTGTGACAACCACAGAGTCATCACAATGCAGGACGACGTCTCCGCCGGAAACCAAGATTCCCACCTTGGAGTCGCAGAAAGCTAGACCATTTTCATGGTTTCTGTGCAGGAGCTTGTTCGCGGAATGACCTCTGTCTGCGGCACGGCCCTCCTGCATGATACCGAAAAACTACTTTGGAATTGCTCTAGAAACCGCTGATCGTCCGTCAGTTTTCAGGTCAGCTGAGTTTTTTGACCACACGGCGAACAGGATGAATAACGTCCCTTCCTACCTCGCCGGGGTGATTATAGCGTCAGGTCAGTGCCGTATCAGCGAAACTGAGTCGCCTCAGACGCTTTGCGATGGCGAGTCCTCAACCTTGCTCCTCCTCAAGTGGAGACGGAATTTCTCTGGACATCATCTTGGGACGAACACCTCGGGTCGCCCAATTGTCGGTGTGATTCCAACGTGGTAAGGTGAGCCTCTGATAGATTAATGTCTGAGATCCGGCGATTACGTGTTGCCATTGCTGACGGTCATGAGCGAATGACGGAAAATCGTCAATGGAGGCAAGCGAGTATGATTGCCCTGTCGATGCTCGCGGTCTGCATTCCCATCGCCACGTATCTGGTTCGACCGCAAGTAATCGTCCCCGAGACCGCGACCGAGCGGGTGGTCGCCGGTCCCGACTTTCCTCTCTCGACACGACCGTTGGTGAAGTCTCCACTCGGCTCTCCGGCCGAGTTTCCGCCACGGATCACGAACGTACAGATTGTCGACCTCGATCGGGACGAATTGCAGGACGTCTTGGTATGCGACGCACTGCAGAATCAGGTGTTGTGTTACCGGCAGTCGCCGCGTGGCGACTGGACTGAGCAAGTCATTGCCGACAATCTGCTCGCTCCTGCACACGCCACTATCGTTGACTTGGATGCGGACGGCGATCTGGACATTCTCGTCTCAGTCCTGGGGAACATCTTTCCGGATGATCGTCATGTGGGACGCGTGGTCTGGCTCGAACAGACTGGCGACGAGTTCATCCCCCACGTGCTTCTCGATGATGTGCGGCGAGTGGCAGATGTTCAGGCGGGCGACCTGGACGGAGATGACGACCTTGATCTCGTCGTGGCTGTGTTTGGTTACGCACGCGGCCAGATCCTCTGGTTGGAGAACAAGGGTGACGGACAATTCCTTGACCATGAAATTCACTACGCACCTGGCGCAATCCATGTACCTCTGGCGGACTATGACGGAGATGGTGATCTGGATATCGCCACGGTATTCTCACAGAACGAAGAGGAAGTCTGGGGCTTCGAGAATCTCGGGGGCGGCCAGTTTCGCTCGCGGCTGCTGCACTTCACGGTCAATCATGACATCGGCAGCGCCGGCCTCGTCCAAACCGACCTCGACAACGACGGTGATGCGGACCTGCTGTGGCCGCTGGGCGACAACCTCGAGTATCAGTACACCCATTCACAGCCGTACCACGGTTGTATCTGGCTGGAGAATCAGGGCGAATGGCAGTTTGTGGCCCGGCGGATTGCCAACTTCGGTGGGTGTTACGCAGCGGCCGACGGCGACCTGGACGCCGATGGCGATCGCGACGTGGTGCTGGTCAGCCTATTCAACGACTGGCACGAGCCCGGACAGGCCAGCATCGTCTGGCTCGAAAACGATGGACAGCAGAATTTTCAAACGTGGCGAATCGATGAGGAGCCCACGCACCTCGTCACCGTCGCCTGTGGTGACCTGAACGATGATGGACGGGATGACATCGTCGCGGGAGCATTGCATGTCACTCGCTCCGACAAGGACCTCGGGCGAATCGGCATGTGGTTGAGCGCAGGAGGCATTGCCCCATGAGCAGGTCCATTGTGATTCTCTGTGCTGTGATCGCCTGCGAACTCCTCGTCGCTATAGGGCTTGTGGGATGGTGGGTTGCTTCCGACTCGGAGGCGTCAGCACCAGAGCCTCCCCGGCCCAACCTGACGTTTTTGGATTCTGTCACCGTTCAAGAGATTCGCAATCGGCAGGAAGATGTGACTGCGAATGGAGCGGATGGAGCAGACGATTGGCGGGCATTGGCGGAAATCTATGTGCTCTACGGATTCTTTGCCGAAGCCGACATCTGTTGCCAACGCGCGGCAGAGTTGGATCCCGAAGCGTTCTGGACGTATCTCTGGTGGGGAACGGCACTCTCACGAATTGGAGATACAAGTGCTTCGACGGAGAAGTTTCGGGCCGGTATCCCCTATGCGGAGGACGCTCTGGCTGACGTCTGCCGGTACTGCATTGGATTGAACCTGCTCCGTGAAGAGAACTCGCAGGAAGCCGAGGAAGCTTTTCGCACTGCCGAAGGCTATGCACCGGCCGACTACGAGTTGGCCAAACTGCTCGTCCGTTCCGACCGTTCGCAGGAGGCAGTCCCCATTCTGGATGGCCTGATTGCGAGCCATCCTCAAACGCAGAAGTACCATCAGATGCGATCGCGGGCCGCTCAGCGACTGGGAGATCTCGAAGCAGCTAACGACTTTCAAAATCGTGCCGATCGGGCCACGCAAGTGCTCCCCTCAGATGAGTTGACTGGCTTCCTTGAACAACAGATTGGTAATCACGGACTCGATGTATGGATTCAACAAGGAAAAGACCTCTACGCGTCCGGTTCCCTCGACGCCGCTGCTTCTCGGCTGCGACAGGTCCTGGAGGTCGAGTGGCGACCGGAAGCGGCCGACTTGTTAGTACAAGCCGAGTTGCAATTGGGACATCCCGAAGCGGCGCTGCCAATCCTCAACGAAGCCGTCAGGCGATCCGGCACAACCCCACAGCGGCTCGTGGCACTGGGCGACGTCCATCATCGTTTGGGTCATGAGTCCCAGGCGAAGGATAGCTGGCAATGGGCGACCGAACTTCGCCTGGATCGCGCGGCCCATGAACGATTGGCAGCACTCTTCGAACAAACCGGCGATGAGCGAGAGGCTGCGCGTCATGAAGGACTCGCACAACTCGCAGCAGGCATATTTGCGGAGCGCGCAGGACAATTGGATTCAGCGGTGGACATGCTCCAGCAAGCCGTCACTATCGCTCCCGAGCTGGCTCATGCGTGGTATCATCTCGGTGAATGCTATCGGCTGCTTGACCAATCAGAGCCAGCCGACCGAGCCTACCGTCAATGTCTGACTCTTGATCCGTACCACGGTCGTGCCAAGAGAGGTTTGGACCGGATGCTCGCTTCACAATAACCGAGTTGGCCGTTCCGAGGTCGAGTGGCGTATCGCAGTCGAAACAGAACGATCTGAGACTTCGCGAGGAATCAGCTCGCAGGAGCAGTGCAGTACACCTCAGTCTCAGGATGAAACGCAGACCACGCAAACCAGAAGGCATACATCCAGTTCACGCCTTCGTCGGCATCGACAATGCGTAGCGATACTGCCTTGGGATCGTAGACCAGTGCGAACTTCTGATCGCCAAGCTGATCCGACAGTTCGTGAGGCGCTCCATCAGTCGCGAATTCACTCAACGGGTATGCCCGAGTTCCCGCGGCCGTCCACACCCCGAGTACGCGTGCCTTGACCGGCAGCCGTTCGTCACTGTGATTCACCGGGAACATCAGATCTGGAAGACTGAAATAGTTCTCGTAAGGCCGTCCACCATCCGGAGCACCAGTCAGAAGCACCCGACAGTTGGGATGACGAGAACGCCAATCGGCCCAGGTCGTGACTTCCACGGGGAGCGTTTGCAGTTGACTCCCCACGGCGGGCCCCGAGACCGCCTGATTCATCAACTGCGACCACAGACTCACCGGCTCGTTCTGTTGGCGGTCGTACAACATGACGTTGCTGTTGTAGAGCAAGCCTGAGATGCCAAACTCGAACGTCTGGCCGTCCACGCGCCGATCAAAGACGACTGATGAATCGCACAACGGACAATACGTGACGGCGACAGGCACCCTTCCTACGAGGTCGTTGACCGCTTCGTGAGCGTCCATCACCCGCAGTGGATAAGCCCGTGCATCTCCCGACAGTTCGATCCCGATGACCGACTCGTCCGGCTGCATGAAGTCGGCTTCCGCTGCGGAGACATACTCCGGCGACGTCAGCGCAGGGATGTCATCTCTGCGAAGATTGGGGCTGTGGATCTCGTCGGCAGGAATGATCGCAGCTTCAAGGTCAAACGCCTCTCGCGGGTGCTTCCAAGTCCGATGCTGAAACTTTGCATACTCTGGGCGATTCTCAGCTCGGGCGTCGGTCGTACTTGAGCGTAACCAGCGCCGACTCCCCCATTGACCCAGACCGGCGAGCGAGACAGCGATCAGCACGATCACCAAAAGCTTCGTCCAGTGAAATCCCTTTGCATCAGGAGGACGATGAGCCGGGTCACCGGGACCACCAGACGGAGTCTGATCTACAAGCCGATCTGTCACATCATTCTTGGCCATCGGTATTCGGTTCGTCTCCAGACTTCTCAAACGCAGAATCGACGAAGTTCGATGGTTTATTCTGCCTGTGCGGACGTCGTGCTGCAGTGTGTTATCGCACAGAACTCGCGTGGTTATTGCGTGTCGCTTCAGAGCATGGTCACGGACCTTGCTGAGGCTGAGTCGACCGTGTGAGATTGTTGTATGCGTCCGCAAATGAGGGATCGAGTTTCAAGGCCTGTTGAAAATGACTGGCGGCCTCGTCGAGCTTGCCCTGTTGTTGCAAAATAAGCCCGATATTGTTGTGTGCGAGTGCGTAGTAAGGGTTGAGTTTCAGCGCCTGCCTGTAGTGTGTCAGTGCGAGGTCCAGTTTCTCCTGCTGGGCGTAGATGTTTCCCAGATTGTTATTCGCCTGAGCATTCTGCGGGTCGAGTTGGAGCGCCCGTTTCAAATGAGCAGCTGCCAGTTCGGGCTTGCCCTGTTGCCAGTAGACTTTCCCGAGGGACAGATGGGGCTCGACCAACGGAAGCTCACTGCCGGCTGCCCGCTCGAAGTAGGTCGCTGCTTCGTCCAATCGGTCCTGCTTCTCTAACAGCCGTCCGAGGTTGATCGACGCTTGCGGATTCTCTGGATTCACGCGCAGTTCCTGCTCGAATTCGCTCACGGCTTTGGCAGGCTCTTGCTTGTTCAGATAGGCCGCGCCCAGATTGTTATGCACACCATTCGCCTGTGGATCGAGTTCCAGTGCCCGATTCAGGTGGACGATCGCTTCATCGAATTCTCGCTCGTTGAGTAACAACTCGCCCAGCTTGATGCGCAGCTCTGCTTCGTTGGCGACGGTTCCGGGACCCAGAATCGTCAGCAAGAGGCGGATCTGCTCAATCGCCACTTTCTGATCCGGCTCCTGCAGGAGCAACGGGATGTCCGCCTGCTCCTGAATGGCAATGCCTGGGAGTGTGCCTCCTGTGGTGACGGAAAAATAGACGCCGACACCCAGCGCAAAGGCGAGGGCCATCAAACTGAGGCCGAAACTTGCGCGATAGGACCACGGCGTCTGCTTACGTTTTCCAGACAAGATCTGTTCGCCGCTCATGCCGTTCCAGATGCACCAGACTCGACCACTCGGCGATTGCTGTCCGCCTTCTTCAATCGCCAGATGTAACCATCCACAATAAAGTGATGGATGTTGATGGTCGCCACGACGAGCAGAATACTCTCGACCCGTCCAAAGCCGACAAACAGGTAAGCGAGCGGCAACACGTTGAACAGGCTGTACCCAAGCAACAAGCAGACGGCGTAGAACCAAAGAACGTGATACATCCTTCCGTGCATGTTGTCTTCGCGGGCCATCTGGTCCTTCACATGAAAGATCACGACGATCGCCAGATATTGAACCCCATGAAAGATCGTCGCCCATGCAAAGGCATTGAGCGTCGGAAGGATGAACCACCACACTCCATTACTGAACAGAACCAGCAGGCTAATGAGCGGCAGCGGACGACCATGACTTCGCCACACCTTGGCAAACAGGATGAGCGGAGTCAGAAATGCCAGAGCGATGAGAATGTAGGAAGACGTTCTGCGGAAGTCATCGGTCAACGGGCGATCGAGCACGGCCTGTGGCAGCAGCCAGTCGACGCCGACGCCTGCTCCGGTCAGGAAGGCAAACAGGAAAGGCAGCATTGCGATCCACCACAGCGAAGTCTTCTCCCTTCCCGTGAGCGAACAGCCGGACCGGTAGCAGTACATCACGGCGAGGCCGTATGCCTGTGCAGCGTAGTGATAGGGAGACCATGTGAGGTACAGCGACTGCACGATCGGTCCCAATCGTCCCGCTTGAAACATGCACACCGTCAACAACAGCAGCGTCACCAGCGGGAGGCCCATCGTCACAAACGGCCGCGACTCGTAGGCATCCGGCTTCGTGTACAGTCGCACTGTCGAAGCCGCGAAGTGAGCACTGTTGCTGAACAGAATGAAGTACGGCAACGTCGTTGCATCGAGGAGTTCGCCGCCACGCGGGAGCAGAATCACGAGCGCTGAGACGAGCAGACTCAAGGCTCCGCCAATCAGCAGGTAGTCGAACGCCGGATGCACAAACGCTCGTCCGACCAATGGGCCGGAAGGCTCACGATGAGTCATGTTGAGAGCCGCTCGACTCACTCGCGTTCACCGTTCTCTACTGAACTCGGCTCGCCGGAAAAACCAACTCGCTTACGTGTCGCCCCGTGCTATCTGGTGAGCACGACCTCATCTTCGTACTGGCGACGCTCCCAGCCGGTCACAGTCCCGGCCTCATCCATCATTGGGAAGACATACACGGGCGTCAACGTGGCCGTCCACGAGCCATCGCCTTTCGGCGTGACGTTCACCTCCAGGTGTCCGTAGTGCTTACCGCCACTCATGAGCCGTTTGCCGTCCCAGACCTCAGCGGCATCCAGATGGGCGATGAACTGTTGATGGGGATTCTCCGTTGGCCGGCCCGTCGAGCTGTCTGCTCCATTGGAAGGCTTCCTCAGCCCGTCGCCGCCGATCCCGATATCGTAAAAGTGCATGCCGTTGACGATTGAATGCTCATACATCTCGTCATGACCACAGAAGACCGCATCGACGCCGTACTTCTCAAACAGCGGCAACAACGCGCGAAGTGGCTGACCGGACTGCGTGTCCTGTCCCTTGTCTGGCCCTGCCGGGAATCCATGCGGCCCGACGGAATAGGGCGAATGATGAAACTGTACAAAGGTGAAGCGACTCTTCCCCTCCGCGTCGGCCAGTTGCTGTTCGAGCCATTTGTACTGAGTCGACCCGGGGTTGAAGTCGGGAGCCTCGCCTCCGTCATGCTCTCCCGAGAGGAAGAAGTTGGAGTCCTTCTCAGACTCGTTGGGGGAGCCATCGGAGGAATCGATCGTGATCCACGTCAACGGGCCGTAGTCGATGCGATAGAACCGATCTTCGAACGCGTCGTTGCGACTGCCGTTATCCGGAGTCTCGAAGTAGGCCTGGTACTTGTCGAGGCCTCGCCGTGCGCCGTCAACGGTGTACGCCCCATCTCGAGCCGCGTAGTTCTCGTGATTGCCGACCGCAGGAAAGATTGGCGAGAGTCCAGCGACATCGTTGAACTCACCCGAGTTATGCCGCCAGAATTCGTCCCAGTCGCGTTGCTCGCCTCCCGTCTCGACGATGTCTCCCGCGATCGCGATGAAGTTCGGCTGCCGGTCTTTGATCACTTTCAGATTTTGTCGATACCCTTCTGTCTGGTCGACGACATACCGACGTTTTCCGTCCCCATACGGCTCGGGCCAGTCTGCATACTTGCCTGTTGATTCGGGCTCCGTCTCAGAATCGGCGTAGACGATGAACCGCACCTCGCCTTCCGACGACGGAGCTGTGCGGAACTGCCTGGTGAATGTCTCGTCGCCCTGCGTGACGGTGTAGCGATAGGCGGTGCCCGTCTTGAGCCCAGTGACACGCACACGATGGAGGTATGCTGGAGCAGGAGCGACTCCACCCCGCAGTTCTTCGACCTCCAGGGGGCGATAGCCGAGTTCCGGCTTGAGCACGGGGGTCGACTTAAGTGTCGATGCAAGTGTGTCTGACTCTTGACTGACGGTCAGTTGCCCAGGTTTGCCCGAATCTTCGACCCAGCAAATCGTCATCGCATCATGCGCCGGATTTTGAAGATACGGATCGACAAGAACTTCCGCCTGCAGGGCTTGTGAGCAGAAGCCACAGGTGACTGTCGCTGCGATCAGAATTCGTCTGATGTATGAAGTCATGGTTGTCCTTCAGATGTCGCATGCGTCTATCGAAATGCGAGGAGGATGAACGTCGAATCACGGTGTCGTCGGATCAATACCCGCTAATTCTGCCCCATGATATAGGGAGGAATCCGGGCGATCGGCAGATAAGGTGCCAACTCGGCTGCTCCCTCGAAAGTGACCGGTGTGTCGCCCACATGGAGAAACCAAAGCGAGACCAACTTACGGGCGTGGACAAGATTCTCATCGCTGATCTGGGTTGAACTCACATCCACTTCATTCAGTTCCGGCATCTGTTCGAGATAGACGAGTCCCGTCCCTGTCACTGGAGTGCCCTTCAGCCACAACTTTTGTAGTTGTGTGAGACCTTCCAGATGCTCCAGACCGGCATCAGTCACCAGCGTGTGGATCAGATCCAGTTCCTTCAATTCGGTCATGCCTGTCAGATGAGCAAGGCCTTCGTCACCGACTTCCGTATCGCCCAAGTTAAGCAAATTGAGTTTGGTCAATCCTTGGAGGTGGACCAGTCCCGCATCGGTGACCTGCGTCCCACTGAGGTTCAAAGTCTGGAGGTTCGTCAGCCCAGCGAGGTGTGCCAATCCCGCATCGCTAACCTGCGTGCCTTCGAGCCACAACTCCGTGAGATCCTTCATTCCCTCAATATGCCGTAAACCCTCATCACCGACGTTGGTTCCATTCAAGTTCAGGACTTTCAGTTTCGTCAGCCCGTCCAGGTGTGCAATTCCGGCATCGGTCAGCTTGTTGTCACGCAGGTTCAGTGTGGTGAGGTTCGTCAGCCCCGCCAAGTGAGCCAGCCCTGCATCTGAAATAGGCGTGCTATGGAGATGGAGTTCCTGCAGGTCCGTCAACACCTCCAAATGTTTCAGATCGGCGTCACTGACCTCGGTTCGCCCCATTTGTACTGACGTGACAGGGTTGTCTGGGCTGCTGCCGTCACCCTGGACCACACCTCCGCGCTGTTGGAGTACGGCAGCGGCGCGTCCAGCCGGAGGTAAGCTTGCGTCAATCCCGTCACCACACCCGAGTGGCCCGAAGACTAGGACGGACAATCCTCCAACGCCAATCACACCGGCTCGCAGGGCGTCAAATATCGAACCGAACGCACGTCCTTTGAATCTCATGAATTGTCCTCGAAATCATCGTCTGAGGCGACGACATTGCACTGACATGGGTTGCATCGAAGTTCAGAATTGGTGCGAACAAGGCGAATGGGTCGCACGATACCCGTGCCCGAGTTACGGACAAGAACGGTGGATCTGGCCGGCACGGATCAACAGGCCCTACGCCACCGACGCTCCGCGTAGAAATTGGTCAGAGACTCAATTCGATGTGAGGTCGAAATTGAACTCATTATTACCCGCCTCGACCGTCTCCAGCAATTCTGAATTTCTGTTGTACCTCGCTGGGATGGGTTCAGTCACTCCATCGGGTGCTTCACCCTCAGGCCATTCCGTCTCAATGGAAATGCTGACCGGTCCCAAAACGGAACCCTCATAGCCTCCTACATATTCGAGTTCATACCAGCCGTTTTCGTCAGTCTTGCCCACACCAGCGCGACCGCCTTCGACGGGACGGCAACGCACCACCACTCCTTCCAACGGCTCACCATCCATCTTGACAGTGCCTTCCACATACCCGAGTTCGGGCAGCCCCTCCCGACCGCATCCGGAAGCAACCAACGCAAAGACGCCCAGGGCCAACGTCCATTGCAAGTGTTTTCGACCGATCATCGTGTTCCTCTATGATCCACAAAGTTAGCTGAAAATAGTGCGACCATTCGTCGCTGACAATAGTCGTCGTCAAGGCGACATGTCATCGCCATCATCAGATGTGCACAATTCTGATAACTAGCCGCGAAGCAAAAAAAAACGGTGTATCGCAGCGAATGACGCCACGATACACCGCATGTCACTCGAAGTCATCTCAAGAGTCAAACATCCGGGCGATGATTAGAACTCGCCGACGACTCCTCCATCGTTGCGAGCTGCCAGCTTCCCAAAAGTATTGTTAATACCATCTGTGAAGGTCGCAGTAATCCCTTGGAATTCGAAGTCGATGTTTTCACTGATGAATTGAACGGACCCGTCACCCATCGCGAAGAATGCTCCACCTGTGTGAGGGCTGCTGAATGCACGACTTTGGTGCTTGGGATTCGACGCACTGAAATTGATGCCTTCGTACGTCAGGCCGAGAACGTTTGTCCCGGCTGCTTTGACATTCCAGCTAGAACCCTGATCAAGATTAGTCACGTCCGCACTGATTGCGTAGATGGTCGCCGCACCGGGGACAATCTCGCCAAACTTCCAAGCACGCTCACCAAGGATGAACGTGTTCGTGGTTCCGTCGGTCATGTCACGAATTCGAATACCGGAATTCTGAAAACCGACACCCCATGGAGGTCCATACTGGGTCGGAAACACAGCCGGTGTCGTGCTGTTGCCTGCCCCTGTGCACATGACGTAGTTCGACGTGGCGGTGGCAATTTTGTCCGTCCCATCCCAGATATGTCGGTTGTAGTAACCGTCACCACTAACCATAGCGGTTTCGCTATGTTGATCATCGAAGGTATTCAGCGCAGGACCGGGGTCGGTTGGGCAGCGGAAAGCGGGGAGAACTGTCTGCACTGCGGTTCGCTCTGGACTGGGGGCAGCCGCAGTACCAAGTCGCTGATCAAGAGGCGAGCCGCCGGGATCGAGAACCTGGTAGAGATTGCCCTGCTCAACATACGGCAGAATTAGCGCGCCCCAGGCGAACATGCTTCGTTCCGATGACGTCTTGTTATTCGGAATCTTTGCCACGTATCCAGGAGGGAACCGGTTGAAGACGTCGTGGTAGTTATGGAACGCGAGGCCCAACTGCTTCATGTTGTTTCGACACTGGGTTCGCCTTGCAGCTTCCCGTGCCTGCTGCACCGCTGGCAGCAGCAATGCGATGAGAATGGCAATGATCGCAATCACGACCAAGAGCTCAATCAGGGTGAAACCAAATCGTCTTCGATCTTTCATTGTCACACTTCCTTTCAAGTTACCAAAAGATAAGGCTAGGAAGAAACGCACGCTTTCGCGTCCGAGATGTCGCAACAGAGAGAGAACTCTCAACCCCGTGGGCAAACAGAATGATTGATCGCCGACGAGAGACGTTGCCACCAGCGAAACTCCAAAGGGATGTTCGACCAAAACGAATAGGAGGCTCGCGTTATTGAGATTACAATATTTGCTAGCAAACTTCAACCAAGTTGCACATTTTTCACAGAAATCGGTAGTGGGTCAGTTTGGTCACCATTTTTTGTGGGTGCCACGCCCTTCCTGACGTCAGGGCGTGCCACCCCTGTCAACCAAACTGACCCACCACAAACAGTTTCGCAGAAATATCGTGAATTCACTCTCTTGGCACCATCACGATGTATTTCATATTCGGGTGAATCCTGCGGTAGTTGCGGCCGATCTCGACCAACATCGCATGAGAGACGGGAACCAGACCTTGGTACTCCCATTGCCACTCACTGCCGGTGAGCACGATCATGCCGTATTGCTTCTGCCGGACGGCCTCCAACAACACGTCCTCATCAAAAGAACCCTGAGCCACCATCATCGAAACGAGCATCGGGTGCAAGATGCCCGGTCGATCAAGGAGAACGTTGAACCCGGGATCATCACAATACACCGGTTGCTCCAGATCATTTGCCATCGCTGCTAGACGGGGCCGCTCATCAGCGAAGTGCTCGGTCAACTCCACGGCGATGTCATGGAGGGGAGCATTGAGTATCAGAGTGTGATACAGCCGGCTCATCGTCGGGGGGACGAAAGGCACTCCGGCGATCACAATCAACGCCACTGCCCTCCATTTCCAGTTCCAGTTCCCTCTCTTCACTTCTATGGAGAGCCAACGACAAGTGAGTATCATCCCCAAGAACACGCCTGAAACCATGTAGTACGGGTTCGACCCCAATCGTGTTGCGGCGACACATGCGGCGATGACAGAGACCGACCAAAACACAAACACCGTCAATTGGTCGGTTCTCAGTTTCCCGTCGGGACTCCGATAGACAAACGGGATCAGGGCGAGGGGCACAATCAGCGGAGCCCAAGTCACGGGTTGGTTCAAGCATGTCAACAACATGCCGAAACGAAAAGGAACCCCGCGTGCTTGGTCCATGGCTTCAAAGTACGCACCCTGTGAAGCAGCGTTGATGAAGAATGCGATCGACGTCGTCGCGAGAATCGTTCCGATTCCGGAGGCAACCGCCGCCTTCCAACGGTGTTGCAATAGCAATGCTCCCACGACACAACCCGCGATGCTGATTCCAGTCGGCTTGACGAAGAAAGCGATCACCGCAATGCCGGTGGCCAGGGCAATGCCCCAGCGCTTCTCGCCGAAAGCCATCATGACATAGCAAGCAAACGCCGTCAGACACAGAATCCAGTTGTCCGGTCGGAACGAGATCGTGTGATGAAATGTGTCGCGCATGCCCAAACAGACAACTGTGACGACTAGCGCCCACTTGCTACTGGTTCCGAGTTGTCTAAGCATCAATCCAGCCAGGACAAAGCTGCCCATGGTTGCCAGGACCGAGATCGTGCGGCCGATTCCGTAGAGATGGATGATGCTTGCCCCTGTGATCTGACCAAGAGCCCCGACCAGGCTGTGCAAGAGTGGCCCATGGAACGAGGGGTAATACGGGGGATGTTCTGCTGTGGCAAACATTGATTCCCCGATTTGGAAGCGATGGGCGAAATAGACTTTGCCGGCTTCTCCCACTGTGTTAGGCCCGGCCACCGTAAGAGCGTGTCCATAGTCGATCACTACGCTCACTGCAGCGAGCCCGTAGGTGACAAGAAAGAAGAGTGTGAGAATGAGCGTCTCCACTGGCAGACGACGCTGAGGAGTGGAGAGAGGATTCGAGTTCGATGGAACCATTTTTTAATCGCTACAGTTGCGGCCGGGTTGCTCACAGCTCAGTCGTCCTCGAAGTTTGACTCAATCGAGACTCGAATGTCCTGGGGACTTCAGGTGTCCAATCAACCAAGGGAAGCAGGATTCGACACGCACATGCAAAGAATGCGATTCCAACATCGAGGTCAACGAAGTCGCATTGAAATGATGAAGGTGCTCGGGGTGATTGCCCAGCCGTCTGAGATGACGACCTCGCATGAGATTGCCAATGCGAAAATAGGGTTCCCACGGGACGGAAACGATCGCATCCCGAGTCGTCCACTGCATGATCTGCATCAACACGTGTTGAGGATCTGGAAGATGCTCCAGAACTTCCAGGCAGATCACCAAGTCGGCAGAACCAACGTCAGGTTCCAACGTCAGAAGATCGGCGCGCTCGAAACGCACTTCAGGATTCAATCGCCTCGCTTCCTCCAGACTTTGTTCGTTGAGATCAAACCCGCAATAGTCGAACTCAATGGGAAGCTGAGAAATTGCATGGGCGATCTGGCCCTCGCCACAACCGAAATCAACGATGCGAGTCGGCTTCAGTGTCATGATTCGCTGGCAAATCGAATCGACGAAACGGCTGATGATCCGCCGCATCACCGGATTGCGGACGCGATACTTCAGGTCATTTGTCGTTCGTCGTGGCGACTCCTGCGTATCGGATTGCAATTCAAGCATGCCACATGGGTCCACAACATCATGGTCAACGACAAGAGATCCAATTGGCCACAGACAGCTCGACGCAATGACCGAATGGATACGTCGAGTCTAGCCGGTGTCAGACGTGAGACGGTTGAACAGTTCGCCACACAATTCCTGACTGAAGTGAGTGAAGATGCTGTTGATGCCGATGAAGCATTTTTATATCACCGTCAGTCCTCCAGCGTCTAGCACTACTCCGGCCGAATGTTCCTCATCAGCACGGGGAAACATTCCAACAGCGACACCTGGGGAGCAAGTCGTGGATCCGAATCACTTATCCGGTAGGCGTTTCTTCGTTCTATCACAATGCTCTCGCACACCTTGTCGACCACTGGGGACTCGTGCCTGAGAAGACAGAGTTGTTCCGAGACGGTGTCAATCACGTGTTGCCGCGGAGTTGGTAGGAGGTGAACCGGTAATGATCTGAATCAGTGATGGTGTGCTGCAGATCGAGTAGAGATGTTTGGGGATTAACTCTGGCGCAACTACTCGAATCGCCATGGCAGCACGCGCACCACACTGATTCCTTCACGCGGCGGGGAAACGTGGTCAGTCGAGACGAAAGGTCTGTCACTCCCCCGCAAGTTCGGCAAGTGGACCATTGATCGCTTCCTCAACTTCCTCGTCCGTGAAATCAAATATCAGGATTGAGAAACCGATGTGATTGTCGGGAATGCGTGTTCGCAAATAGGCCATCAGTCGGGCGGCTGCGAGAACATCGCATGTGGCGGCGAGTTGTTCAGGTGGCAGTTTGTCCAATGGAGGCGGCAGTTCTGGGTTCAGGCCCTGCTGCTGACGTTGGAGGGCGGATGAAATGATTTGGAATTGCTGTTCGTAGTCCGGCGTCCAACGTCCTGCGGCATGACCATAAACATTCATCAAGTGAGTCGCGCTGACACAGAACACCCCGCCTCGGAGTTCCGTGAGAAATGGGGACGTCCATTTCTCCACCGGGATGGGCACGGACTCGATCCCGTAATGGCCCGGGTTGTCCTGTCCGAAGTACGCCAGATAGACGTTCGGGTGGTCCGACGCTCTGTCAACTTTCAGCCACTTCGCAAGACCTGCCAGATCCTGTCCCCAGTCGAGACTGCTGTCCACGAGATGTTCGTAGGCTCGCTCACGCGGAACGAGTTGATTGAAGTAGGACAGATAATGAGGATAGGCGCGAATGGACTCCGCCACACACCATGCCAGCAAGAACTTGGGAATCATGCGTGCAATTTGTGAGGTCGACAAAAACCAAACTGAACTCGCACCCGCGAGGACAAACATCGCCGGATACGTCGGGAGGAGATGTCGATGTCCGATGTTCAAGCTGGTCAGGATGAACGCGGGCCACAGTCCCCCCAACAGGCACCAGAATGGAATCGTGTCGTACCAACTTAGAGAAACGCTTTGCTGAGTTGTCTGAGGCCGCACGCTTCCGAACGTCACCATGCCCTCTAGTCCTTGAACAAGCGTTCCTGGGTTGTGGTTAATGTGTGTTTATGGCGTGCGTTGGCGAACGGTGGCCGTGGGAGGCCGGGGTTTGATTCGGATTATGATGGGGCATGCTGGTTGACTTTCGGGGGCTGGGCGTTGG
>JAJDEJ010000220.1 GCA_029259815.1 Planctomycetaceae bacterium | reverse complement strand
AGTCTGCATGCCGTCGACCTGGAAGTTGAGTTCCTCGTCGGTGCAGTCCCGCCAGTAGGGGTTGTCGTCCGCGTCGCGCTTCTGGATGCGGGTCACGAAGGGATCGTACTTGCGACCGAGCCAGCCAGCTGTTTCGCCCGGTCGTTTGAGGTTGATGTTGTACTCCTGCAGGCTGCCGAGCGAGTTGGGCAGCACTGCATAGTTGGGCATCGTCTCTGGCAGACCTTCCCGCTGCTGCGTCACACAGTCGACGACCGAACCGATCGACGGCCAATCTTCCGGCGTGACATTGAAGCCGCCGCCGATGGGGAGATGCCAGCGATGACCCGTCTGCAGGTAGTGCCCGCCGCCGCTGTGATCGTTGAAGTCGTGACTCATCGTCTTCACGACTGCGAACCGGTCGGAGACGTCAGCGGTCAACGGGAGGTGCTCGCAAATTCGCAGACCGGGCGTCCGGGCAGAGATCGGCTGAAACGGCCCGCGAATCGTGTCCGCCGCCTCCGGCTTCATGTCGAACGTTTCCAGCTGACTCGGCCCGCCGAACAGCATCAGAAAGATGACCGACTTCGCCCGCGCCTCATGTGCTTGCCCGGCTTCCTCAGCAGCCAGCAGCTTGGGCAACGTCATCCCAAACAGACCCACTCCCCCCGCCTGCAGCATGTGCCGACGCGTCACACCCTGACACGTCCGCTGCGAATGTCCAAGAATGCCCAACATCGCATCACTCCCGAAAGACTGGCAGAGTTTCGTCGAACCAGTCTACCACAATCGCCAAACGATGCACGATCAGACCGTTTTCTCGGTCGTGGGTCAGTTTGATCGAAGTGGGTGGCACGCCCAGACCAACGGGATGGGCGTGGCGCGCGTGGGACCAAGGAATGAAGGCTCCAGAGCGGTTCGCCACGCCCATCCGGAGGTCAGGGCGTGCCACCCACAAAAAATGCTGACTAAACTGACCCACCACCGTTTTCTCCATTCGCTATCCTCCATTCTCCATCTGCGTCATTCGCCAGTTGCTTGCGGAGTGATGGATGCTCTCGTACCGTCACAAGTCTCTGTGCTTGATTAAACGAGGAAATGACGCATGCAACTCTTCGAAATGACCTCGCCGCAGGTCGATGACCTGTCGCCCTGGACGCCGGTGGTGATTCCGATCGCAGCGCTGGAACAACACGGTCCGCACATGCCCGTGTTTACGGACAGTCTGCTGCTCGGTGAGATTGTGCGTCGCGTCGACGAACGGCTGTCGGACCGCGTGTTGTTCGCACCGCTGATGTGGCTAGGCAACTCCGAGCATCACATCGACTTTCCCGGCACAATGTCCGCATCGCCGCGCACGTATCTCGACCTGCTGAAAGAAGTCGTCGGCAACTTTTTGACGCACGGCTTTCACAGCATCATGCTGCTCAACGGACACGGCGGCAACATCGTGCCATCACAGCAGGCGATGTTCGAACTCCGCCAACAACACCGTGACCGTGACGACCTGCGTCTGTTCTCCGCCACCTACTGGCAAGCGGGCGACCCGCCATCCGATCCGTCATTCAGCCAGACACAAATGGGACACGCCGGTGAATGGGAGACCTCCATGATCCTGCACCTGCACCCGCACCTCGTCGGCGACATCAAGAACCTCCAACCAGTCCCCAACAACGCCCCCTGTGCCCCCGCCCACTCCGCCTGGATCACGAAAGAACGCTCGCCTCAGGGCTACATCGGCGACCCGGCGAACGCGACTGTCGATAAGGGAGCCATACTCCTCGACCGCTTCACAGACAACGTGGTCACCCTGTTAGACAGCATGGTCGACGACGCAACATCCCTCGCCATCGACGTATCGACATAAGCCGCCCAAAGTAGCCATCACGCTCCGCGTGATGAGCGGAACAAGGGCAACCTTACGACAAGTGTGTACGCGCCCGAGCCATTCTGTCATCACGCGGAGCGTGACGACTACATTCTTTGGCCGCAGTCGAACGACACTCGCGGTTGACCACGAACCCATAAACGCACGACGGTAGAGCCGTCGGCTTGGGAACGTCACGCGAAGAAGAGGTCAGGCACCTATTCGGCGATTCACTCTCCCCAAGCTCAATGACACACCTGCCGAAAAGGTGCCTGACCCCGTCGTGTGAGGACGCAAGAGACATGAACCACGGATTGCACGGATGACACGGATGACACGGATCAAGAGTGGACGCGAACTCATCCATCCGTGAAATCCGTGGCCTCCCTTCGACGGAGTCAGTGAACTGACGAATCAACATTTGTTGACAGGTCATCGTGGTTACTTTGACGCAAAGTCGCCAAGGCGCGGAGACGCGCAAAGGAAAACGGTAATTCCACACTCTTTCCGTGAATCGGGAGTCGAAATGAACTCCTGACACTTTGCGCGTCTTGGCGTCTCCGCGCCTTTGCGTCAGAAGACAAGCGATCAGGGAGAATCACATCCGTCACTCATCACCAGGGTCAACGGGCGGCGACAATTCCGCTGGATGAGCGGCTTTCAGTTCCTTGATGAGGCCCTCCAGCCGTTCGACTTCCCGTTGCAAGAGCTTGAGCGGTGAGTCATCGGCGTGGTCGTCGCCCAACTGCTTTTGCAGAAACGATCGCGTCATCTGGATCTGTCGGCGAATTGAGACAACTTCGGGGTGTTCGGGTTCGTGCTTCTTGAGCAGGTCGGCTTCTTTCACGAGCAGTGGGAACAGTTCCCTGGCGAGAATCGCGACGCTCGCACCTGCGTCCCCGTGGGGCATGCTCTGTGCCTGATCCTCTTTTAATGCATCGAGAGTCTTGTGCAATTCCTTGGCCGTCTCTTGCAGCAGTTGTTGTTGGAGTTTGAGGGACTCGATGTGGACGCGGATGAGGTCGAGGGGTTGCGTCTCTTCGTCGGCGGGCAGGCCCAGCGACTTGCGGATGGCGTCGATCTTGCTCTGGACGCGGACAACTTCGGGAAATTCGGGGCCGGCAGATCGAAGTAAATCACGCTTTTCGTGCTCCAGATCGATCGCCGTGCTGAACATCTCGACGAGTTTGCGGGTCATCGCGTTGTCGGCGTACTTGCGGCCGATCATCAGCGAGAGGGCTGTGGGATTGGCCCCCGACTCCAGTGCCTTTTCAATCGACGCAATCTCCGCCGCGATCGTTTGCTCTGTGACTTGCAGTGACGCCAACTGCTGCTCACGTGTCAACGTCGACTCTCGCGGCTCCGCAGGTGAGATGTCGCGTACAATCGTGCCCGCCGATCGACGACGATTGCCGCCGAGAAACTCAGAAAAGCCCCCTGATGGTTCGTCGGCTGGAGCATCCTGTAGATCTTTGAACAGAAGCTCCGGTCGATCTGAGAACAGATCATAGTCGGCATTATATCTTTGAGCTTCTTTCGCCAGTTGCCTCGCACCATTGCGATCACCACGCTTGAGTGCTTCACGTGCCTTCTCTAGCCACAGCGTTGCCCGCACCTTTCGTTCAGCTTCGCTCATCCTTGACACCGCCTGCTCTTCATCGGCCGGTGCTCGCTCCTTGAGGAAGGCGATGAACTTGCCGAGCGACGCCTGAAACTCCGGCGTCGTCGTCACCGTCAGTTGGTTGGCTGAGACAATCGTAAGGAGGAGTGAGAGTTGCCCGGTTGACTTTGCGGAGTGCAAGAGCACGTCAAGGCCAGCGTGCGGCGACAGCTGTGGTACTGGTCTGGGAGTAGAAGGATCGGCGAACAACCCTTGTGGCTGTGGTGGTAACACCGAGATGTCATACGTCTCTCGCACGAGCGTCAGCGTGTCGGGCTCGTTGCCGTCTTTGTCCTTGGTCGACTTCGTTTCTGTGATCGCACGAATGAAGTCCCCAAACTGCTGTTGCACGTCCTCAGTGGCGATGATCGTGAGGCCGGAACGAGACCCACTGCCAATACCACTTCTCGAAAACAGGCCATCGTCGTCGTCATCGGCTCTTTGACGACGGCTACGATTCACTGACGTCCGACTCTTTGTAGTGGCGATCAGGACATCGAACTGAGGCGAGTGTTGGTTGATGAACGTCTCGAACGCTTTCGCCAACTCCTCCGGCATCGCATAGTGGGCACGCACGACCGTGATCGTTTCGTTCGCCTGCTCATTGACCGCTTTTACAATCTGAGTGACATCATCATGCTGGTCCTGCGTTCCTCTGATAATGAGGTGATTATTGTTCTGATCGAGTTTGATTGCTGGCGGGTTGTCGGCGTCGTGAAAAAAGTGCTTAGTGAGTTGATGTAAACGACTACCCGCGTCACCGCGGATGGGATAAACGACGACCATCTGGCCAAACGGTAGTTTGCCGACTTTCGACCATGTTGACGCCTCTTCGAGATGGGCGATAACCTTTCTAACATCGTCAAGTTGGTCCGACGTGAGAGTCACCTTGATCTGCTCGACCGGGGCCGGTTCGTCTGTCAATGATTCGATAACACTCACTGATGGTTTTACGTTGGCATCTGCGAAATGCTTGTTCAAACCCTGAATGACGTCACCGACTGTGATGTTCTTGAGTGAGAAGACGAGATTCTGTTCATCTGTTTCGCGAGAAGTCGCTCGATCAGTGTCACCGTTCGATGATGCGTCCACTTCGGTCGCTGGTGTTGCTGGTGACTCAACGGTTGCTGCTTGGTCTGGTTCGTCAGCCACTGCGACGAGTGACAGAGGCAGCACGATCGCGGCGATGGCCAGCAGGCATAGGCGTGATGGCCAGTTCAGTATTGGGGACGGGCGGTCTTCGAGGATCATGGTGAGTCTCCGGTGGAAGGGGCGGAGCGAGCGGCGGACGGGGGTGATGCCGCTGGCGAGGGCCGGGACGGGGTGGTCGGGCGGGTTGAGGAAGTCGATCGTTGTGAGGAGGGCGTTGGCGTAGGGGGCGGCTGCGTCGGGGGAGAGGGAGACGACCCAGGCGTCGCAGCATTGTTCCTCGGCTTCCCGCAGGCGGTGGCCGGCCCACCAGGCGATGGGATGCCACCAGAACAGACTGCGGACGCTCAACTCGAACCAGCGGGTCCAGTGGTCACGCCGCGCATAGTGGGCCAGCTCGTGCGTGAGCAGGGCCGACTGCTGTTCGTCGTCCAGTTGGGTGAGCAGGTCGGTCGGCAGGAGAATGACGGGTCGCCAGCCGACGGCCCACAACACGGGCGGCACGCGGCCAGACGTCACCCGTACTTCGGGCACACGGCGACATCCCAGTCGGGCAGCGATCTCACGGACACGGGTGGCCAGCTTGGGCGACGCAGGTTCGGCCTGCCTGACCAGTCGCTGAAACCGCAGCACGCGCACGGCTGCCAGGCAGAGCAGGGCAACACATCCCGCTGCCCAGAGACACAAGAGGATCAGCCCGCTGGGAAGCGTCGTCCACAGATCACTCGATGCGACGGCGGGAGACACAGGGAGTTCAGGCTCCGATTGTGTGCCGACTCCAGCGTCGAGAGACAGGGTGGCACGCCCTGACGTCAGGAAGGGCGTGGCGGATGTCTCTGGAGCACTCATCATCTTGCTGCGCGCTCGCCACGCCCATCCCGTTGGTCTGGGCGTGCCACCCGAGTCATCGAGACCGGTCGACGTCTCGTGCTTGATTGTCGCCTCATGCTCGACCAGCAACATGTCAGCAGGCGGCAAGTCGACGGGGTGGTGAAGTGGGATCGGTTGCTTGACCGTATCCACAGGTCTCTCGACCAACAGGTCGTTGAGTGATTGCCGTGCCAGTTGGACTAACAGGTCAGAGGGGCCTTCGGCCTCGACGGAGTCGCTGGGGAGTGCGGGTGCGGGTTGAGTGAGCAGCGATGTCGACGTGATGTCAGGCACAGCCTCAACAAGGGTGACGTCCTGAACCGGAGTGGGCATCAATCGCTGGACGAAGTCCTCGACCGGCAGCGGATACCACGCAGGCGTTACAAACTTCAGGAGCACCATCGCCCACAGACACCACGCGACGGCCGGTCGACGAATGAAGCGGCACACAATCGTGACGAACAGGGCCAGTGGAAAGACCAGCACGGCGTTGGAGAGCAGAGCGATGAGAATATCAGATTGAGTAGAGAACATGCGTCGATCTCGCGGCGGTCTATGTTTCGCATTTCTGTGTAGCTGGATTCGCCAGAATTCAGCCCCGTCTTATCGAATCGGTGTGTCTGAACTCTGGCGAGTTCAGCTACAGGGGCTTTACTTCGTGCCGTTGATGAGTTTCCGCAGTTGCTTTCGCTCAGCGTCGGTCAGGTTGGTGCGACCGGCCAGATGCAGGAGCAAGGGGGTCAGCGAGCCCTCACAGAGCTTGTCCGCCACTGCCTCCAACTCTCGTCCGATCAGTTCGCTTCGTTCAACGATCGCTCGGAACCGGTGAGCGAAGCCCGACCGATCGCGGGTCACACAATCTTTGGCCTCCAGCCGTTCGAGCAGCTTCTGCACGGTCGCATGAGCCGAAGGGGACGACTCCTCGTAGATGGCTTCGGTGATCTCGCGGATTGTCGCGTCCGGCTGTTCCCAGAGGACATCCAACACCGACAGTTCGGAGTCGGTCACATCTCGCGGCTTGCTGCTCATCCGTGGGTCCCCATTCTCAGACTATTTGACTGAGAGGCAGTATCAGACAACACGTCTGAGATGTCAAGGGCGGGTGAGCCGTTTGCAGGATGGAGGGTGCATCCGTTGAATGGTGGTGTATGGTGGTGTCCGGGGACGCTCGTCTTTTTCGGCCGGCATTCCCATGCATCCACTGAGAGGGTGATTGCCGAAAAAGACGGGTGGACCCTCCGGGAATTTCCGCACTCCGGAGGGTCCACCCGAAGTTTTCGCAGCGACCGCAAAACAGATCGGATCATCGAGGGGCGAAAACGTCGAGCGTCCCCACCACCCACCAACGGATGCGCCCCCGGATTGATTGGAAGTGAGGCAGAGGCGCTCGCCGTTGGCTCGCGGCTAAACATTGTCGTGGGAGAGCGGTATCATTCGGAAATGGACTGTCCTGTTGGTCAAGATGTTGAGTGTGCGGCGGCCATCATTCGTGAGGGGGGCGTGGTGGCCTTCGCGACGGAGACGGTGTATGGCCTGGGAGCAAATGCCCTCGATCCGACTGCGGTGGCACGTGTGTTTGAGGTGAAAGGGCGACCACGGTTTGATCCGCTGATCGTGCATGTGAACCACGTTGATGATGCGCATCGACTCACAACCGCATTCCCGGAGAGCGCGGTGCGTCTGGCGAACGCCTTCTGGCCTGGACCGCTGACACTCGTGCTGCCGAAGGCGGAGGACGTGCCGGATCTGGTGACGGCAGGGCTGTCGACCGTCGCGGTACGCGTACCGGTGCATCCGCTCGCAAGGCAACTCATCTCTCAGGCCGGGGTACCGATCGCCGCTCCCAGTGCGAATCCGTTTGGTGAGGTCAGCCCGACAACCGCTGAGCACGTTCGTCAACAGCTGGGAGACCGTATCGATTATCTTCTGGACGGAGGCCGATGTGCGGTCGGGGTGGAGTCGACCGTGCTGCACGTGGACGACGGACGGTCAACGCTGCTGAGACCGGGCGGCGTCACGCAGGAGGAGATTGAACAGGTGATTGGCCCTGTGAATCTGCCACCCGCTGCGGACGCCAACGACGAGCAGCCGCAGACAGCCCCGGGCATGTTGAGTCGTCACTACGCACCACGCACACCATTGCGGATTGTCGAGCGTGTGTCCGACGTGGCGATGGCCGATTGCACCGGACTGCTGACCCTGCAAACATCTGACGTGGCATCTCGATTCGATGCTGTCGAGGTCTTATCTCCCGGTGGCGACCTTTGCGAAGCCGCTGCCAACTTCTACGCGGCTGTCCGTCGGCTGGACGCTCACGGGTTGGAAGGCATTGTGGCGACGCTGTTTCCTGACGAGGGACTGGGACGGGCACTCAACGATCGACTTCGACGAGCTGCGAGAGCTCATTGAACTAAACTGGGGGCTCGTCGAATTCTGGATGTGCGCCGGACTCATGTTCACTCCAGAAGCGTTGCTTGATGGCTTCGAGGTGGGGCACGCTCTTTTGCGTCCACTCGCAGAGCAGGACGTATCGCTCGCGGTCGGTCAGTTGCCAGTGGACGTCCGAACTGCGCAGGCGATTCGTCAGTTCATACAAACTCAGTGCGGCTGCGACCGAGAGGTTAAAGCTCTCGACAAAACCCCACATCGGAATCGCCACACAGTCATCCGCAGCGTCGGTGAACCTTTTCGAGACTCCGTCTGTCTCATGACCGATGACAAGTGCTGCCTGATGGGTGATGTCGACCTCCGCGAGCGGTAACGCGGTCGGTGAGGGGGACGTCACGAGGATGCGGTATCCGTCTTGCCGCAGTCTTGTGATGCAAGCGGTTGCGGGGTGTGTCTGGTCCGGGTAGCGATGCAGTGTCAGCCATTTGTCGCTGCCCATCGTGATCTCGCGGGTGACACGAAAGTCGTTTTCCGTCTCCACGACATGCAAGTCCTGCACGCCAAAGGCATCACAACTCCGCAGGACTGCACTCGTGTTGTGCGGCTGATAGACGTTCTCCAGCACCACGGTGAGATGCCGGGTCCGCTGATCAAGCACCTCCTGCAGTCGCGTTTGCCGCTCAGCGGTCAGAAACGTCCACAGGTGTTTCTGTAAGAGTTGGTCCTGTTCGCCCATCACCCCTGTCAAAACCAGCAAACCCAAGCAAAAGAATTGGTTGTCTCCCTCCCAGTCAGACGATATTGTATCTCTGAGCGACGGTGATTCGCCATCGCTCCCCCATGGTGGGTATAGCTCAGTTGGTTAGAGCGCCGGGTTGTGGTCCCGGAGGTCGCGGGTTCGAGTCCCGTTACTCACCCTTGCGGGACGGTCCTTCTCAGACCGTCTCATCGGCATGCAATCACCTTCATCCCCCTGCAAACTCAGGGGTTCTTCTTTGGGAGCGAAGCCTCCTTTGGGTCGTCGCCCTCTCCCGCGGGGTCATTCTATGTCCTGGGCGTCCCGTTTGAACTTGCGCGGGAGGTGACGGTAGAGTGGCATTGATTCGAGAACTCACGGCAACCACTCCACGATGCACAGCAGGGGCGCAGGCAGCGACGTATGGCGAATAACCACTCTGACACGGAGCGGCGTCTGTGGGACGCGGCTGATGAATTTCGGGCCAACTCGGACCTCAAGTCCTCGGATTACGCAACCCAGTCCTGGGCCTGATCTTTCTGCGGTTTGCGGATCATTGCTTCACGCAGGCTGAGGCAGAGCTGGAGGGTAAGGGCGGCGGGAGATTGGGCGGGAGGACTATCAGGCGAAGGGGGTGATGTACCTGCCGCCGGAGGCGCGTTTCTCGCATCTGTTGTCCCTCACTGAAGGGGACAACATCGGCAAGGCGATCAACGAGGCGATGAGCTCGTCGAGGCGGAGAACGACGACCTCAAGGGCGTGTTGCCCCGCAGCTATACGAAGATCGAGAACTCCACGCTCGTCTCCCTGCTCAAGAACTTCTCGCAGATCGACGTCGACGAAGAGGGCGACACGTTCGGCCAGATTTACGAATACTTTCTCGGCAACTTCGCACGGGCAGATGGGCAGCGGGGTGGTGAGTTCTTCACCCCCACGTCGATCGTCAAGCTCATCGTGCAGATCATCGAGCCGTATCATGGCCGCATCTTCGATCCCGCCTGCGGCTCCGGCGGTATGTTCGCTCAAAGTGCCGACTTCATCAAAGCTCATCAGGCAACCCCTCGGTCGAAATCTCCTGTTACGGGCAGGAGCGGGTCAGCGAGACGCGGCAGTTGTGGATGATGAACCTGGCCGTCACTCCATGACGGGAGACGTCCGGCAGGCCAACAGTTACTACAAAGACCCGCACGAGTCGCTCGGCAAGTTCGACTTCGTGATGGCCAATCCACCGTTCAATGTGGACAAGGTCGATAAGGAGAAAATCAAGGAAGACCCCCGCTATCCGTTCGGCATGCCCCGGGCCGACAATGCCAACTACCTGTGGATTCAGCAGTTCTACTCGACGCTCAATGAGACGGGCCGCGCCGGCTTTGTGATGGCCAACTCGACCGCCGATGCCCGGCAGTCGGAGCAGGAGATTCGCCGTCGGCTGCTCCAGTCACACGCCGTCGATGTGATGGTCGCCGTCGGGCCGAACTTCTTCTACACGGTCACGCTCCCCTGCACGCTCTGGTTCTTCGACAAGTCCAAATCCACCCTCTCCCCTCGGGGGAGAGCCTGCTCCGCTCCGCAGCCTTTCCCAAGACCCTGTCCATCTCATCGTCTGAAGAACTCTCATGCAACATACAAGGGTGACATGTTGCCCAGACTCATCACACTTGACGACCACCATGCAGTCGATGCACCGCGATCGCTCCACGTTCGTTCGTATCCCTTCCCTTTTCCGTGTCATCCGTGTATTCCGTGGTTCAGGACTCATGCTGTCACTGCAGGAGAGTCAGTCTCACCACTTGCATCATACGAATTCACCCATCATGACTACCGGTTTCGGCATCGTCGGCTGCGGAATGATCTCCAACTTTCATGCGAAGGCGCTGGGGGATATCCCCGACGCGAAGCTCGCTGCGTGCTTTGACATGTTCCCGGCGTCTGCAGACAAGTTTGCAGAGGCACAAGGATGCAAGGCATATCACGATCTGGACGAGATGCTGGCCGATGATACGGTCGATGTCGTCACGATCTGCACGCCGAGTGGAGCGCATCGCGATCCGGCCGTCGCTGCCTTGAACGCAGGCAAGCACGTGCTGGTCGAGAAGCCGCTGGAGATCACGCTGGCCAAGTGCGACGAGATCATCGCCGCTGCCGAAGCGAACGGGGTGAAACTGGGGACGATCATGCCCAGCCGGTTCAGTGAGGCGAATCTGGCTCTCAAAAAAGCGATCGACGCTGGTCGCTTCGGCAAACTTACGCTGGGCGATACGTACGTCAAGTGGTGGCGCACGCAGGAGTATTACGACAGCGGCGGCTGGCGGGGGACTTGGGCCCTCGACGGGGGAGGGGCCTACATGAATCAGGCGATCCACAACGTCGATTTGCTGTACTGGTTCATGGGTGACGTAGCCGAGGTTTGCGGCTTGACTGACACGTTGGCTCACGAGCGGATCGAGGTCGAAGATACGGGAGCGGCTGTTGTCCGCTTCAAGAATGGAGCCCTTGGCACTCTCGAAGCGACGACAAGCGTGTACCCAGGCCTGCTCAAGAAGACCGAGATCCACGGGACCACCGGCACGGTCATCGTCGAGCAGGACGATATCCTCTTGTGGGACTTCGCTGAGGCCCAACCGGAGGACGAGGAGATTCGCCAGAAGTTCGGCAAAGGGAGCGCCACGAGCGGCGGTGCCTCCGATCCGACGGCCATCTCGTCCCTTGGTCATCAGAAGCAGTTCGAGGACTTTCTGGCAGCGATCACGGAGGGCAAGACACCGGCTGTCGATGGGCAACAGGGCCGCAAGAGTGTCGAGCTGATTCTGTCGATCTACCAATCCTCGTGGAGCGGTCAGCGAGTCACCCTGCCGCTGGAGAAGGACCCGGTGCACCCGGAGTAATCTCGAATCGTCAACAGTCCTCATGATTCCGTTGCCGATACCGTCTTCAGCATCGGTCGATGGCAAGGGTGACTCACGGATCTCGATCGACTTCTAACGCCGACATTCAGGAATCGTCTGTCATTAAAATACGAGGGGTGTTAAAGTAAGGGGCTTAATCGACTTGGTCCGATTGATCACTCCGTTTGTGCAGCTCAGCCAGAGGGTGTCGAGGTGAAATCAGAGTCGCGACAATTTGTGCCGCCGACAGCTCGCTTGGGACGGCGGACTTTCTTGAAGGTGGGTGCATTGTCTCTGGGGGGATGGACTTTGGCCGACCATCTACGGCTTCAGGCTGCGACAGGCAATACGGTTCACAAAGATACCGCTGTCATCCAGATCTTCATGGGCGGTGGACCGAGTCATATCGACATGTACGATCTCAAGCCGCAGGCTCCGAGTGAGCTTCGCGGTGAGTTCACTCCCATCCCCTCATCGGTCGCCGGCTACCAATTCTCTGAGCATCTGCCCCGCCAGGCAGCGGTGATGGACAAGCTGACGATCATACGGTCAGTGCAACACACCAATCCCGGCCATCTCCCAGCTTCGCATTGGATGCTCACCGGCTACGAGGGACCTCCCACCACTCAAGGAAACATCAACCCGGCAATTGGGGCTGTGGTTTCCAAGCTACGCGGTCCTAACGTCCCGGGGTTGCCCGGTTACGTCGCCATGCCAAAGATGGCACTCCTCGGCGGGTCAGCCTATCTGGGACTGGCGCACAACCCTTTTGCGCCCGACAGCGATCCCAGCAAGGACGACTTCGAGGTCAAGAACCTCACGCTTGCGGACGGCTTGACGACGGATCGATTAAATGACCGGCAGGGACTTCGTGACAGCCTGGAGTTCTTGGGGCAGCAGTTGCAAGAGTCGAAAGACTTCGACGGGCTCGACCGTTTCTCACAACAAGCCTACGACATGGTCACGGGCGAGCGAGCCGCCAGGGCATTCGATCTCTCGCAGGAGAGTCCGCAACTGCGGGAGAGGTATGGCAATCATAGTGGCGGCCAGGGATGTCTGCTCGCCCGCCGTCTGGTCGAAGCGGGGGTCACATTTGTCACCGTCCTGTCCGGGGCAGACTGGGACACGCATACCGACAACTTCAACCGGCTGAAGAAGGTCTCTCTTCCGAAGATGGACTCAGCCATCTCTTCCTTGGTAACCGACCTGTACGACCGTGGTCTCGACAAGCGCGTGATGGTCATCGCGCATGGAGAATTTGGTCGCACTCCGCAGATCAATAAGGATGCCGGTCGCGATCACTGGCCGGGAGCCGCCTGCGTGTTGTTCTCAGGCGGTGGCATCAAAACAGGGCGCATGATCGGCGAGACTGATCAGCGGGGTGCCTACCCCATCACCAGCCCGTATTCGCCGGGAGACGTTCATTCGACCGTCTACAATTTCCTGGGGATCAACGATCACCATCACTTCTTGGACCAGAGCGGACGCACGTTGCCTGTGTTGCCGGAGGGCAATCCGATCCGCGAGTTGTACGTCTGACGATGAGGCAACGGATGTGGCGATCCTTGTTATCCGGGAATTGCCCAATGGCCGCTGCGATACTTGCGGCCGACCAATGCGGCTCCCGCTGAGTCATTCGTGATCGACTCATTCTCAGTGTCGAATTCGAGCACCGTTCTCGTCCGGGCAGCGATGTTGGCGAGGTGCACAATTGTCGCTGAGAGATGTCCCACATGGACGTCCGCATTGAGCCGGTCGTCATCGCCGCGGATGCAGTTCAGGAAGTTGTCGTGATGGGCCACAAGGTCAGCTCGTCCCGTCCGTTCGGCAACGAGTTTGTCTTTCGGTTTGTACAGTCTCCAGCCGGTCGTGTGGCCAACAATCAGGTAGCCATCGGTCCCGTAGAAAGCCGCACCATTCTCATAGGACTCTTGCCGATAGGGAGACCAGATGCGCTGCTCGAAGATCAACTGCTTTTTCTTCACCGATGATCCTGCGATGGCATACTCGCAAACCGCGTACTGCGTATCCGGAAACTGCTGATCGTCATCGAAGAAGTACTTGCCGCCCAGACAGGTGATACGTTCGGGATGGGTCGTCGGGTTGAGTCCCCAGACGGCGACATCGAGATCGTGCACGCCGTCATTACCGATGTCGCCGCAGCCGAAGTCGTACCACCACCGCCAGATGGCGGGCAGCATGTTCGACTGAAACGGCACCATCGGAGCTGGTCCGACCCAGAGATCGAAGTCGAGCCCCTCCGGCGGATCAGTCGGCTGTGCCTTTCCGATCGTCCCGCGACGCTGGCTGTTCCACGCTTTGGCGACCAGCACCTCGCCAATCTCTCCCTCGTGAATCCGCTGCATGGCCTCCCGCACAAACTCGGTACTCCGGCTTTGAGTGCCGACTTGCAGCAGCTTGCCCGATCGCTGGACAGCATCTGCCATCAGACGGCCTTCACGAATGTTGTGACAACACGGCTTCTCGACGTAGACATGCTTGCCTGCGTCGAGACTCAAAATGGCAGTGGGAGCGTGCCAGTGGTCGGGGGTGGCAATGAAGACCGCATCAACAGTCGTGTCGTCAAGGACGTGTCGCAGGTCCTTGGTTGTCTTCACATCGGCATTGTTGCCAGTCGATGTGACATGCTCGGCTGCCTTCGTCAACCGACTCTCATCGACATCACACACCCAGGCGATGAGGACGTCGTCACGCTCGCACAGGTTGCGAATATGGTTCATCCCCATGCCGCCCGGACCGATGATGCCCAACACGATCTTCGGCTTCTTTTGAGAGGCTGAGGCGGTCGAAGCTGACGCCAACGCAACAACGCCTACTCCAGCCGACTTCAAAAAGTCGCGTCGATCATTCATGGTCATTACCTTACTCCGCAGACGGATCGTTGTGACGACCTGGAATTCTTGGAGACTTCTCCGGACCAGAGTCGTCTTCTGTCATCACGATACCCGTGACTCAGCAGGGGATCAATCATCGCCCTGCAAGTGAGGCGTAGGGCACTTGACTGATCTCAGACGTAATTCTGACTGAGACAACCGAGGGTGAAAGCGATGCTCCACAAAAGATATCGGCCCCCCAATAAGAACTCCCTACGTTTGCAGGAGCAAGAGGACGATTGCGTACAGATGAGACGGTCTGAGAAGGACCGTTCAGCAAGGGTGAGTAACGGAATTCGAACCCGCGACCTCCAGGACCACGAGGCTGGATGTGGCGCCAACCCCGCAGCAGACCCGTAGCAGATTCCCGATTATTTTCAGAACCGAGCGAGCAACTGCGCCCGCCCTCACAGACCTGAGCTGAGCCCAGTCGCATTCAGAAGGAGTATCGTGTCAGGATTGCCTTGCCCGTGGCAGCACACCGATCCCCTGTCAGGACGAGGTCACCTGTTCCCTTAACCGCTCAAGGTCGTCCAGACGGGACTGCAGTTGTGAGATCTCGCGATCAATCTCGGACAGAGTCGGGGCGTCGGCGACTGAGGCAGGAATCTCGACGTTACCGCGACTGAGTCTGTGAAAGATCGGGATCAAGATCGTAATGGCCCCATCCAGAATCCCAGCGACACCCAGGAGCCGGAACATCGTCTCTTCGTGGACCTCAGCCCACATCATCACCGTCACGATCAGTGCCACTCCGAACACGGCGACAGTCGCTGCCCACAAACTCCAGGCGTATCTGGGTGCGAGCCGCGCGAGCAGCAACAGGGCCATGTGACTGCAAGCAGCAGCGAAAACGGCCATCGTCAACGTCGTCTTCCAGAACTCGTCAGGTTGAACCTCCGTCCAGATTCCGAAGACAATCATCGCAGCAGCAACGATGGCAAGTCCGATTCCACAGGCAGGCAATACGCGGGCCCGCTTCGCCTCCAGTGCCGCGCCCGAACTCAGGCCGCAGAGACTGGCTCCAGAGATGGTCAGGCTCGTCAACAGCACGCGAATCTCAAACTCCCCGAAGTCGCCGACGAGAATCGCCAGCATCCCCAACAAGGCGCTCACGGCCACCGAACCGATCAAGGCGTAGAGGAACCACTTCTTCAGCGAGATTTGCGGGAGAGATTGCATGATCTGGGACCTCTGCTGTTTCTTTAGCCCGACTCCGTTACTTCTCTGGGCGTCATTCGACGCTCCTTATCACGTTGAAAACGAGGGATTGCCTCAACCTGCTGTCAACAATCACTGGATTTCCACTGACACTGAACAGCTGTCTGATTTCGGAGCCGATGTCATCATTTCGAAGGCGCAACCTGACCGATTTCACGGAGTTCCCCGCATGAGATCGAACATGCTGCAGCGGTAGGACGGCTCGAGTTTTGACAAGAGACGACACGTCTGTGATCGACCACGAAACTTGTTTGGACAATGAAGGTGTCTGGTCAAGCACGCAGAATTTAGCAGATCTTGAGTCTGGCGGAAGATTTACCCATGCACCCGACAACACGAGAGTCTTTGCGTTATGTGGAGATTGTGTTCAGGCTCCAAATATGCACAGATGACCCCGATTAGCCGACTGACCACTGGCTGTTCGTTACTCCGTAGCGATTCACTCCTCGTGCGGTATTCCCTGGCCTGGGCCATCAATCGGCATCGTCCTCTTGGTGGTTTGGTATCTGCTTTCTGCAATCGTCCTCTGCGTGACGCCCTGCCCGTCCTCAATGAGCATTTGGAGGCGATCGATTCCCCAGGCGTCTTTCTGACGGGAGAAGTGACCGGATTCGCACTCATCCGGACAGCGATCACTCAGGGCACCGCGGTCGTTGACGAAGTGGCCAGACGCATCGGGTAAGTTTCCAAGCGAAAAAAGGCCTCCCTTGATTTGTGCATTATTGGTGCCGGGCCGGCGAGACTGGCTGCCTCACTCACAGCGAAAGAGCACGAGTTGTCGTTTGTCACACTCGACTGGAAGGCCTTGGCGGAACCGTCGCCAAGTACCCGCGCCGCAAACTGGTGATGACTCAACCGGTTGAACTCCCGCTGTACGGCAAGTTGCGTCGGACAAGCTACAGCAAAGAACAGCTCATGGCGTTGTGGGATGAGTTGACGACGAAGTATGAACTTCCGATCGAAAGTGATACGGCCTTCCTGGGCATGGAGCCGCATCCACTTGGGGGCTATCTGATTCGGATGTCGACCGGAAACGTCCACGCTCAGTCAGTTTGCCTCTGCCTCTGCCTCGGTCGCCGGGGGACGCCGCGCAAACTTGGTGTCACCGGCGAGGAGTTGACGAAAGTCGCCTACAGCCTGATCGACGCTCAGTCCTATCAGGGCCGACGGATTCTCGTGGTCGGAGGTGGCGACAGTGCGATCGAATTGTCCGAGCAGCCGGGAAACGTCGTCTGGCTATCCTATCGCAAGAATAACTTCACACGTTTGAAGGCGAGAAACGAATCTCGGATACAGAGAGCCATCCAGGACAGAGCGATCCAATGTCTCTATCAAAGCGAAATCCAGGAGATCCTGCCGGATGGCGTACGTCTGTGTATCACTCAAGCGACCGGCGAGACTCTACAGCACACGTTGGCCAATGATGACGTGTTCATTATGGCCGGAGGCATCCCTCCGTTCCGATTGCTGGAAGCGTCAGGCGTGTCTTTCGATGCCAGTCGTCGCAAGTCGGTTCAACCCTTAGCAGCCCGTTGAAGAATGTTGTCTTGGTGACGGGAGTCTGTTTCAGGCGATGAGGAATTTGGGGGCGGGCGTTCGATGGTGCGGCGATCTGCGACTGGCAAAAATTGCTGTGTAGCGGCCCAGGGAACGTGAGCAATCACTGAGAGCCTGTTTCGCCGCG
>JAJDEJ010000219.1 GCA_029259815.1 Planctomycetaceae bacterium | reverse complement strand
GAGGCTCCTGCCGAGCCGCGACGTGAGTGCATGCAAGCGATTGGACAGAAAAGTGTACCTTGCGGGAATTCCACTCCGCACGAAGCTGCTCATAGTGGGGCGTTGCTACTCCGCCTGCGGCTCCGCGGGAGCGTCGCTCTCCCATAACGTAGCCACCGCTACCGCTCACGCAATCAGCGTATCACCACACAGTCTATGCATCAGCCAGTGATTCACTTCACGAGCCAGCGCGACCGGTTGGAGTTCGTCGAAATCATCGAAACGCAGCGTGACATCGAAGCCGGCTGACATCAGGAGCTTCGTCGACTGGATCGCGGAACGTGACGTGAGCAGCCGCCAGTCCTGCGCGTGTCCAAGCCAGAGCGGCTTGCTCACGTACTGGCCCCACCACTCCAGTCGGTTGGCTGGTAACCAGTCTGCATTGAGACAGACGCCCGCCGCGAACCACTCCGGTCGACGCAGAAGTATCCGCAGGGCGACGGTTGCTCCCTGTCCAACTCCCGCCACGACGATCCGCTGCGGATGCACGTTCATACGTTCGGACAGGTCGCAAATGCCAGTCGCCAGTTCCTCTTCCAGGAGATCGAAAAATCGTTCGCTGGTTGACCAACGTCGCTGACCGGGAAGACCATTGGTGACCGGCAGCGGGGCACGCAGTCCCATTCCCAGATAGTTCTGGTCGCTGATGTGTGGCAGCCAATTCAACACGTCCCGCTCATCACCCCCCTGATCGTGGAACCACACAACGAGCGGATAGGCGTAACCCGCCTCGTACGAAGGCGGCGCATAAATGGCACAATGGGCAGCCGGCAAGCCGCAGTCCATCGTGCCTCCTGCGTCCTTGGCGACGGGTCCTCCAAACGATGCCCCCGAGGAGGGCTGGGAATAAACAGCCGATCCTGGCTGGGCTGCGGACTCCGTTCTGTCTGACATTTTCACACTTCCTTCGTGGTCAGAGTTGTGGATGGTGTGTTAGGGAAAAAGTTGTGTTGTTGAAGGCCGTGGGACCACGACCGATGAACTCATGCATGGGGAAGAACTTGCCGGGACAAGCTGTCGCTTTCAACTGTCCATGGCCCTTCACCTGTTTGACCGAGATGTCGTACTCCTGGGACAACCAGGCAATCAATTGCTTGAGCGAAGTGAGTTGAGCCTCGCTCGGCGGACGTTGTTCGAAATCCCCAACGAGACAGATCCCCACACCCTGCTCATTGTAACGAGAGATGCCCGCGTGTGCCCCTTCGAGTTGCTCGCGCCAGCGAAACGTCTCTTCCACCGCTCCGTCGTCCATGCCGTGACCGTTGCCGATGACGAAATGATAGCCAATCCCACGCCAAGAGTTGCCAGCTGCATCCTTCCGCTGTCGGTGAATTCGATGGATGCTCTCGACGCTGCCTGCTTCAGTGGCCGTGTGATGGATGACGATCGACTGCCAATCTCTCTCCGAACCACCAGGCTTCCAAGTCGTCACGGTCGACGAAACAGTCGTCACTGGAATCGTTGATGAACGTGACATACTTCGGGCGTCGATGGTCTCAACGGATGTCGCTTGATGAGCCTCGGGAACTGATGAAACATCCGGTGCTGGCAGCCGGCCCGCCTGCTGATCACATCCCACCAGCGGAATCACGACCAAACCACTCATGAGCAAACTCCGCAATCGAGAGCGACGGGCATCCGAAGTGGACCGTTTGACTCGCGGAGAATGAGGATGGCTTGTCATGATTCAGTCAATCTGATGGCTCTTGCGGCGCGTGCGGCAGCGTGAGCGCGCGGCACTCTATCCTGCCAAGTGTGTCCTGTCAACGTGCCACACGCCAGCGGGAAATCCCCTTTCCCCAAGCCGGAAAATCGCCAAAGTCGTCGCAGGGCACGCATTTCGCCCACGAAGACGTTGGCTCTGTACGGTCGACGCATGAACTTCCCTCACACCCGCTACAAATGGTCGCCAACTCCCCCTGTTGACTTCTTGCGTCAGACTATCCCCCACGTCTGAGAGCTAGAGTTCAACAATTCACATCCATCCATTCGAGGCGCGGCCATGCTGCTGGAACAACTTGACGCACTGAAAATCTCTGGTGTCCTCAAAGATTCTGCCCTGCAGGAACTCCAGGGTCATCTTCCTGAGAACGATACGGGGTTCGTTCCATCCGCGCCCGAAACATTTGCCGAGGGGAACATCTCGGAGCATCTCGTCGAATCGCTGGCTCTGAAGTTCCTGCAGAACCGGGGCATCGCCAGTGGTCGCGAGATCTCCGCTCAGCTCTGTCTCCCGTTTCACCTGCTGGACGAATTCCTGCGCAACCTCAAGAGGGGGCAACTCGTCTCACACAAAACCTCCGCTCCCATGCAGGACTACGTCTATGAACTGACTACGACCGGTTGGGAACGCGCCAAACGATACCGCGAGCAATCGACCTATTTCGGGGCCACTCCCGTCACACATGATGAGTGGATCGCATCGGTTGAGAAACAATCACTGCGGACCAAAGCCCCCAGTCAAGACGATCTGCGCCAAGCCGTCAGCGACCTTGTGTTGCCGGACAAGTTCTTCAGCCAAGTCGGACAGGCGGTCGCCTCCGGTAAATCCATGTTTTTGTATGGACTGCCGGGCAACGGCAAGACCAGTATCGCCCAACGCATCTGTGCAGCCTTCGGCAAGCACATCTGGATCCCCCGGTCACTCGTCTACGACGGCGAAATTGTGCGTCTGTACGATCCCATCGTTCACGATGCGGCCCCTCCCAGTGACGATCCCAAGATCGACCATCGCTGGATCAAGATCGTGCGTCCCACCGTCATCGCCGGTGGTGAATTGACACTCGAACAACTGGAGATGACGGTTGTTGGCAACAGCGGCGTCGTCGAAGCCCCGCTGCAAATGAAGAGCAACTGCGGATTGCTCGTGATCGACGACTTTGGTCGTCAGCGATGCAGTCCAGCCGACCTGCTGAACCGCTGGATCGTGCCCCTCGAAACCGCGGTCGACTTCCTCAACCTGCCCAGTGGCAAAAAGATCTGTGTCCCCTTCGAACAGATGATCGTCTTCTCGACAAATCTTGCCCCTCGGGATCTCGTCGACGAAGCGTTTCTCCGCCGTATTCCCTACAAAGTCGAGGCCCCGAATCCGACGGACGAACAGTTCCTCAACGTCTTCCAGATCATGGCCAAGAAACTCGACATCGAGTTTGACCAGGCAACGTACGACTACATGGTCAAGACGCACTTCGTCGAGAAGGAACGAGGATTCCGTTATTGCCATCCGCGGGATCTGCTCATGCAGATCAAAACATTCTGCGAGTTCGACGGACGCCCGCTCGAGATGAACGAAGAGACAATCGATACGGCTGCAGAGAACTACTTCGTCACACTCTGATCAGATTCAAGATCAACACCGACAAAGTATCCATCACCCGTCCAACTGCGGAACCATTCCTGCAACCGGGCGGCGAACGTCGACATGTCGACGTCCGTCTCTGCATTCGAGACCGCAGTCTCAATCGCAGCACCGAGCGTCGCTCCCTGTTGAAGTTGCCGAAGCAACGCATAGGGCAGCGGCGCAAGGGGACGACGGCGGACGATGTAGTCCCGACGGCTAATGGCTAACCGCGTCTCTGCAGATTGTGGAATGGTCGCCTCTTCCTGCTTACGAATCGACGCGGCGTACTCCTGCACCGGGAACTGAAACGTCAGCAGACGTAACGACGCTGCGGTCTGTAGTCGGGCATCACCCCAACTCTCAGGCGGAATCGACAACAGGTCGTCCGCCTGCATCAGTGTGATTCGTTCCTCTCCCGGCCCATCAAAGACATCGCTGTAGGTGCGTTCCAGTGTCGCTAACTCGATCAGAAAGTCGGCCCAGTCGGGACCATCGATCTCACGCGGTGGTCGTGAGCTTGCGAGATACTCTGGGAACGCCCGTCCCAACTCGCCCAGCGTGTAGCTCGTCGACGGAGACACTTGCAGAAACCCCATCACAAACCCGCTGAACGCCTCTTCGCCAAGTGCTGCGTGTGTCGCTGGAAACTCGCCACCCATGCACTCGATCAGCCGTGCGTAGTAGGCGTTGCCGTACACGTGCAGCCGCTCGATGCTGTCAAGCGCCTGTGACCGACTGATGACCTCCTCGACCGCACTGCGTTGCACGTCGATGTGCTGCCGCGCGGAGTCCGAGTCGATGCCCGCTGCCACTCCATCCGGGTGCGTGATGACAGACTGCATCCAGCGTTGCAGGCGATTAAGCTCGGAAACTGGATCGCTCATTCGACTTCTGCCGCCACGAGGACAGCGGGATGAGGGACGACCGGCTCCGAGATGTGATTATCGACATCATCCTCAGCGTGTGATCGTTTCGCGGCCTCCGGTCTCGGTGTGCCTTGCGGCGATTCCAACTCGTCGGAGATATGCTGTTTCGCCTTGAGCACCTCTGCATGCACGACGGGGAACTCCGGGATGCGCGCGTCCCATTCCAGCAGGGTCGACATGCCGCCGGTCAGTTGATGCGCCCGACGGTACAGCTCCCACACCGGGTCGATCACGTGTCCGTCGTGCGTGTCGATGAGATGAGTACCGCAGTTGGTGTGACCCGCCAGATGACACTGCACGATTCGCTCATGAGGCACATTCTCGACATACTCGATCGGGTCGAAGTCGTGATTCACACTGGAGACGTACACGTTGTTGACATCGAGCAGAAGTCCGCAGTCGGCTTCCTCCGCCATGCGACTGATGAACTCCCACTCGGGCATTTCCGAGCACGCAAACGTCACATAACTGCTCGGGTTCTCGAGCACGAACGGTCGTTCGAGCACGTCCTGGACAACTCGGATGCGATCGACAACATGTCGTAGCGTCTCCTCGGTGAGCGGCACGGGCAACAAGTCATGTGTGTTCCGACCAGCAACGCCCGTCCAGCACAGATGGTCGGAGATCCAATGTGCGTGAACGCTCGCCCCGAGCGTCTTGAGTTTGTGCAGGTACTCGTGATTGAGAGGATCAGTGCTCCCGATGGACAGTGACACTCCGTGCATCACGATCGGGTACCGCTCGGCAATCTGCTCGAGCACGTACCGCGGACGTCCCTGAGAGTCCATGTAGTTCTCAGAGATGATCTCGAACCAGTCAACCTCGGGATGTTCCTTGAGAATGTGGGGGTAGTGCACACTCCGCAGTCCCACACCCAATCCCAAATGGGGATGTCCCAGACGAGCAGTCACCATCAGATCACGTCATTCCAGAGTACGAGACGGCAGACAAGCTCACGAACCCGAGTCCGTGAGCTTGCGTCATTCGTCGAGATGCACTGGTCATATCAACCGGCGGCAGGCGCGGCTCCGACTTCCTTGCCGGCAGCAGACATGGCCTCCTCAAACTTAGCTCGGACTTCTTCCCAGCCATGCTCGAGTGGCACACCACAACCGCCCATGCCCTTGCAGGCGTTCGTGCCATGCTCACCTCCGCAGCCGCCTTGGCCCTTGCACTCGTTTTGACCGGTGCACGAGTGGGCAGCAGCAGTTGCACAAGTTCCTTGACCAGCACAGGCGTTTTCGCCACTGGCTCCCTTGTTCATGCACGTGTTCAGCCCGCGGCAGACGTGCGGATCTTCGAGCATCAGGGAGACCGTTTCCGTCTCGCCTTCGGCTGTGCCTGCATCAGTAGTGCCGCTGCCCTCAGCATCTGCGGGCTCTGCGTCTGCAGGCGCTGCGTCTCCACCACCACCGGCTGGTGCCGGAGCATCGGTCGCCGTCTTTCCGCAGCCGACCATCGAACCGGCGACGACACCGCCAAAGGCGGCGGCGGTCAATCGTGTGAAATCCCGTCTGTTCATTTCCGTCCGCTTCATGAGTGCTCCTCCTGTTGGATGATGTTTCGGTGTCGCAGTGACGACGTCTGCCGTCTCGTTCGTGGGACTGGCTTGAAGCCATACCCGTTATGCCCAAACGTGACTTCTCGCTCAGTGTAGTATCTCACATTCGCACCTGCACTCCAAGTCGCTGGACGGATTGGAGTCCACGCGATCACAGAACAAACTGGATCAACTTTCTGAACTTGTGTGGTGTCTCACAGACCGACAAGGCGTCTCTGCTCGATAATCAGCAGACATGAGATGGAGCGAACGATTGCAAACCAGGAAGGAGCATTTCATGAGCAATGGACAACGACGTTTTTTGATTAGCGGGCGTTTGGCGATGCAAGAATGGTGTCAGTTGACGGGGAGGTCTGCTGCGTTGCGGGTGCTGATTGTTCTGGCGGTGATCGTTTGTGGCTTGAGCGTTCCTCCTGGCGTGGTCTTCGCCAAGGCGCCGCTCGGCAAACAGTGGCCCGCAACGCAGCAGATCTCCCTGAATGACATTGACCATTCGTCCTTTGACACTCTGTTAGCCAAGTATGTCGACGAAGATGGCAATGTTGACTACTCGGCATGGAAAGCCTCCAAGGCCGACCGCAAGTCGTTGAACCGCTACTTGCAGAGCCTCAGCCGGGGCTCGACGACGAAGCCTGCAAGTTCAGATGCCAAACTCGCGTTCTGGATCAACGCCTACAACGCAGTCACAATCGAAGGCATCCTGCAGGAGTACCCCACAACCAGCATCCGGAATCACACTGCAAAGGTGTTCGGATACAACATCTGGCAAGACCTGCCACTCATCGTCGGTGATCACCAGTACTCGCTCGAACAAATCGAGCACAAGATCCTGCGAAAGATGAACGAACCCCGCATCCACTTCGCGATCGTCTGTGCGTCAATCGGTTGCCCGCGACTTCGCAACGAAGCCTACACGCCCTCTCGGGTTGACGAGCAACTTGCCGATAACGCCCGTGACTTCTTCTCCCGTCGCAAGAACCTGCAGATCGACACCGCAAGTCGCACACTGAAGCTAAGCTCAATCCTCAGCTGGTTCGACGAAGATTTCGGTAGCACGCAGGCCCAGCAATTGCAGACGATCAAGCCCTACTTGCCAAAGGAGTCGCAAGCTCTGGTCAGTCGCGGCGACGTCTCCGTCAGCTATCTCGACTATGACTGGTCACTCAATGATCAAGCTCGCCGCTGACGGCAGCACGAAACCGGGAATTTCGCTGAGCGCCACTTCTTGAATGCAGTAGCAGGATGTCGCCGTCACGATTTTTCTCAATGGACTGAGCCGGTTCGCAGCGAAGTGACCGGCAGAAACTGCCACACTAATCGCGCAACAGTCCGGTTCAACAGCAATTTCGCACAATAAGTCGACTGCTGATTGAGGTCATTGTTGACATCTGCTATCCATCCGCCAAAGTTCGCACACCTCATTCAGCGTCGTGAGACGCACAGCCGAAACTCTCGAACTTCAAATCTCAGTAGTTCCAAAATGGTCTGCTGTTTGATCTCAGGTGGTCCACTCGATTTTGTAGGGAGTGGTGCCATGCAGGTTGAGTTCGGTTTGTTGGGCCAGCCAGTTGAGGAAGCGCCGGAAGCGCAGCAGATGCA
>JAJDEJ010000218.1 GCA_029259815.1 Planctomycetaceae bacterium | reverse complement strand
ACTCGCGCGGTGCGTGGTAAGATGCCATCCTTGGCTCTCCCCCTTGCGGACTTCGGTCTCCCAACCAAAGCGTGAGGGATGAGCCAACTTTGTGAAGACCAATTCCGCCGCATCGGATGCGTTTTCTCAGAAAGTGCAGTCATACGCTGATAAATTGAGGACAAGATCGAATTCAGCCGCGAACAACAGACATGCGACATCAAATTACCGATGGATTGAAAGGGGCCCTCTGGGGAGTGTTTATCGGGGGCTTCTCGGGACTGGGTGTTTGCATGTGGCTGATCGACGAACCCTTTCTGTTTACCGGTGACACAGTTGTCATCGGTGCGTTGATCTGCGGCGGATTGGGCTTTGTCTTTCGAGACGGTTTCCTCGAATGGATGAAGGAAAACTGGTGGTGGTTTTCTTGACACGGGGCGACATCTGTCCGAGTCGCGCCATCTGCCGACATCTTTCACAAGGGAGCCATCGCCGTGTTGAAATCCTGTGTGTTGCTTAATGTCGTGACATTCACACTCCTTGTGGGACATGTTGAAGCAAAGGATGTCTTCCTATTGCCATATTTTCTCGGCAACGGAGAGACGGGGGTGTACTTCGTCTCCAGCCATGATGGACTGAAGTTTGAATGGCTGAACGATGGCGAAGTCGTCATGCCGGCACCTCCTTGGGGGGAGGAGAGCCTCACGCGAGACCCGTCGATTGTGTGGCATGAGGGCGAGTTTCACATGGTCTGGACGACCAGTTGGAACTCACGCAGCATCGGTTACGCCCACTCGCGGGACCTGCTGCATTGGAGTGAGCCGACGAAGATCGATATCTGGGGAGACTTCACCGAGGTCAAGAACACATGGGCACCCGAGTTGCATTGGGATCCGGAGCAGCAAGAGTTTCTCATCCTCTGGAGTTCCACGACCTTGGCCGAACTCCAGGACGATGACGGCAGTTCTGACCAACACAGATACGATCATCGCACCTACGCGTCGCGGACAAACGACTTCCAAAGCTTCTCGAAACCCGAGCTGTTCTTTAGTCCGCAGGACCCCGAATTCAGCGTCATCGATCCCTCCATTGCTCATGACGACCGGGGAACGGAAGACGCCGCCGATGACCGCTGGGTGATGGTCATCAAGCACGAAATGAAACCTGAACAGGGAGGCAAGAACCTCCGCCTCACCTTCAGCAAACGCATGCAAGGCCCGTACGACACCACGCTCAGTCCGCCGATCGTCGGAGCGGGTACCGACATCGTCGACCAGATGGGCGAAGGCCCGTCCCTGTTCAAACGCGACGGCGTCTGGTTCCTGTATTGGGATGCCCCCGGCAGCCAGTTCTCCTACTGCCTCGCGACCAGCCCCGACCTCATGACCTGGACCAACCGTTCAGCAGACATGTCGCTCCCCACCAAACACATGCGACACGGAACGGTCCTGGTCGTGCCGGCAGATGTCGTGACTAACGCCTTGCGATCACCGTAAGCGAAGTGCAAAACTGGAACGTTGGGTGGCGGGGTCTGAAGCGAAGCGGAAGGCCCCGGCGCGAGTGGACGCCGAACGTCAGGGCCATTCGCTTCGCTGCTGACCCTGCCACCCCAACCTGTCAACTCAGATCAGACCAGTTCATGTCCGACACACCACGATGTGAGCAAGTCATGTTCAAACACTGTTCTCAGATAATGGTCGTCGCGTTGACGGCAAGCTGTCTGGCCGGCGGGGCTCAGGCCCAGTTGATCATTGCCCATCGCGGTGCGTCTCACGATGCACCGGAGAATACGCTGGCTGCGTTTCAGCTGGCGTGGGAACGACGGGCCGATGGGATCGAAGGCGACTTCTACCTGACCAAAGACGGCCAGATCGTCTGCATTCATGACAAAACCACCGCACGCACGGCCCCCGCTCATGCGGAACTGACCGTCGCCGAATCGACCCTCGCCCAACTGCAATCACTCGATGTGGGCAGTTGGAAGAGCCCCAAGTACGCCGGCGAACGCATGCCGACTCTGAATCAGGTCATGGAGACGGTCCCCGACGAAGGCCGCATCTTCGTCGAGATCAAGTGCGGCCCGGAGATTCTCCCGGTCCTCGAAGCCCAACTGGCCGTTTCCGGCCTCAAGCCCAGGCAGATCGTGATCATCTGCTTCAACAAGGAGGTCGTCACACAAGCACGACAGCGGATGCCCCAATACAAAGCCAACTGGCTCACCTCCTACAAACAGGAGACCGACAACAGCCCCTGGACGCCGAGTCAACTCGAAGTCTGCCAGACGCTCAAGCAGACCGCAGCAACCGGCCTCGGCTCGCAAGGTGAACTCCAGGTCATCAACGAGTCATTCGTCCAAGCCATCCGCCAACAGGGCAACGAGTTCCACGTCTGGACCATCAACGACCTCAACGCCGCCCGAACATTCCAAGCTCTCGGCGCAGAATCCATCACGACCGACCGCCCGGACTTTCTGCGAGAAGGGCTGTTCGAGCAGCGACAATCACAGTGATCGGATTTCTCTCTCCGCAGTCCTGCCACATCAACAATGACTATAGGGTGCCTGGGATGAGTTCGTCAAACATTGAATCACAAACCCCGACCGCTGCTGACGTGCAGGTGAATGATGACACCTTAGCGGTCGCCCTGACCGATGGCCGCACGATCTCCGTTCCTGTCGCGTGGTATCCACGCCTCTCGCACGGCACCCCAGACGAACGCAATCACTGGCGACTGTCCGCCGGCGGTCGCGGCATCCACTGGCCCGATCTGGACGAAGACATCAGCGTCGAGAATCTGCTTGCGGGGAGGCATTCGGACGAGAGTCAGATGTCGTTTAAGCGCTGGCTTGATCAACGAGTGCAAGGATCATGAGAATAGCGGCGGCTGCCGAGGTGTTATCATGAAGTCGCTGCTGACAGTGACGTCGCTCCGGCTCCCGCCGGACGCAACTCAGTCGAGGCATTCAATCCCCAGTGTCGTCCGGCACAGCCGGACGTACGTGGCTGGTCGTTCGTTGGCTAACCTAATCGTGCCTGACTACAATGCGCCTCCCTTATCACCCACTCGCACCGATTGACACATACACCTGCGTTCCCTGATCGATCCCGAAAAAACCTTGGAGAAGACGCTATGCCCGGCGGCAACTTGTACGACGAGATTTCGCACTTGGCATCCGGTGATTATGATCCCATGAAACATGCCGATGGGACCAAGAAGACTGGTCCAGAGTTGCTTCAGTTTCTTGACGGCTTGGAGGCATCAATTCGCAAGACTCGCCGTATCATGAAGACAAAGAAGGATGGTGTCCGGGCTCAACTTCAACCGTACATGGATTGCGATGATCCGGCTGTCGCACGATATGCAAACGTGGTTTTCAAACGACTTTGCCCGTGGTGGCGATTCTGGTGATGTGGGCTTCGACATATACCTTCGTAGAGCTTACCCGCCGAATGCCAACGAACAATCGCGTGCACCGGAGTACGCGAGTCGGGCGGTTTTGAAGTTGAGAATCTTTCGCGAGTACCCGGTGACGCGTGACGTACGTCGGACTTGTGGACAGTACCGAGGTCCGCACTCATTAAAGCAAGGCGTACACTGACGGTGCATCCGCGATAGCACGCGCGTTCGTTCCAATCGTGCCATTACAGAGAGTAAGAATGACTATACTATATGTTGCCTGCAGTTTATTGTTGTTTTGGATGTGGTTCGCTTTGGTTATAGGGATCTCAAGACTGATGTTCCTGAATCCAGAGCACATGGCGTTAATCGCCTTCGATGAATTGACTGAGGGTGCGTTCGTAAATAAACTATCGAAGTTCTAGTTCTTACGTGGGGCGATTTGATAGTTCCAATCACCGTGGAACGCATTGCGTTTCAGTTTGATGGCGTTCATTTCGGCATCACGGATTTTGCGCCCCTTGAGATA
>JAJDEJ010000217.1 GCA_029259815.1 Planctomycetaceae bacterium | reverse complement strand
GCCCTCCGCGTCTTCGCGGTCAATCCAACCTCGCAATCCGCTCGGAAGACAACGTTTCCGGACAAGTCTTCCCAAGTCCAAGGATTCTGCAACAATGGGATGAGTGCCGAGGTATTGCCTCCATACTCCAGAAAATCCAAGAATCCGGGTGATCCGACGAACCGTCTGTCGCGTTGGCCCGTTTGACTCACATCGCTGTCCGAGGAACCTGACTCATGCTGTCCGCCCGTTCGCGACGATTGGCTACTCTTCTCATCACCACGCTGCTGCTGCCGGCGGGACTCTTGGCGGCAGAGGAGGGCGACTCTGAACGGCCCAAACGCAAGCGGCGGGCCGAGGTTGCCGTGTTCACGATCAAGGGTGCGCTCTCTGAGACGCCGACGGCGGAGGCGTTGCCGTTTGGTCCGCAGGGGGGGGAATCACTGCTCAAACTTGTGCAGCGGTTCGATCAGGCGACTGAGGACGACGACGTTCGTGCAGCGGTCGTCCTGCTGCAGAGTCCCGCAGTTGGCACAGCTCAATTGGACGAACTGCGGCAAGCGATGGAACGCTTCAAAGCGGCCGACAAACCGATCTATGCCCACACCGAATCTCTCACGACCGGCTCCTATGCACTGCTGGCCGGGGCAACACGGTTGAGCGTGGTGCCCACGGGCGACCTGTTCATCAATGGCCTCTACGGCGAGCAGATGTATCTGCGGGGTCTGTTCGACCTCGTCGGCGTGACGCCCGATTTTCTGACCTGCGGCTCGCACAAGACGGCTGCTGAGCAGTACATGCGCAAGAGTCCGAGCGATGCGTCGAAGGAGATGTCCAAGTGGCTGTACGACGGCATCTATGACTCGATCATTCGGTTGATCGCCGAAGGACGCGATGTCGACGAGCAGCAGGTGCACGATTGGATCAACAAAGGACTCTACTCGGCTGAGTCCGCAAAGGAGCAGGGCATCATCGATGCCGTCGAGACACGAGCCGACTTCGAGGCTCACATTAAAGAGCAACATGGCGAGGACCTGAAGTTCAAAAAATCGTACGGCAAAAAGAAGTCGTCGATGCCCGACCTCAACAACCCGTTCGCTGCACTCCAACTCTGGGGCCAGATCCTCTCTGGACCGCAGACGCGTCGCTCAACGAAGGACGCAGTCGCCATCGTCTATGTCGACGGACCGATCATGGTCGGCGAACCCCAAGCATCGTTCTTCGGAGCAGCCGGTGGCGCGTACAGCACGCCACTGCGAGAGGCACTGGACGAGGTCGCTCGTGACGATTCGATCAAGGCGATGGTCCTACGGGTGAACTCGCCCGGCGGCTCAGCAGTCGCCAGTGACATCATCCTCAACGCCACCAAACGGGTGCGGGAGAGGAAGCCGATCGTCGTCTCGATGGGCGACGTCGCCGGCAGTGGCGGGTACTACGTCGCCTGCGGTGCAGACATCATCTATGCCGACGAAGCGACCATCACCGGCTCGATCGGCGTCGTCGCCGGCAAGCTGGTCACCACCGACATGTGGAAAAAGATCGGCATCAACTTCAGTCCCATCGAACGCGGCGAGAACGCCAACATCCTCAGCAGCTACGCAACCTTCACCGACGAAGAGGAAGAGCAGTTTCAAACTTGGATGAACGAGATCTACGGCGTCTTCAAGAAGCACGTCACCGACATTCGCGGCGACCGTCTGACAAAGCCGATCGACGACATCGCCGGCGGCCGCGTCTACACCGGCAAGCAGGGTCTCGAACTGGGCCTCGTCGACCGCATCGGCGGCCTCGACGCCGCGATCGAGTACATTGCCGATGAGGCGAAGCTCGAAGCGGACGAGTACGAAATCCGCATCGTCCCTCGTCCCAAGAGCTTCCTGGAAACGCTCCTCGCCGACATGGGCCCCAGCAAAAAGGACGACGACGAGCACCTCTCCCTCGGCCTCCTCGACGCCGCCGGTCCGTTATTGCGAGCCGCCGACCCCGAGCGACTGGCCCTGTTGAAGCAAGCCCTGCGTCAACTCGACATCATCCACAACGAAGGCATCATGCTCACGATGCCCGTGATGGACGTCACCCCGTAGGCGAGCGGGGGACGTCAGTCCCCTGTCGGTGTTGCTCGTGGTTTGTGAGGTCAGTTTCAACGCGGAGACGCGGAGGACCGCAGAGACACGCGGAGGGAGGGGAGTTCAGTCGGGTGCGTGTCGAAATCGCGAAACCCATCGTCGAAAGGTGGGTTACACTTCGTTTCACCCGAGTTAACTGCATTAGTCACGATAGCCGAATGGCGACACGTTGAAGACCCGGAGACCGGGAGTTAGGATACCCATGCGCGGATATCTCACGATAACCGCTATCGAATTCAAAGTTCGGCCACCAGAAACAGATTCGCCTTTAATTCTCTCCGACATACATGTATCGGGAGGGCTTCATGACGCAACATTCAAATCAAGCCTCGACAAGTCTATTCGACGCTGCTAAAGCAATCGTCGACGCATTAAGGGTGCGTTCGTAAATAAACTATCGAAGTTCTAGTTCTTACGTGGGGCGATTTGATAGTTCCAATCACCGTGGAACGCATTGCGTTTCAGTTTGATGGCGTTCATTTCGGCATCACGGATTTTGCGCCCCTTGAGATA
>JAJDEJ010000216.1 GCA_029259815.1 Planctomycetaceae bacterium | reverse complement strand
GATGACGATGACTCCCTCGGCACCGCCTGGGAAGACCTGCAAACGGTGAGCATCACCAGCAGCACCCTCAGCGTCCAACTCACCAACAAAGCCAACGGCTACGTCATCGCCGACGCCGTCCGCATTAAACGGGTGTGACCGGTGTGAGGGCAAGGTTGTCCGCGAGTGTTGTCATCGCTCCTGCACCTCGGTAGCGTGGATGCCATCCCCCGCATCCCTGCCGGCATGAGCGCCCGTTGCTGCCTTCGACTTCAGTGCAGGCGCGAAGTATCACCATCTGTGAGGAACTGAACGTGGCACGTACTAAGGCTTTCGATGACTCGAATCACAGCGGACGATGCCGTGTGGGGAGATGGCTGTCGCTCGCCCTGATCGTAGTCCTGTGGAGTTCCCCGTGGTCAGAATCGGTGGTTCATGCAGGGCCAGTTCTCGCCGGGGCGGCGAAGGTTGACATCACGAATTACGAAGCCGGCCCGGTCGACGGGCGGTTGCATGTGCGGGCACTTGTGCTCCGTCATGACGACACGACCGCTGTCCTGCTGACGCTCGATGTTGTGGCGATTGGTGAGATTGGGTACGTCAATAACGACTATCTCCCAGCGGTCCGCCAGCAGTTGCAGGAGTGCGGGATCGAGCCGACGCATGTGGTGGCAAATGCGAGTCACTGTCATGGCATCCCCTGTGCCGACGTGGACGTGAAGACCATCGAGGCAGTGAAGGCGGCAATGGCGAACTTGGTCCCGGTCACTGTCGGCGTGGGTGTCGGGCATGAGGACCGCGTCATGGAGAATCGACGGATTAAGTTGAAGAGCGGACGAACGGTCGATGTGAGGCATGCCTACTCGCTCCCGCCAGACGAGGAACTCGCAGAGGTCGGGCCGGTCGACCCCGAGATCGGAGTGCTCCGTCTCGATCGGGAGGACGGAAGCACGCTCGCCGTCGTCTATAACTTTGCCTGCCATCCGATTCAGGGTGTGGCGAGTGGTGCGAACACAGCCGACATCACGGGCTTTTCGTCTGAGGTGATCGAGGACAATCTCGGAGACGGAGCGGTCGCTCTGTTTGTGCAGGGATGCGGCGGTGATATCAACCCCATCTCCTACAAGGACGTCGATCACCCGCGCGATGCGGAGCCGCTAGGCAACATGCTCGGCCTGAGTACGCTGGCCGCCGTGCGAAAGATCGAATGCCACGACGACGATCGTTTCGAGTTACTGAACAAAACGATCACGCTCCCGCGCGGCGACCGAGCCGAACGCATCGCTCAGTTGGAGGACAAACAGCGGCAGTTGCTGCAATCGCTAACCGGGACAAGCCTGAACTTCGAGACGTTCCTGCCGCTGTACGTGAAGTACAGCGTCTCCGGCGAATTTCCTTCCTCGTTCTCACACCGCTACCTGCATGACGATGCGCTCGGTCGCAAGGATCTCCGTAAGCTTGACGCGGACAATCGTAGGAATATGCAGGCCTACATAAAAAACGTGCACACCATGGAGGAACTCACTCGCCTGCAGACAAACTTGCGGCTCCTCCAAAAGCATCAAGCGAGTCTCATCGCCTCTGGCAAACGTACGATCGACGTGGAAATGGTCGGTCTGCGGATCGGCGACTTTGTGCTGGTCACGTCTCCTGGTGAACTGACCGTTCCCATTGGACTGGGCATCAAGGAGCGATCACCCCATCAGCACACGTTTGTTGCTGGTTACACCAATGGCTACATCTATTACGCCCCAACCGCGGAGCAACTCCTCAACGTGGGCGGTGCCCAGGAAGACAGCGATTGCATTCTCGCCCCGGAGTGGCAGGAAATCTTTGAGAGCGCGGCGGCCAAGCTATTGCAGCAGCTGTGATCTATGGCATTTGTGAGGCAGCATTAACAGGTGAGTCTATCCGTTATTTCTCGGCCACCAGGTGTGCACTGATCACACTTCGAATGTCTCACCCCATTGCGGGATGTGGATGTCTTCGTCGACAAACTCACGCAGCATGGGCATCAGTGCAGCAGCGTGGTCGGGTTCGCCGTGGACGAGGAAGGCCTGACCGAAGCTGCCCTTTTCGGTCGACTTCTCGAACCACCATTTGAAGTCGGTTGCATCGGCATGCGCGGAAAGGCCGCTGAGTTGTTCGACCTGACACTTGAGCGGCTGCTCCTGCCCGAAGATGCGCACGAACTCCTGCCGCTCCTGAATGCGACGACCCGTTGTGTGCGGGGCTTGATACCCCATCAGGATGACCGTGTTGCGTTCGTCGGAGATAGCGTGCTTGAGGTGATGCACCACGCGACCGTTCTCGCACATGCCGCTCGCGGAGATGATGACCAGTGGTTCGTCACGATCGTTCAGGGCCATCGACTCTTTCTGCTTGGCGACATACCGCAAACCGTCGAAGGAGAACACGTCCTTGTCCGTGAGCAACGAACGCTGCACGTCGGCGTCGAGGGTCTTGTCATAACGACGGAAGATTTTCGTCACTCGTGTCGCGAGCGGACTATCGACGAACACGGGTAGCGGACACAGTTCGCCACTGTTGAATAATTCGTTGAGGAAGTACACGATCTGCTGTGTGCGACCGAGCGAGAAGGCGGGGATGATCGTGCGTCCGCCCCGGTCCATCGTGTCGCAGATGATGGTCTTGAGTTCGTGCTTGATGTCACCCGCCGGCGGATGCACGCGGCCTCCATACAGGCACTCGGTGATGAGCACATCCGCCCCCTCGACTGGCTGCGGGTCGACGAGCAACGGCATCCCCCGACGACCGAGGTCGCCCGTAAACACGATGTGCTTGCGGTCCGTGCCATCGAGCACGTCCAACTCGACTATCGCCGAGCCGAGGATGTGACCCGCAGGCACGAACCGCAGCTTGAAGTCCTCGCCCAACTCGTGCCACTCGCCAAACGAGAGCGGCTGCATCTTGTTGATCAGCGATTTGACATGCTCATCGGTGTACAACGGCTCGACCGAAGCATGCTTGCCCTTCAATTTGCGACTGAGATACTTCGCATCCTCCGACTGAATGTGAGCCGAGTCCATCAGCATCAACTCAGCAATGTCAGCGGTCGCTTCCGTGCAGAACACGGGTCCACGAAACCCCGCCTTGTACAACCCCGGCAAGTTACCGCAGTGGTCTATGTGGGCATGCGAGAGAATGACGCCATCGAGGTCCTTCGGACGACAATGGAACTTCTCGTTCTTCTTTCGAGACTCGGCTCGTCGCCCCTGAAAGAACCCACAGTCCAGCAACACCCGCCGGTCCCGCGTCTCAATCAAGTGCTGCGACCCCGTGACCTCGCCCGCTGCTCCGAGGAATGTGATTTTCATGCCGGCAGTGTAGCGATCAGCGTGTCTCTGCTGAACCGGCAAAGGTCATTCGGCGATCTGACGTCGCCGTCGACGCGACCTCCAACCGAGTGCGATGGCCGACAAGCCGCAAAGCATCAGACTGCCCGGCTCGGGCGTCGCTGCCAACGCAAACTCGCCAAGACCCGTGTTCACTACACTTCCTGAGTTGGAGTTGATTGTGAAGCGGACGTATCGTCCGAATCTCTTGTTCGTGAGGTTGAACACCTGAATCGGTCGAGCCGTGTCGACGCCAGCCGGGTCGTTGAGCGTGATGGTGTCGGAGACCAACGCGTCGCTGAAATCGGACATCGTGGCGACCGAGATTGTCAGCGAGTTGATGTCGACTGCTCCTGTCAGGGTGACATCCCAGAGCGCGATTTGGTCAATGACATAGGCAGTGCCCATATCAAAGTCGATCACGCCCGTTGTGCTTCCCGGTGCGCTCAACCAGTTATTGCTTGTGCTCAGGCTGTTGTGTGTCGGCGCGCCGGCGACGAAGGTATCCCAATCGGTGACTCCACTGGTGTACCCAGTTGAGAGGCCGCTCTGGTCAATTGTTTGAGACAGACTCTGTCCGGCCGTCTCACCCAGTCCGTTCGCAAGCACAGCTTGGGGGGCGACGACGAGGGCTGCCTGTGTCGAGCCTGACAGCAGGATGGCCGTGAGGAAAATGGAACAACAGAGGCGATGCGCAACGAACGACATGTCAGCGATCCGTGTCAGGGAAGTGTTTGTCACCGGCTAAAAGAGATATCTACACGGATAACATGCCTCACGTCGCCGATGTTGTCAAACGGCAACAATTCGTCGTCAATTGTTTTGTAATGTTGCCACTTCGCAACGCCTCATGATTGGAATGATCACTCCAAACTGTATGTGGGACGCGAGATGATCACTCTGATGCGCGCGTTGGGTTGACAGACATCAACTGTACTACTACAAATAGTACAGTGGAGGTGCAATGGAGTTTCAGGTCAATACATCCAGCAGGCAAGCGATCTATCGTCAGTTGGCGACACAGGTTCGCGAAGCCGTGGCGCGAGGAAAGCTTTCGCCGGGTGACAAGCTCCCCTCTGTGCGGGAACTCTCGCGGACACTGGTCGTCAACCCGAACACGATCGCCCGAGCCTATACCGAGTTGGAGCGAGAGGGAGTCCTGCACACGCGGCAGGGGATGGGCGTATTCGTTGCTGAGCCGACGAGCAACTTGACCAAAACGGCTCGCAAAAAGCAGTTGAAGGAACTTCTTGATCGGCTGATGACCGAAGCCATCTACCTGGGGTTCACACAGGACGAACTCTTGAAGGCCGTGACGGAGCGAGCCACACAGTTTCAGTGGGAGGCCCGCGCATGAGCGAGCATGCTGTCATCACCAAAGGTCTGACCAAGTTCTACGGCGACACTCCCGTCGTGCGGCATCTTGATCTGCAGATCCCCAAGGGGTGCGTCTACGGATTGCTGGGCCGCAACGGAGCCGGGAAGTCCACGACGATCAAGATGCTGACGGGCATGATTGTCCCCGATGCGGGTGAAGCGACGCTGTTGGGTGAGGATGCACGAGAGATGTCACCGGCAACACGAGCACGCATCGCGTATGTTGCGGAGGGGCATCCGCTGTATCGACTGATGACGATCAATCAGTTGGAAAAGTTCACGCGGTCATTCTACGAAAATTGGAACACCGATCTCTTCGACCAGATCATCGATCACTTTCAGCTCTCACGAAAACGGCGCGTGTGGCGGATGTCACGCGGCCAGCGGGCACAGATCGCACTGGCACTCGCCATCGCCCCCGACCCGGAGTTGCTCATCCTCGATGACCCGACGCTCGGCCTCGATACGGTCGTCCGTCGGGACATGCTTGAGTCATTGATTCAACTCATTCAAAAAGAAGGCCGCACAATTCTGTTCAGTTCGCACATCCTTGGCGACGTCGAACGGGTCGCCGACCGCATCGGCATCATGGTCGACGGCGTCCTGCGAGTCGATGCCCCCACTGACCACTTCAAACAACAGGTCCAACGGGTCGTGCTCACTTTCGACAAGACCCCGCCGCCACTGCCCCAGCAAGACGGAGCACCGATGTATGGCATCCTCAGCGACGTCGTCATCGGTTACCGCCGCGAGTTGACCATCATCGGTCTCACCGACGAACGACAACAAATGCTCAAGTCGCTCAACCCCCGCGTGATCGACATCATCGACCTGAACCTCGAAGACGCCTTCATCGAATACACACGAGGCGAGAGACGCCCGCTGCCATTGTTGTCTGGAATCGAGAAGACATCAAAGTCAGTGGCTCCTGTTACAAGTTCCACTTCGTGAGAATGACCATGTCCAAAGCCCTGATCATCAAAGAGCTGCGAGAAACCTGGTGGCTCGGCCTGCTCGCCGCCTTGCTCCTTGGCTTGTATCTGTTCGTCCAGATGGGGTATCAGCCCGATGTCTTTTCTCTGTCGTTCCGGCGTCAGGTGAATTATCAGGGACGACTTGTCGTTCCCCTGCCGTACCTTTCGGAGGGGTTTCGCGATGCCGTGTTGTGGATCGCCGGAGGACTAGGGTTGATTGTTGGTTTGTGGCAAACGGTCTCTGAGTCCGTGCAGGGGACATGGCTGTTTCTCCTGCATCGACCGTTGTCTCGTCGATCCATCATCCACTCCAAGCTCGCGGCCGGTCTCACGGTCACGGCTGTCGCCACGGCGATTCCACTGTTGATCTATCTCATCTGGGCAATGACGCCCGGTACGCATGCGAATCCCTTTGAATTGTGGATGACTTCGGAAGCGATTGTCGCTTGTCTGGTCGGTCTCACGTGCTATCTCGCGGCATTCCTCTGTGGAATGCGAGATGCCCGGTGGTATGTCAGCCGGTTGGTGCCACTCGTTCCTGTCCTGTTCTTTGGGTTCATCTTTTTTAACGGAGTGCCGGGTCTCATCACTCCGTTGGGAATCGCGACACTTCCGGTAGATGCCATTTTGATTGCTGCCATCCTGTTCGCTGCCCGAAACCGCGACTATGCGTGAGGAGAATGCCATGCCACGTTCATCGGAAAAACCCTCAGCACTTTGCCTGGCGAGCGTGCTGGCAATGGGAACGAGCGTAATCCTGATGTTCCTCGCGATCGTGATCGGCAGTTCGATCTCGAGCGCCATCAAGAACAGGCATCGAGAGGATTACTCTTCTGAAGCGATCGATGTGACACAGGACGGGCAGCCGATCATTCGGCACTACGACCACTTTTCGCCTAGCGGAAACTTCGAGATGGACCTCGACCGCAACCGGATTCCGCGACCGCCTGAAGTCCAGTGGATTCCGAGCATGCCGGGGGTGAGCCTGCCGTACGAGTCAACACCTCGTCCGATGGCCTTGGCGTCGCGCGGTCGACCAATCCAGGTGCAGCAACTGACCGGCGGGGCATGGATGAACGAAGACTGGTTCTTCGTCTGGAACGGCAAGGCAGAAGGTGCTGGCTACTTCGAGGGGTACGACGCGGAACGACTGCAACGGATCGGCTACATTGATGTTTCGGGCTTTCAGGAGTCAAAACCAAATCTCGACGACCAGTTTACCTTCGACGGTTACAGTCTGGCGAACGGGTATCTTGATATGAGCCAAGTCCTTTCGCGTGGCCGAGGACGGGCGTTTCTTTTGCTGGAGGATGGCACCGTGCTGCACATTGATTTCCTACAGCGGACCGTCTCACCGTTGATTGAAGAGGCGATCTGTGTGGGGACTCGCACAGCGTACACCGGGAATGAGACTGTCCTCAGACTTGTCGTGCGAACTGCAGATTCCATTGAAGAGTTCAACGATCGAGGGGAGTTCATTGGCCGGTTTCCAACTCCGCCCGAGTTGCAAGAGGCTCAACTGCGATTCTTTCATGATGAGGGCAACGCTGTGTTGGATGCCGACGTGACTGACTACACCGATCTCGGTCCGCAAGAGATGGCGAATACGATCTCGGAACGACCGCATGTTGTGGTCCAGTACGACCCGAATGGCCAAGTCGAGACGATGACACCGGTCAACACGAGATCATCCCTTCGTGTGAGCGTGATAGACACGAACATGGCGACGGTTGCTGTGCCCTCCCTCGTGTGGGTGTTCGGTATCCTTATCCCGATGATGGTCATATCACGCGATGTCCCGGGGCCTTGGGCTCACGATGCGTCGACAATGGAAGTGTTCTGGGGAGCACTCACTGCGATTTCGCCAGCGACGATTCTCGTCCTCCTGGTGAGTTTTGCTCTCGCATGGTTGACGTGGCGACATCATCGACGGACGGGCGAGTCGGGCACGTGGGTGTGGGTGATGTTTGTTTTTCTCACGGGGCTGCCGGGGTATGTCGGGTATCGTCTGCATCGACGATGGCCGCGATTAGAGTCTGCCCCTGAGATCGAACTGACGGGGACCGAGGTCTTTGCGTGATGTGTGCGCACACTGTCCCAAGCCGACAACTCTGTTGTCGAACGACGGCAGAGAGGTTGTGAGTTTTGAAGAGGCGAATCTCTCTCCGTAGGACGGACTTCCAAGTCCGTCGAGATTGACTGTAAGAAACGAGAATCGAACGAATGCGATTTGGAGGTGGACGGATTTGGAAATCCGTCCTACGAAAATATCACAGCCTCAGAGCCGTTGGCTTGGACGTGCGCTGAAAATCGAAGTGAGTGAGTCGTGAAACCATGTCGCACGGTCGTGACCGTGCGCGTCTCGTGGTAACATGCTGGTATGTCGGCCACGGATGTTAGCCCTGAGCTTCGCGAACAGCTCCGCTCGACCATGCGCGAGTATTGGGGGTATGAGGAGTTCCGACCGCTGCAGGAGCGGGCCATGCTGGCGGGCATCAGTGGGCGGGATTCGCTGGTGGTGCTGCCGACGGGGGGTGGGAAGTCGCTGTGCTATCAGGTGCCCGCGTTGTGTCTGGAGGGGATGGCGGTGGTCATCTCGCCGTTGATCTCGTTGATGAAGGATCAGGTCGATGCGCTACGGGCGTGTGGCGTATCGGCGGCGTTTATCAACAGTTCACTGTCGCCGGACGAGAAACGTGACGTCGCCGCGGATATCCGAGAGCAACGACTGAAACTGCTGTACGTTGCTCCCGAGCGACTGTCGCTGCAAGGGTTGCTCGACCTGTTAGGAAACGTGCAGTTGTCGTTCTTTGCGATCGATGAGGCCCACTGTGTCTCGATGTGGGGGCACGACTTCCGGCCGCACTATCGGCAGTTGAACATCCTCAAGCAGCAGTTTCCCGAAGTTGCAGTGCATGGATACACGGCAACGGCAACCGAACCGGTGCGAGACGACGTCGTGCGGCAACTCGGTCTGCATGATGCCGAGGTTTTGGTCGGCAGCTTTGACCGGCCGAACCTGACGTACCGTGTCGAACGTCGCGACAACCTGATGGGGCAGATCGCAGGCGTCATCGAACGGCACAAGGACGAATCCGGCATCATCTACTGCATCACCCGCAAAGAGGTGGACACCATCTGCGGTGCCCTCTCGGGAGCCGGGTACTCCGCCCTGCCCTATCACGCCGGCATGCAGGACGAGGCCCGCAAGGAGAATCAGGAAGCGTTCATCGAGGACCGCTGTCAGATCATCGTCGCGACGGTCGCCTTTGGCATGGGGATCGACAAACCTGACGTGCGATACGTCATCCACGCGGGTCTGCCGAAGTCGTTAGAGAACTATCAGCAGGAAAGCGGTCGCGCCGGCCGAGACGGACTCGAAGCGGAGTGTTGCCTGTTCTACTCAGGCTCCGATTTCAAGACATGGGAGTTCATTGTCAACAAGTCGGAAGGCTCACCCGAGTTCAAGGCGGCACAGATGTCCTCGTTGCGGATGGTCATGGACTACTGCGACGCCGTGGCGTGTCGGCATCGCATGCTGATCAGCCACTTCGGACAGGAACTTGAAGCCGACTGCGGCGAAGCGTGCGACATCTGCCTTGGCGAATTTGATGAAGTTGATGATCCGCTGGTTACGGCCCAGAAGATTCTCTCCTCCGTCTATCGGCAGGACCAGCGATTCGGCGCGGACTACACGGCGAAGGTGCTCAAGGGGTCCAAGGATCAGCGAATCGTCGAGAACGGACACGATCAACTCTCAACACACGGACTGCTCAAAGAACAGTCTCGGCAAACCATCCTCGGCTGGATTGGTCAACTCATCCAGCAAGGATTTCTTGCAAAGGTCGGCGAGTACGGCACGCTGCAAATCACTGAGACTGGTTGGCAACTCCTCAAAGGCGAAGGCATTCCCCGATTGTTAAAAGCCTCCAGCACTCCCTCGACCGAGAGTAGCCGAAGTGCTTCGAGCAAGGCGAAGGCGCACGATCCGCACTCCATGGAGGGTGTTGATCATGACCTCTATGAGGTGCTCCGGAAATTGAGGACGGAGAAGGCAACCGATCTGGGCCTGGCCCCCTATATGGTCTTCGGCGACGCCACACTGCGTGACATGGCACGAAGTCGCCCAACGAGTGAAGAAGGCTTCCTCCACGTCCACGGCATCGGTCAGAAGAAGTGTGAGGACTACGCGGAAGAATTCACGTCGCTCATCATGGAGCACTGCCGCGAACATGAGATCGAGACAAACGTTGATCTGCCACCGGCTGAGCAGTTGCGCCGAATGGCGCTGGCCGCGAAGAGTGATCGCCCCAAGGGACCGACGGCCAGCGCGATGGCATCGTTTGCACTCTTCGAGGCAGGCAAGTCTCTCGAAGAGGTTGCTGAGGAAATGGGGCGTGCGACTTCGACTGTCAGCGGGTACTTTGCTGAGTACCTCAAACAGCGTCAGATCACAGATCCGATCCGCTGGGTTGACGCCTCGCTGATTGCGAAGATCGAAGCGGCCATCGCTGAGGTCGGGCCTGATCGTCTCAGGCCAATCCGCGAACATCTTGGCGAGAGCGTCGACTACGAGACGATTCGCATCGTGGCGACATGCTGGCAGAATCGCCATGACAGCGACGAGCCACCTGTGTCACCCTCTCCCCTTGGGGGAGAGGGACAGCCTTCAAGCGGAGCGCCAAAGGCAGGGTGAGGGGACGCCGCGCGAGTTGTTCAAACATCAGCCTTATGCGTCGACCCCTCACCCTGATTCTTCGCTGACGCTTCAGAATCTGTCCCTCTCCCCCAAGGGGAGAGGGTCGAAAATGGATGACCACAATGGAATCGAGGCATCGAATCGACCGTCCGGCACATTTCGCCGGTTGACGAGTGTCAAATAGTACCCCAGAATTAGAGGTGGCGGATCCGCCTTCCCCTCTGGACATCAGTCTGCTAACTCACGCAGGCTCACTGCAGATCGACCACCCCCGCATCTCTCCTCAGGAGTTGTCACCACCGAAACAGGCTCGGCTGTCTTCCGCGTCGACGTTGTCGCCGGGCCACTGAAAGGAGCCTCGCATGGCCCCCGTCCTCAGTAGTGCCGATCAACTCAAACGTCTGTTCGCGGCCTTGACGGAGCAGACATTTCAGGTGGAGTACGGGGTCGCTGACCCGCCGTTGATTGACTACCTGTCGGACATGCTCGTGAGGTTTGTGCAGATTGATGCGATCTTTCGGGTCCGGGACGTTGTCGGCAAGCGGCTGGACGAAGTGGCCGAGATGCTCATTGAAGCCGAGCAGCGTGAGTCGAACCCCAAGCGGGAGATTCACCGTCACATTGGCGACTTCACGCTTTTCTGGACGGGTGTCTACCCCGAGGCTCTCAAACGGTTGAAAGCCCTCGATCGCAAGGATGCATTGATTGACTACCAACAGCAGGGCAAACGCTCCTATTTCATCGCCAGCACCTTCAATGACGAGCCCTATCTCGACGAGGCTCCCGTCCTGCGGCGGCTCAGTGACGAGTTCGAACTCTGCTCTGCCGGACTAATGCAGGTCCGCAAAGAGTGGCAGCGTCTCCCCGCCGAGTGGTCACCTGACCAGAACTGAGCGGTCACGGGTGGCACGCCCTGACGAAAGGAAGGGCGTGGCGCACGGTTCTTACGGATTCGATCTTCCATTCCGCACTCGCCACGCCCATCCCGTTGGTCTGGGACGTGCCACCCGGCACGCTTGCGGTTTCGCAGCGTTCTATCGGCTCGTCCGGTTCTGCCGATCCTGTCGCCCGCACCTCTTGATGGTTCCCGGTTGGTGCCCGCGTCCGCCGTCCGTCGATGAGAAGGGTAACCCCCTCTCTCGTCGCGCGAGGACGTTATGGCTGCACCGCTCGAACCGGTTGACTTCGTCGAAGAACTCCGCCTCCGCCGCATGGCCCGTGAGCAGTACCTGCCCCCCTCGCAGCGGGACAGTCTGCATCCGATTACCCTGGACGAACTCAAACGCATGGACGCTGAAGGCATTGATCCCGTGATTCACCCGGACGACGACACGATCCTCACCGATGAGGCTCCCGTCGCGAAGACGTCATGGTTCGGATCTCGCCTGGTGCCGCTGATGCCCTTGCTGCCCGGCTGGCACGGCCCCCACGAGATCGCTGGCCGACACGCGCAATCGCACGCTCCGGTCGAGAGCGAAGAACTGCATTACACTTGAGTCGCAGCGATGATTCATCGTTTCGCAAACGTCATCTCGATATGATTCATGGCGAATCCTTCAACGCCGTGAGTCACACCGATGCAGAACGAACAGGTTGCCCGCTTCTTTGACGAAATCGCTGACCTCCTGGAGATTCAGGGGGCCAATGCGTTCCGCGTGCGTGCCTACCGCAACGCCTCACGCACGATTGGCGACCTGCCCGAGTCGATCGCGACGCTGGCAGATGAGAGCGCGAAGGCACTGACCGAGATCGACGGCATCGGCAAAGATCTCGCTGAGAAGATTGTCACGCTCATCGAGACAGGGGCCATCCCGCAGTTGGACGAACTCCGCGAGCAGGTGCCGACGGGCGTCCGTCAGATGCTGCTCATCCCCAACATTGGCCCGAAGAAGGTTGGCAAGCTGTACGAAGAGTTGGGGGTCCAAACGCTGGACGACCTCAAGGCTGCCTGCGAAGCTGGACGGGTCGCCGAACTGAAAGGCTTCGGCAAAAAGACAGAGCAAACGATCCTCGAAGGGCTCGAACACGTGGCGACAGCGGGGCAGCGGTTCCTCCTGGATGTCTCGACGCATGCAGCGGAGGCGATCGTGGAAGACCTGTTGACGCTCGACGTCGTCGACCGGGCGTCGGTCGCCGGAAGTTGTCGTCGTCGCAAAGAGTCATGCGGTGACCTCGACGTGCTTGCCACGTCATCCGACTCTGCTGCCGTGATGGACCGCGTCGCTGAACATGAACTGGTCGAGGACGTTCTTCAACGGGGTGACACCAAAACGCGCGTGCGGCTCACCAACGGCATGGAGATGGACGTCCGTGTGGTCCCCGACGAGTCGTACGGTGCGGCACTGCAATACTTCACCGGCTCGAAGGAACACAACATCGTCGTTCGTCGCCGCGCTCAGGACCGTGGGCTCAAGCTCAACGAGTGGGGGCTGTACAAAGGGGATGATCTCGTCGCGGGCAACACCGAGGAGGAGGTCTACAAAGCACTCGACCTCGCCTGGATGCCGCCTGAACTGCGAGAGAACCGGGGCGAGATCGAACTTGCGGAAAAGGAGGAATTGCCCGAGTTGATCGAGGTCTCCGACATCCGCGGCGACCTGCATATGCACACCACAGCAACCGATGGCACTGCCTCCATTCTGGAAATGGCCGAGGCAGCGAAGGCGCGTGGCCTCAAGTACATCGCCATTACCGATCATTCCCAACGTGTGAGCATGGCCAACGGTCTGGACGCCGACCGTCTGCGGGCCCACTGGGAAGAGGTCGATAAGGTCAACGCGAAGATCAAGGGCATCGAAATTCTCAAGGGGATCGAGTGCGACATCCTCGAAGACGCCCGGATGGACCTCGCTGACGACGTGCTCTCAGAAGCCGACTGGGTCATCGGCGTATTGCACTATGGACTCAAACAGCCTCGCAAACAAATCATGAAACGGCTGTTGATGGCGATCGAAAACCCGCATGTCGACGTCATTGGCCACCCCAGCGGTCGGCTCGTCGGTCGGCGTCAGCCCGCTGACATTGACTACCCAGCCCTGTTCGCCGCTGCGGCCGAGCGCGGCACGATGATGGAGATCAACGCCCACCCCATGCGACTGGACCTCGACGACATCCAAACCATCGCCGCCCGCGATCACGGCATCCCCATCGTCATCAACACCGACGCCCACACAACGACCGGCCTCGACCTCATGTCGTACGGCGTCGATGTCGCGCGGAGAGCTTCACTGGAGAAGAAACACGTCGCCAATGCGAGGACATGGAATCAGTTCCAGAAGCTGATGAAGTCCTGAGACCACAGGATCCACCAGATTCAAAAAACGATCGAAATCGACTGATCGACTGAAAAATGATGCGTGAATGCTGATACTGATACGATTGGTATGCAGGACAACTGTCCATGACAGGCACGGTGTGCGCAAAATCGGTGTCGGTCCATCGCAGCACTGACGGCCTTCTCTGGACTCACTGCCTTGAGGACTGACTTATGCAGAATCGCTTACGAGCACTCTTCTGTCTGTTGTTTGCCACTGGCGCGTTGTTGATGACGGTTCGATCACTAGAGGCTCAGGAGGATGAAGATGAGCAGTCCCCGACCTCCGTGCTGACGGACGCACAATGGGATCAGCTGGATGACACGGTCGATCGCGCGCTGGAGTATCTCGCCACGAAACAGGAGAAGGATGGTTCATTTCAGACAGATATCGTGGGCCAGCCGGTGGTGACTAGTTTTTGTGTGATGGCCTTCCTGTCCCGTGGCCACACGCCGACTGAGGGGCCATACGCTAAGCAGCTCAGCCGTGCGATCGACTTTGTCCTCTCGCAACAGCAGGCCAACGGCTTACTCTGCAGCATCAAGCGAGGCAATCAGTATTACTCCAACACAGGGAGCTACAATCATGCCATCAACGGATTGATGCTTTGCGAAGTTTACGGCATGACCAGTTCCAAACAGCAGAAGGCAATCCGCTCCGCCATTGAGAAAGCTTTGGCATTCAGCCGCACGCTACAAACAGAGCCGAAACGCTGGGCTGGTGACAAGGGTGGTTGGCGATATCTCAATCAGTCCCATTTCGTCGACTCCGATCTATCAGTGACTTCATGGTATCTCATGTTCTACCGCTCGGCGCGAAATGCGGAGTTTGACATCCCCGCTGAGTACACCTCGTCGGCCCTTGAATTCGTCAAGAGGTGTTACTTTGAGAACCCGGGGACGTTTCGATATGGATTACGTGGTCCTGATAGTCGAGTGAATAGCCGATGCATGGCAGGTGCCGGTGTCGTCTCACTCGCACTGGCTGGCGAACACAACTCCGAGATGGCGAGAAAGACGGGTGACTTCATCCTCGAGCACCCGTTCACCGATTTTAATCGTGGTCGACTCACTCGCGAAGACCGTTACTTCTACGGAGTCTTCTACTGCAGTCAGGCGACCTATCAACTTGGGAGCGAGTATTTTGTCAAGTTCTTTCCCGACCTGCTCCAGACGATGGCCGACAACCAAAACCCAGACGGTTCATGGGCCCCCGAAATCAATCACGAGGAGAAAGAGCTGGGAATGGTTTACTCAACCTCGTTTGCCGTACTCGGGCTCACACCGCCATACCAGTTGCTGCCCATCTTTCAGAGATAGTGAGAGCATTGCCGGGTGTGAAGTTCGAATATCCCATGTTGTCGCAACATTTCCTGGAGTAATTCATGCCAGTCTCTTCACCCGTACATCGTCGAGTCTGGCTTTCGGCTTTCTCGTCGCTCTTTGCCCTGTCGATGATGGTTCACACAGCGATTGCTCAGGATCGAGACAGCGGAGGCGACAAAGAATCTGATCCCAGCTCGGCGTTGACAGACAAGCAATGGGATCAACTCGACACCACGGTCGACAATGCACTCAAGTTCCTGTCCACGCAGCAGGCGGGTGATGGGTCGTTCAAGTCGCACGAGGTTGGCCAGCCTGCGATTACCAGCTTTTGCGTGTTAGCATTTCTCTCGCAGGGACATACGCCGGTCGAAGGGCCGTATGCCAAGCAACTCAGCCGAGCGATCGACTTCATCATGTCGAAGCAACGCGAGGACGGTCTGATTTGCTCGATTGGTCGTAATCATCAGTATTACACTGTCTCAGGCAGCTACAACCATGCCATCAACGGGCTCACCTTGTGCGAAGTCTATGGCATGACTGGGACTGATCAGCAGAAATCAATTCGCACCGCGATCGAGAATGCACTCGCATTCACCCGCAAGGAACAGGCGAAGTCAAAACGCTGGAAGGACGACAAGGGCGGCTGGCGATACCTCAACCCCGCTCAAGCAATCGATGCGGATCTCTCGATCACGTCGTGGCACCTCATGTTCTATCGCTCGGCCCGCAATGCGGAGTTCGACGTCCCGAAGGAAGACATCGAGGCGGCAGCCGCCTATGTGCGGCGATGCTACGACGAAGAGAAAGGGTCGTTCTGCTATGGGCTACGTGGATATGGAAGAAGCTCATTCAGCCGCAGTATGGCGGGAGCAGGAGCGTTGTCACTTTCGCTCGCCGGTGACCATCAGTCCAAAATGGCCAAACGGACAGGCGACTTTATCCTCGAACACCAATTCAACGATTTCAATCGTGGGGGACTGACCCGCGAAGACCGTTACTTCTACGGAGCCTTCTACTGCTCTCAGGCGATGTACCAACTGGGGGGCGACCACTTCGCCAAATTCTATCCGGCGCTTCTGAAGACAATGGTCGACAACCAGAACCGCAACGGCTCCTGGTCGCGCGAAGCAAATCAAACCGATGGCGAACTTGGCTTCGCGTACTCGACCTCCCTCGCCGTGTTGGCTCTGACGCCACCCTATCAGCTAGTGCCCATCTTTCAGCGGTGACACATGGGTATTTAGGCGGATGGAATTGCGGAAGCCGTGAGTGAAGGCTCACCCCGTCCCTCAGCACTCCACGACTCCAGCCACCCACGTTCCTGTGCGATCCACAAGAAGATCAAGGCGACTGGAACCCAACTCCACCAGATCTCCATGCCCCAGAAGGCGTAGACGTCACGCTGCCAGCGGATGCGCTGATAGGCATGAGGACCGAACAGGAATAGCCCTGTGATCAGCACGCGTGGCAGTGTCGCACACTTGCCGATGAGCACCATCAGCGGGAACAGCAGCACGACCATGTCGTAACTGCGGCCATAGGGGCTGACGAACCACACCGCGAGCAGTCCGACCGACACCACGTCTGCGAACGCCGACTCCCGTCGCCATGCGGTACGAAGTGTCCACATCGTCGCAGGCACCGCGACGATCGCCGTCAGTGCCATCAGCCACAAGCCATCAGCCCCCAGCGAGCGACAGGCCGCGTTCCAGGTCGTCAGCTTCCACGGGTCCGACCCGGTCAGCATGGGTGTCGTGGACGGGGCTTGCAGAAACTCGATGATCCAGTTCGGCCACATGAGGGTGCTGACTGTCACTAGCGCAGCGACTCCGCCTGCGAAACCGAGCATGACACGCCGGCGATCCTGTCGCCACGACCAGATCAACACGCACGGCACCACAAGGACCGTCAACTGCGGCTTTGTACACAGGGCCGCGAGCATGAGACCGGCCAACAAGTCACGACGTCGTTCGACGCTCCACCACAACAGGGCGAGTAACATCAACAGTGCGCAGGCCACCTGACCCATGTCGGCGACTTGCGTCGCGAGTGGAAACAGCACGATCAACACGCCCGTCAGCAGACGAGGAAAGCGTTCGGGAATCTGACAGAGCAGCACTGACGCCATCAATAGACTTGCATACTGCAACACCGTCCAGGTGGCGGTGAAGGTCTCAAAGTCCAACAGCGTCAACGGAGCGACTGCGAGTCCGACCCAGTAGGGGTAGTAGTACGGCATAAAGTCGTACCGCCCGATCCCGGTCGTCTCCCGATCCCATCCCGCAGCCGCGCTGATGGTCGCCTGTCCCTCGATCTCGTACGGCGAGCGACCCTGTCGAATCAAATTCCCTGCGCACCAGAACTGGATCGCATCGTTCATCGCGAACGTCCCATCGGTGAGTTGCTGTCTCTCCTTCTGCATGGGGACAGCCGCGACGAGAGTCAGCGCAGCGACGACCGCCATCAGCCAATGACGCAGCGATGCGGTAGAAACAGGGGGGGCAGTCATCTGGTCGATCCATGAAAGGGAGTGACCAACACTACCTTACGTGCTGTCAAAGCCTTTGTAACTGCATCACATCGCAACGCACTCGTGGTCCGATTATGAGGTTTACAACCAACACGCTGACGTTCACACGATCAATGGCCTATTCAAAGAGACGCAAAGGTATAGAAGAGGCGGGACCATTTCCGCGCGGCGAGTCACAGTTGCGATCAACGGGTAGGTACGATGGCGACGCGGCAGGGCCGGGTGTCCTCGGCGAACGCAATTGCCTCGTTGACGTCATCCAGTGCGAACGTTTGTTCGACGAGTGACTCGAACGGGAATCGGCTATGATGAGCTGACAAGAAATCGACAGCAGCAGCAAGGTCGGCGGGCGTGTAGTTGTGAATGCCTTCGATGCGGAGCAGTCGGCGGACGATCTGTTCGGGATCGAAGACCACATCACCCGCCGGTGCGACCGATCCAGCCAGGACGAGTCGACCGCCGATTTTTAGCAGCGAGGGTGAGACTTCGATCACACTGTTGGCTCCCGACATCTCGAAGACCACGTCCACGCCGTCGGACCCTGTGGCCTCTTGCACACCTGCTGACAGAGCATCTCTTTCGTCCGTCCATGTGAGTGCGTGCGAAGCACCGAAACTCCTCGCCTGTTGCAGCCGCTGTTGGTCAAGGTCACAAATGATGACGGCCGTTGCCCCCTGCACTGTTGCCATCGCAGCCGCTGTGAGTCCGAGCATACCGGCTCCAAAGATGAGTACGCTTCGACCTTGCACGCTCCCACCGATACGAAAAGCGGCCGCGACCGTTGCCGTCGCACAACTGGCCGGACAGGCTTCGAGGTCGGACAGCTCTTCACCCAGCTTGATAATGGGTGTCCCCGCCCGCAGATGACAGCATTCCGCGAGTCCGCCGCTCAAGGGGTGTCGATCGGATGGCTCGTGTCCATACTTGAACAACGACCGGCACTTCTGAGGGAGTCCACGTTGACAGTGATCGCACGTGCCACAGGAGGCAGCAACGCCCCACGTCACGCGATCTCCGACTCTCACCGGGTGACTTTGCAATTCGCACGGCGGTTCGTCGGCGACATCGACGACCGTGCCGAGAATCTCGTGCCCCAAGATGGTCGGCATCGGCACCACTCGATCCCCGCGCAGCGAACGCAGATCACTCCCGCACACCGTGCAACAGTCAACTCGCACGAGAGCCTCGCCCGCCCGCAACTCGGGCATCGAGAATTCCTCGATGGTCAGCGGTTGACCGGGTGTTGAAAAGACAGCGGCTCGAATGGTCATGATCAGTGAATTGGAACACGGTCAATTGTTGTCTGTCATTCCCAAGCCGACGGCTCTGCCGTCGGATGTCGATGATGGACGGTCACAGTCGAGTAACCGTACGACTGCAGAGCCGTCGGCTTGGGACACGTGATGACTCACTTACCCACTTTCAAGCGCGGGCACTGCGACATCATCTTCCAAGCGACGGTTGAAATACCACCCTGTCACCGCGATCGCTACGATCGAGAACAATGAGATCAGCACCGACGTCATCAGGAAGAAGTCGAGGAAGTTCTCTTGTTGAGGAGCGAACGTGTTGAACAGGAGCACGCCGACGTAGCCGAGGTATCCGGTCGAGTCGGCGACGTACATCAGAAAGCCGAGATTGCCGGGCTCGCCAGTCGATGCAATCAGCCGCTCGAACACGGTGGTGTGGAAGGCGACATAGGGGATGTACAGACCGATGCCTGAGAGCACCATGAAGGTGAATGGACTGACGTTGCCGCTCGACTGCATCAGTACGGCTGCAAGCGTCACGCCGAACCCGCCCGCAATCAGCAGCAGTGACGACATGAAGGCCGTGCGGTTGCGTTTGATCCAGATGGCTGCCCCGTTGAGCAGCGTGACGGCGACCATCACGATTAGTTCGGATCGCGCATAGACCGTCGGCTGTTCGTCCTCGCCCAGATCACGCCAGATTTCGACGGCGAAGTCATCACGCAGGCTGCGGATGATCGTCAGCAGGATGAAGACCAGAATCAGCATCGTCAGCCCGACACCGTACCGGCCATAGAACCCCCAGCGAGCTTGCCGGTTCATGGGCACACGTGCCATCCGCAAGGCGACATCACCCACACTCGGTGGCGGAATCTGCTTGAGTAACCACACGCTGATGAGCAACGGCACAACGAAGATCAATCCGGTGAGCGCGGGCATCCAATATTCGCTGACGTCATAGTTGATGACCAATGACCGTCCAACGGATTTCACGACCCCAGAGGCAAAGATGAAACTCGCACACAACCCCGCCGTGAGTGCCTCGGTCACCTGTCGACCTTCGAGAAACGCCAGCACCAGCCCGAACACGATCCCCAACGGCAACCCATTGAAGAACAGCATCAAAAACTTCCAAGACGTCGGCACGACCGCAAACAGCACCAGCGCCAACTCAGCCATCCCAATCAATCCCAAGATCGCCGGTGCTCGCCAACGCGGATGCACCTCCGAGATAAACTTGATGCCGATAAATTTTGACAGCGTGTACCCGAAGACCTGCGAGATGACGAGCACTGTCTTGAAGTCGACTGCCCACTGCGACGTGTCCTCAAACGTCCCCGCTGTAAACGGCTTGCGAAACGCATACATACAGAAGTAAGTCGAAAACGCCGCCGCAATCGTCCACGCCGAGAAGACAACCGGCCCCTGCCGACTCAACCAGCCTTTGACTCCAGAAAGTTGCTCTGGCTCAGGCATGACTCAGGGCTCAGAAGAGTTTGAAGCTCAGTGGCGAATTGGCCGCACAGCGTACCACGCATTCTCCATGCCCACCACCCGTCGGTCTGACGAATAAAAGATGAAGAACGACTCGGTTCATTTGTGTTCGCTCACGCCTCCTCTACACTCGACGTTCTGGCTCTCGGTCTTGGTGTCTGTGTATGAAAGGTGGGTTATGCTTCGTGCGACAAGTGTGTTGGTGTGCGTTTTCGTCTGTCTCGCTCTGTTGGGCGGGCTGTTGTCGGTCGGAATCGGTGACTCGTCAGCACCTGAGGAGCAGACGGCTCGTGGGCTTGTGTATCACGATGTGAATGGCAATGGTGATTACGACGCTGGGGATCGGCCGCTGCCGGGAGTGCGGGTGTCGGATGGGCGGCGGATTGTGGCGACTGATGGCAATGGCGAGTATGCCCTGCCGGTCACCGATGACACGATTCTGTTTGTGATCAAGCCGCGCGGCTGGCGAACACCGCTCAATGAAGACAACCTGCCGCAGTTCTTCTACGTGCATAAGCCTAACGGGTCTCCTGAGTCGAAGTTTCCCGGCGTCGCCCCGACCGGTCCCCTTCCGGCCTTGGTCAACTTCCCGTTGACGCCTCAGCAGGAGCCGGAGGAGTTTCAGGCGATCTTGTTCGGCGATACACAGCCTCGCAATCAGCAGGAGGTCGATTGGATTGCCCATGACGTGATCGAAGAACTGATGGGCACCAACGCGTCGTTCGGCGTGACGCTGGGCGACATCGTGTTTGACGACCTCGACGTGATGCAGCCACTCAATCGCACAATCGCGCTGCTGGGTATTCCCTGGTACAACGTCATCGGGAACCACGACATCAACCTCGATGCCAAGACTCGCACGCTCGTGAACGAAACGTTCGAGCGAGTCTATGGCCCGTCGTACTACTCATTCGACTACGGCCCCACACACTTCCTCGTGCTGGACAACATCGAATGGTTGTACAACCCAGCATCGGGCGAGGGCGACTACCGTGGTGGCATCGGTGCGGAGCAGTTGCAGTTCATCAAGACAGACCTGGAGCAGATCCCCGAGGATCAAATGGTCGTGCTGCTGATGCATATCCCGCTCACCGACACGGAGGATCGGCACGGCCTGTATCGGCTGATCGAAAAGCGACCGTTCTGCATCTCGGTCTCCGGTCACACTCACACCCACGAGCACATCTGGATCACCGACGAAGACGGCTGGGAAGGCCCGCAGCCGCATCATCACATCATCAACGTGACCGTCTGCGGCAGCTGGTGGAGCGGTGCCCCCGACGAGCGAGGCATCCCGCACACGACGATGGCAGACGGTGCCCCCAACGGATACTCGCTCCTCTCATTCAACGGCACTGACTACCAACTCGACTTCCGTGCCGCCGGTCGTTCGCCCGACTACCAAATGGAGATCGACGCCCCCGACGTCGTCAAACAGACCGATCTGCCCATGCAGACAATCTCCGTCAACGTATTCAACGGCTCGGCGAAATCAGTCGTCGAACTCCGGGTGGGGGATGGAGAATGGCGACGCATGACCAAGGTCGACGTGATCGACCCGAAGTTCCAACGCACGTTCGATCGCGAAGCCGAACTCCTCGCGAAGAAGGAAGCATGGCGGTCGCTGCCCAAGCCGAAACCTTCATCCCACGTCTGGCAAATCAGTCTCCCGTCGGATCTGCCGGTGGGGACGCACTCGTTGCAAGTTCGTGCGACAGATCACCACGAACGTGTGTTCACGGGGCAACGCATTTTGCGGGTCGAGGAGTAGAGTCAACGTGCCCTCATTCTGTAGCGTCTGCTGAGGAACCGGGAATCGAACAGAGAATATCAATGGACGACGACATCCCTTACCTGCTGCTGACCCCCGGTCCGCTGACGACGACGCGGTCTGTGCGCGAGGCCATGCTCCGGGACTACTCAACGTGGGACGTGGACTACAACAGCCTCGTCAACGACCTCCGTCAACAACTCACCCGACTGGCGAGTGACTCGGACGAATTCACGACCGTACTCATGCAGGGGAGCGGCACGTTTTCGGTCGAGTCGACGGTGGGTTCAGTCATTCCGTCCAATGGCTGTCTGCTTGTGGTCAACAACGGCGCCTACGGCAAACGGATCAACTCCATCGCCCAGCGATTGCAGATCGACACGGTCGAAGCTGCGTTTCCTGAGACCAAACAGGCAGATGTGTCGGTTGTCGACACGCTCTTGCAGCAACATCCGGAGGTCACGCATGTCGCGATGGTGCATTGTGAGACGACGACCGGCATGCTCAACCCGGCCGCGGAGATTGGCGCGTGTGCAAAGCGACACGGCAAACTGTTCATCCTCGACGCCATGTCCTCCTTCGGCGGGATGACGATGTCGATGGAGTCTGAGTCGGCTGACTATCTGATCTCATCCGCCAACAAGTGTATCCAAGGCGTGCCCGGCTTCGGTTTCGTGATCTGCAGGCGCTCAGAACTCGAACGCACACAAGGTTTGGCACGCTCGCTGAGTCTCGACCTGTACGACCAATGGCAAACAATGGAGGCAGGTGGCGGCAAGTGGCGATACACGTCACCGACTCATGTCGTTCGAGCGTTCGCGCAGGCACTTGCAGAACTTAAAGAAGAGGGAGGTGTCGCTGTTCGTGAGCGGCGATACTGGGCGAATCAACGCCGTCTCGTCGCCGGGATACGAGAGCTGGGATTCGAGACGCTGTTGCCCGACGCACTGCACTCACCGATCATCACGTCGATCCTATTCCCCACCCAGACGTTCGACTTCCAGGAGTTCTACGGCAAACTGAAAGCCCGTCGTTTCGTGATCTATCCCGGCAAGGTCACCAACGCCGACACTTTCCGCATCGGCACCATCGGGAACGTGCATCCAGCGGACATTGACCAGTTGCTGTCTGTCATCGCAGAAGTCATCTAGGACTTGAGGACGCACGTGGGGAGCAGGGATTCACAAGACAGGGCTGACCAGCCGCAGTGCGTTCTCCAGAAGCTTCTCGCGATAAGGTCGTTGGCTCCACTTGTTCGGGTCGAGTAAGTCGCTGTCATTGATGTAGGATTGCTGGAGTGCATGCAGGTGCTCTCCAAAGGCCGTCCCGTACACAAACAGCGAGACTTCATAGTTCAGCCACAAGCTGCGCATATCGAGGTTGACGGTACCAAACATCGACAGACTGTGATCAGCCGTCACTGACTTCGTATGCAGCAGTCCCTTGCGATACAGATGGATGTTCACGCCCACGTCCATCAGTTCTTCGTAGTAGGAACGGCTGGCGTAACGCGTGAGCATCGAGTCGACCTTCTCCGGCAGGATCAAGTGCACCGTCACACCACGACAGGCTGCTCCACGAATGGCGCGCATGAGAGACTCATCCGGGACGAAGTAGGGCGTGGTCAGGACCAATTCGTCACGTGCGGCATTGACCAGCGCCAGCAGCATCTGCAATAAGCCGTCATCCGTCTCGACGGGTCCGGAGGGGACGACCTGTGCGTCGCCTTCGCCCTTCGGTTCCACAAACTTCAGCCCAGCACAGCGAACGATCTCGTCAATGGGCTCGTCCGTTTCGAGCATCCAGTCACCAATCATGACCACCGCCAGAGGCACGACGACAGTGCCCTCGACACGCAGCATGGCGTCGACCCACTGGCCTACGTCTGCATCCTGTTTGAAGTAGCGGGGATCAACGAGATTCATGCTGCCGGTCCAGGCGACTTCGCCGTCGATCACAACGATCTTGCGGTGCAGACGCAGATCATTGCGGCCGAACACAATTTGCCAGAGACCTGCGGGCAAGGCAGCACGCACATTGACTCCTGCCTGTCGCAATCGTTCCGGCTGTGTGCCTTTCCACCATGGTCGTGCCCCAACGGCATCGATCAACACACGGCAAGGCACGCCTCGTTCGCCAGCCCGGATCAGAGCGTTTAACACCTCGTCAGCCAGGCCCCCCTCGTTCCAGATGTAGAACTCCATCAGGACGCTTTTCTCAGCACCGTCGATGTCAGCCGCGATGGTCTGCAAGATCTCCTCGGCATCCGTCAGCAGTCTCCCCGTACTACCGGCGACCGTCGGAATGCCGACCAACTTGGTCCCCAATCGATCCATCCCGCGAGATTCGGGCCGATGGGCCTCCCAGTCGATGTTGGTCATTCCCCGGTCAATGATCGCTGTGGAGAGACGCTCATAGTCGGTGCGCAGGTTCGCAATGCGTCGAGCACGTCTCGCTCCGACACGACGCTCGCCGATCAGCAGGTAGAAGGTGGCGCCAAGTCCCGGGATAGCCGCAACGAGAAACATCCATGCCAGGGCGACTCCCACAGCTGGTTTCCGCATGATGACTCGTGCAGAGATCGTCATCGCGATAATCGCATGAAGGACGGTTGCCAGCTCCGGAATCAATGAAGTGTCCATCCTGTTATCCAGCTAGGAGGTGGTGATCTGTCTCATTCAATGAGAATGTTATCTATGCACCTTGATCGTCCATTGCAAGGAAGGCTCCCCGACTCAACGAGTCTGACCCGGTTGCCGAACAAGGTCGAATTGATTGAACGGTGTGGTTAGAGTGGTGGTCAAATCAACTTTGCACCTTTCATTGGGAAATCATGAGACCCGTGGTCTCCGGAGTAACGCATGCATCCTCTGGCCAAGAGTCGACCGTTTGTGGTTCTTGCTCTTTTCGCTGTCTCTACCCCGCTATTGATTGGAAGAGATGCTCGCGCAAGGGAATCGACGAACATTGTCTTCATCCTGTCCGACGATCATCGCTATGACGTGATGGGCTTCCTCGGCCATCCGTTTGTCGAGACACCAGCGATGGATGCCATGGCACGGGATGGGGTTTACTTCCGGAATGCGATGGTCACGACGTCACTGTGCTCGCCCAGTCGGGCGTCGATCCTGACGGGGCAATACATGCACCATCACGGCGTGGTCGACAACAACGTGCTGACGCCTCCGGGGACCGTGTTCTTCCCTCAACTGTTGCAGGAGGCAGGCTATTCGACCGGGTACTTCGGCAAGTGGCACATGGGAGGGCACTCCGACGACTCCAGGCCCGGGTTCGACGAATGGGTCAGCTTTCGTGGACAGGGTCACTATTATCCGCCTACGCATCTCAAGAACTGGAGTCTCAACGTCAACGGCGAGCACGTTCCACAAAAGGGGTACATCACCGACGAGATCACTGACTACGCCGTCGACTGGCTGGATGAGGTCAAGCAAGAGGACAAGCCATTCTTCCTGTACCTCTCGCACAAGGGCGTGCATGGCATGTTCCATCCTGCGGAGCGGCATGCGGGTCGCTACAAGGATCAGCCTCTACCCGAGCCGAGCACGATGGCCAACACAGACGAGAACTACGAGGGCAAACCGCTGTGGCTCAAGAACCAACGCAATAGCTGGCACGGCGTCGACTTCGCCTATCACCAGGACACAAACATCGCTGAGCACTACCGCCTGTATTGCGAAGCTCTGCTCAGTGTCGACGAGTCGATTACCCGTGTGCGTCAGTGGCTCGAAGAGAACGGCATGACCGACAACACACTCGTGATGTACATGGGCGACAACGGCTTTCAATGGGGCGAGCACGGACTCATCGACAAACGCACCGCCTACGAAGCCTCGATCCGCGTGCCCTTGCTCGGCGTCTGCCCACGCAAGTGGAAGCCGGGCACCGTCATCGAATCAGTGGTGGCCAACATCGACATCGGCCCCACCTGTCTCGCCGCAGCGGGGGTAAAGACACCCGACAACATGGACGGCCAGAGCTTTCTCGATCTCGCCGCGGGTGAGCTAAACGTGTCCGAGTGGCGGCAGAATCTGCTCTACGAATACTACTGGGAGTACAACTTCCCGCAGACTCCAACAACGTTCGCCCTCCGCTCCGACCGCTACAAGTTCATCCAATACCACGGCATCTGGGACATCGACGAACTCTACGACCTCCAGACCGACCCCGAGGAAAAACACAACCTGATCTTTGAAAAAGGTCAACAGGAACGCATCAAACAGATGCGAGCTGACCTGCACAAACTCTTGGCCGATGCCGACGCTGCCCGCGTGCCTTTCAGTAAAAAACGCAGCATGGGCCAAAATCTCCGCCTCGAGAGCGGTAGCGACCCAGCTGAATTCCCTCCTCAATTGATGCGGAGCAAAGACCAGAGGTGAGTGACCAATCACCCGCGAATGGGACACTATCCAACCATAGTGAGCAACATCGTGACAGCGATTGCGACCGCAAGCAACCCAAAACTGACGGGTTTCGAATCGTGGGACCAATGGTCTGAGGGGAGTCGACGGAGGGTGAGAGCCGCACCACAGGCGATGAGGGAACATGCACCGAATATTGGCGGCAGAAGCACACCGACAAACTGAATGTCAGGGTGATAGGTAATTGCCGACGAAACAATCGCCTCGAACATGAGCACGCCGTAAATGTACCACGCTAACCAGGTCACTGTCGGTGATTGCATTGCCACTTCCTAATTCGTCATTCACCTACAATATCACGTGAAAGCACGAGTGCGTTTCCTGAAAAGTTATGCAGCTGACTTGATGGGAGGGCTGAATGTCATTGGAACCAAGTCTTGCGCCGAGGGGGTCATCATCGACTGAGCCACCCTGTGTGACATTGTTTACGTCAGGTCCATCTCGAGCAACATGTCTCCATCGTCCAGCACGCCAATCCCTTGGAATCCGAGTTTCCCGTACATAGCCGCTGCTTGGATGTTTGTTGGTTTGTGCATGGTTCTGACTCGGCGTGCGCCGATTTCTCGGATCTCGTCAACGGCGAGACGCATGGCTGCGGTTCCGATTCCCTGTCCTTGATGGTTCTTGTCGATCATTAAGCGGAAGATCCAGTAGAGTTCCGTGTCCGGCGGATCGTCTTCCGGGCAGTAGGCCATCAGCCCGACCATGCTGTCGTCAGAGTAGATCGTTCTCAGGACGTGGTGAGGCTCGAACTTGGACTCAGCAATCGTGGCGACGTTGCTCGCGACGAAGCCCTGCTGATGGTCGTGAAATTCCAATCGAATGCACTCCACCCAATTGGCACGAGTCAGGTTTTGCAGAGTGACCATGATTTTAGATGAACCGATTCTTGGAACGCGGTCAAGGGCATCCTCGGGAGAGCGTCACACTTCCGTCGCGGATTGCCTGCAAGTGACTGACATCAAGCTGGACGATTCTTTTTTTTGAGACATTCGAATCGATGGCATCTGACCTGCTCTATCGTGGGTCGAAGTAACCGAGGAACCGCGTCAGGGCTGCGACTCCGCCGTCGACTTCGATACGGCCTGTCGCCAACGCGGCTGCCGGCTTCACCCGATTCATGGCGATCTCTTTGAACGTGCGACTGGTCGTGATGAGCGTCCCAGCCCGGTCCTCTGCCAATCCATCAGTCACGATCGCGACTCCCCTGCGGATGCGGATTGTGTACGCTTCGTCGAGATCCGTGAAGCGATACCCGAAGGCCGTTTCCAGATTGAGCACGTCCTCTGCCTTCAAACTCACCTGCAAAGAAGTGAGGAAATTCCCGATCGGAAATTGATCGAAAACCTCAATCGGCGTGTTGTGTGTAGTTGAGGGAGGGATCTCAAATCCAACCGCCTCCGCAGCACTCGTGAGGAAGTAGTTGCGGCCAGTCGCTGAGATTTCACGCTCTCCGAGTGCGACCAGCGCAGCGGCCCGCAGCGCTCCGGCATCACTTTCACCGAGCCGATTGAGATGGGTCGCGAGCACGAGGGCCCACGCAGGTTCGCCTTCCTCCATCGCCGTGGTGAACTCCTCCCGCAGCCGGTCTGGACTTCCCGCCAATCGAACCATCAATTCCGATTCTCGCTCCTTTGGCACAGGCAGCAGGTCTTCAGGGTCGCCGGAGAACCAACCGAGCATCCCGGAGAACACGGCCCGCGCCGACCAGTCGACACGACCGTAGAACTGTTGCAGGTACGGCAAGTCAGTCAGGTGTGGGGGCAGTTCGATTGTCGCTGCGATTTCGTCAGCCGTTAGGCCTCGGTTGATCATGCGAATCGTCTGGTCATGCACATACTGGATCGCGTCCCGGTAGTTCGTCAGTTGCTCATGAATCGTCTCTGCTCCCAACACCGGCTGCGTGTGCTGGGGGATCATGATCTCAGCGTTCATGGCCAGCATGAGATCGATTGACTCGGCCCAGACCCGGATGTCGCGGTACGGTGTCCCGCGAATCGCGTACAGGTTGGGGAAGCTGTGATAGTAATTGTCAGCCGGCAGCAGAATGTTGCGGTCCGTGAGAAAGAGGAACAGTTGATCGTCCGTTTCGCCGGGGGCATGTTGGATGATGATGCTCTCGCCGGCAATCGTGCCTTCGTATCGCTCCTCGATCTTGTCCGTCGGTTCGAGGTAATACAGCCCAGCGTTGTGAGCAAACCGCAGCGAAGGGCCGATGCCTGCGTTCTCGAACGTCTCTTCCGGGAGATACACACCGAACTGCCGCATGCCGCGCTGAAACGTGATCGGTCGCAGTACGTTGACCATCTCGTGCACATGGTCGGCTGTGTCCTCGTGAGCCCAGATGCGTGCTTGCGTCTCTTGCTCTTGCAACAAGACACCGATGCCGAACACATGGTCCGGGTGATAGTGTGTGTAGATCACATCGGTGATCTGCTTGCCGGTGCTCGATCGAAGTTCTGAGATACGCGGCAACAACTCTTCAGCGGCTTCAATGCTTTCCAGCGCGTCAATGAGAATCAGCCCCTCCGGCGCTTCAATCACCACGACATTCGCCAGCCCATACCCGATGGCGACATGCACTCCGGGCGAGACCTCCTCGATGCGTTTCTCGAAGATCGGCGTCTGCGAAGCCAAACGAGGATGCGACTCCGCTGGAGCGACCTCCGCAAACAACCGCTCCGCCTGACCCGCAGGCACCGTCGGCCGCAACAGTAAGTACCCCGCTCCACTCGCCACCGCCACGGTGGCAACGACCCCCGTCAGCACACCCCAAAAAAATCGCTTCATCCCAACCCCATGCCTCGATGGTATCTCTCAGCTTCAGACATTCAGAATGGTAACACCGAAGCATCCCGGCTGCCCATCGAAGACAAGAGCGGTCCTTCAGTCGTCCAGGGCCCACTCGCGATCACAGCCGGCAAGTCAGGCCCTCCGTGACACGATCCTCAGTTCTCAGGATGATCTGTTGGCGCGACGGTGAAACTCTGTGTGCGGTCCACTTTGTGAAGGATGGCATCCATCGCGTCGAGTTCTGTGTAGAACATCGCGCTTGGGTCGATCCCGCGTTCGTCGAGGAACGTAAGGTGCTGCTTCATCTTCGGCTGCGCGGCGACCCAAGGCAGCACGCCGCACCAGATCACCCACATCGCCGTCAACGTGACCAGCAACAGTGACCAGCGGTGCAACGGTCGTGATGAACGGACTTCTCTTGTCTCTTGATGCATGTCGTCGCCCCTCGGTTAGTTGACGAAGTCCTTGAAGACGACGTTGAACATCAGCCATGCCATGAACAGCGTCAGCAGCAGGTTGAGGGATTGACCGCAGAGATACAGGACGAGCGGCTTGCCTCCTTTGAAGTAGGGCAGCAACTCGCGGAAACTGGTTTCCAGTCCGATACAGACGAACGCCAGGCAGAAGAACCAGCCTCGTAGAGTCTTCGTCGATCCCTTGATCATGCCGTCAACTAACTCAGGCCCGCCCGTGAGGGTGCCGTGTAGGATTGAGAACAGCACCGACGCAATCACGAACCCGATGACAAATTTGGGAAACCGTCGCCAGATCTCCATGACATCCGGTCGGGCAGCATTGGAGTCAGCTTCCACATTGGTGACCCAGTAGGTGGCGATGCCGAATGCAGAGACGCCGATCAGAATGTTCTGAATCATCTTAACCGTGGCAGCGACCTCCAATGCGCGATCGCCGAGTGTGGCTCCTGCTGCGGCGACTGCTCCGGTGGCATCGATCGTCCCCCCCAGCCACGCACCACCCAACACCTCGCCCATGCCAACCGCTTTGATAATGGCCGGCAGCACGATCATCATGACGACCGTGAACGACAGCGACATGCCGATCGCCAGCGTCAGTTCCTCCTTCTTCGCTTTGCAGGCAGCGGCAGCGGCAATCGCGGCGGAGACGCCACACACGGACATGTCCGCTGAGATCACCATGTTCAGCGACCGGGACTCCATTTTGAGCACCTTCTGACCAAAGATGTACGTGCTGATCAATACAATCGGCGTCACCACCCACGCCACAAACACGCCCGGCAGTCCGAGGGCGAGCAATCGCGACATCAACACTTCTGCGCCGAGCAACACCAGCCCGGTCTTGATGAAGAACTCGGTGCGAGTCGCGGGCTTGAGGAAGGCGGGAGTGCCGATCGTGTTGGAGATCAACAACCCCACCATCAACGCCCACAGCGCATACTCAAGGTTGTACGCCTTCACCACACTCTGCGCAGCCAACGTGTAAGCCAACGTCGCCAGCAGAAAGACAACCACAAACCCCTTGAGAAACCGCACGCCGTCACCATCGCGATACTGGACAGCCAGACTCAGCAACACGCTGAGCGCCGCAAACACACCGAGCACTCCGGCCACAGGACCATAGCTCGTGGCACCTGCTTCGTCCGTCGTCACAAACGAGTCGACAGGGCTCTCCGTCCACTTCGTCGGCTTCGACAGCCACGCCTTGAACGGATTGGTGACCGCAATCGATGCCCCATCAGTTCCATCACCATGTTCAGACGCCAGCCAGACGCCAGCGAACGAGACCGCCAACAACAACGCAGCACAACCGACCGCCAGCCAGTCTTCAGAGATCCGGGGAGAATCCGTCTCGGGGGCAATGTCGTCCACTTCGGTCATCACACTCAAGGCAATTCGTGTATTCGTTTGATCAAGGAGAACTTCACAACATCAGCTGTCTCCAAGAGGAGACACAATACTCGAAAGAGCAAAGAGGTGCATGTGCGTTGCGTGATGAAACACTTGGCTTGCGTCGAGCCTCGGGTGGCCCGGCCACGTGGCCGGGTCGCGAAAGCGACAAGATGAATCACACTCCGTGTTCATTCGTCCGGAGTGAATTGCCAGCCGAGTGAGAGACATCATGTGCCTCCGGCACCCAGCCGTCTCGGTTGGGCCACCCGCCATTGACCCCGACGGGGTCTTATCACTCAGCCCAGGGTCGCAAGCGAAGCGAGCGCACCCTGGGATTCCGATGGCGAAGGGAACATCAACCCCAACGGGGTTGTATCCGAGCAGAGAGGGAACCCCGTTGGGGTTCTGCTGATGTGCGCGATGATTTCCCAGGGTGCGCTCACTGCGTGAGCGACCCTGGGCTATGAGATTTGACCCCTTCGGGGTCGAGCACCACATGCTTCTCACTGTTTGACGCACGCCACAAGAACCATGAACAATCGCACTTTCACCCATGGAGAACGTTGGCCGTAACCGGGCGGCCGCCCAAGATGTTCCATGCGTAAAACGCGCTACCGGCCGCTCCGGTTCACGGCATGGTTCTGCTCTCTTCATCTCCACTGATATCGGTCCAAACCAAGTATATGAGATATCCAAGGACAACCAATCCGCCAAGCATAAGGGTGCGTTCGTAAATAAACTATCGAAGTTCTAGTTCTTACGTGGGGCGATTTGATAGTTCCAATCACCGTGGAACGCATTGCGTTTCAGTTTGATGGCGTTCATTTCGGCATCACGGATTTTGCGCCCCTTGAGATA
>JAJDEJ010000215.1 GCA_029259815.1 Planctomycetaceae bacterium | reverse complement strand
TCGTCTGGGCCATCTCGATGAAGATGACCTGCGCCTCAGGCGGCACCTGCTCCCACAACTCGGGCGACATCCGTGTCATGCCCACGGTGTCCCAAATTCCTCACCTCACCACAAGACCAATCCCAGCCCGTGAACGGTTACTCACGAGGCGAGCAACCGAGCAACAGCCCAGAGATTCCAGAGTGCATAATGGAGCTTGCACGATTCTGGCACCCGGCCCGCAATGAAGCCTCTCTTTCTTGGCCGGACAATGGCCGGATTTAGCGAGGCTCAAAAACTAAGAACTACGTCCAGTCCACACGTGAATTGATCCACGGCGGTTCCGGACATGCCGCCGTTTTGGCTATCAAAGGGAAACCCCGTGCGGTCAAAATACTCATCCGACATACAAGTCAATAGATCGCCACAGTTTCTTTTGACTTTCAATTTGTGATTTCAGCTACTCGATTTGACGGGACTCGACTGTCATTGGTGGCACTTGAGTGCGCCGAAAGTTCGGCGCCAAACAACACAGAGCAGTTTCAATGGCTCAAATCGGCTCAGACTGCTCAGCATGATGGGACCCAAAACCCTTGTCTTGTTGAGCGAAAAGTTCGGCTGAATAATTTGCCCTTTCGGCGTCTGATGCACTTCGTTCTCCTCCGCTGTCGCAGCAGCAGTCTGCGCACACTCGCGGCCCTCGTGGTTCTCCCATTTCAATTGCCAAAGCTCACGTGGCACACTGTCAACTTGTCGCGACGACCGTGCTCGACTCGGTGTACGTTCGGTTACTCAAGATTCGCTGGACCAGCACAGGCTCTGTGGGGAAGGTGATCTGTCAACCTTGCCATCGCCAACGACAGACCTGTTTCGACTATTCGTGCCCGGCCCGCGCATAATACTCGGCTAACTCCTGTTCGATCTCCGAAATCAGCGATCCCGCATGAGACTTCTGTGCGATCTCCAATGCAGCTTCTGCTGTTATAGCCGCCTTTTGGAACTGTTGATTTTCTGAATAGACCATAGCCAGCAATCTCAAGGGCTCTGCCTCTTTGCGATTCGTCAATTGACAAGCATGTTCTGCAAGTTGAGAAGATCGTTCGGGATTATGAAGCGAAGGATTCTGAGTCTTTATGAGCAGTCGAGCCAATTCCATGTGACCATCGAGATGCCCCGGCGACTGTCGCAACAACACCTCGAATGCCTGAACAGCGTCAGCGTCTTGGTTCTGCTGTGCCAGTAGACGTCCCAAGCCGAGATATGCTCCTGCTGCAAAGGGGTCTCGTTGCAGAATGGTCCGATAGCGATTGATCGCCTCATCAGAGTTCCCTCGATCGCGAGCCAGATCGGCAAGTCCGATTTCGGCGCGGAGAAAGCCGGGGGCGATTTTCGTCGCTGCGACGTAGGCACTCTCGGATTCATCCCAGCGTTTGACCTTGCGGCATGCCTCGCCGAGGAAAAACTGAGCATCCAAGGCAGTCGGATCAGCGTCGACCGCTTTCGACAACTGCTCGACACACTCTTCGAATCGATCTTGGGCAAACAGGGCGCGTCCCAGTCCAATGCGAGCGAAGTTCTGATTTGGGTCGAGTTCCACAGCTCGTTGGAAATGTTGCTCCGCAGCTGCATAGTCGAACTGCTTGGCATAACAAACCCCCAGCGTGCCCCATGCTTTGGAGTAATCCGGCAGCGACAGGACAACACCTTCGAGAATTAGCTGGGCCTGCTCCATCTCGTTTCGATCAATCAAATGCATGCATTCATGGACTTGCTCCGCGTACTTCAACGTCTCCTTAATGTCGCGACGCGGAGTGTCGTCAGGCTGGTCAACAAAGTGACCTTCCGCATATCCCAACGAAGCCAGCGCTCGCTGCTCCTGCTCGCTGAGGACGGCGTTCTTGCCCTGATTGACGATCAGCCCGGCTTCGAAATCGAATAATGCCTGTCGCATTTGGGCCGTTGCCTCGGCATGATGATCGACAAGGTTGTGTACCTCGCCCGGGTCGGCTTGCAGATCGTACAGTTCAGGATTTGTCGACTGGATGTATTTCCAACGATCCGTTGTCCACGTTCTGAGCGGACTCCACCCCCCTTCCATCAGAGGTGCCTCGGTTTCTCCGTAACAGGGTCGCGGATCGACAGACGAGGATTGCAAGTAAGAAAGCAAACTGCGCCCTGTAGAGCCCATGGGCTCCTCCATCTGGAGGCCATCCAGAATCGTGGGAAAGACATCCACCAAAGAGACCGGATCGGCGACGCGTGTCCCGGGCTTAATGAACTGGGAGTGCCGCATGATTAACGGCACATGCATCGTCGAGTTGTACGCGAGGTATCCATGAGATTCTTCCTCATGCTCCCCCAACCCTTCACCGTGATCCCCTGCAATGATGAGCAACGTCTTTTCTGCAATGCCCAAGCGCACAAGCTCATCCAGGAGTCGTCCGACCTGTTGATCCATGTAAGCGATTTCCGCGTCATAGGGACGTCCTTCGAAGTGATCCCCAAATTCTGCAGGGTGATCTTCGTACGGCTGGTGGGGATCGAACAAGTGGACCCAGCAGAACACCGGTTCGGTGGCGACGGAGTTCAACCAAGCGATGGCTGAAGAGACTGTTTCAGGAGCGGAGCGTTCGGCATTCGGGCCTTGGGGGCCGTCTCCCAGACGATCATCATAGCTCTCAAACCCCCGAGCCAGACCAAATCGTTGATCCAAGACAAGCGATGAGACAAACGCACCCGTCCGAAATCCACGCTCCCGGAGGAGTTCGGCCAAAGTGGGCACCGATTCTGCCAAGCGGCTGATGCCGTTGATTCGTAGCCCATGCTCGGGCGGCAACTTGCCCGTCATCATCGTGGCATGCGAGGGCAGAGTAATTGGGACGACGGTATAAGCTCGCTCGAACAGGAGGCCGTCCGACGCAACCCGGTCGAGATTTGGCGTCATGGCTGACGTCCGCCCATAACATGCCAGATGATCCGCCCGTGTCGTATCGAGCGTCACAAGCACGACGTTCCATTGTGGGGACCGTCCAAACCACCAACCAGCAGCGACCGCCAAACCGAACACGCACATCAGCACAACGACGATCCGACGTTTCATCCGAGATACTTTCCCAAAGGGGCTTGTGATTCATCAACCAGCAAAGCAAAGGCGATCGTCCGAGTGAATCGCTCCATGATAACTTTCACAGTAATACGGGAGGGCCTTCCTGTCATCTCGTGCAGATTTTCCAGGCAGAAGCCGTCTCAGCAGCGGCTTACAACCCAGCCGCATGCAAAGGCGTATTTCCTTTCTCGCACCCGATATCGCCATGTCGCATTCTTCGCGACAGAAACAACGAACAGTACCACGACTGTGATTGACGGTCAGGTGCCACTCCATGAATCACGTTAATGCCCCATGCACCTCATCCCTCTTTTTTTGCCCACTTAGAGAGATTGATCGATATCGATATGTTGCATTTCACCATCGGTAAAGTTACGTTCTTGATACTTTCTTCTTTTTATTGGTAAGAGAGTACTCGAATACATGATGAGTAACTCCATCCGTCAAGCTGGCCAACAAGGCAGGCTGGGACCTCTTGAGTTCATCAAAGGTGCTTGGAGAGTTACTCTTCTTCTAACAGACCATCGACCGACCGGTCAGGTCGTCGAAAGCGATTGGCGTCCGGGAAGCAAACTCTGTGGTCACAGGCTTCCCACAAAACGGCTGCAAACGACCGAACATTCCGCACGAGGGACCACTCCCCTGGATCCGCCAGTGCTGAGTGCAACAGTGCTAAATGCGACAGGGTGCCTTCATCCCGAGGAGGATCATCCAGTCAGATCTGCTTACCGGCGAGGGATGGTCGCCAGACAAGTTGGTATTCGCTGCAAGTTTACTCCCACAGAAATTCGCGGCTCAATGAAGCGAAGCAGGTCGTTGCTTCGACGATTTTCAGGTTTGTCTGACTGTCGATGGCGACTGCTCGTGGACGATCGTTCTTACGTCAGTGAATTCAATCTGAGTCACCTGGGTTTCTATTGAGTTGAATCGGAGAAGTACACATGTCGGAAGTTGAGTCATGCACCCATTCCCGGCCATACGGTTGGAGTGGCCGGTGCCTTCCATTGGCTGCTGTTGTGATCGCGGTTGTCCTGCCGATCACAGGGTGCGGGGGAACATCGGCCGGTGATCGCGTACCGCTTGCGGGCACGGTTACTCTGTCGGGGCAACCGTTGATGGAAAGAGCGACAATCTACTTTGACCCTGTTGCCGGACAAGGCGGCAATGGCTCCAGCGGCGAAATCAAAGAGGGAAGGTTCGAGATCTCTGGAGAAACCGGACCGACGCCCGGTAAGAAGTACAACGTCAAAGTGATCACGGCACCGGGAATCCCGGCGGATGACATGCCTCGAGATCAGATCAAGGTCGCAACCACTTATGAAACAACCATTGAAATTCCTCCCCGAGGGGAGGGCGATGACGAGATTGTAATTTCGCTTGACTGAAATTTGCCAGTTGTCCGTTCGATTGGCGAGACGTTTTTTTGCCATTTGCCTTGGAGGTCGTGATGAAGCAACAGAGGAATTTCCGTCCCGGTTTTACTCTCATTGAATTGCTGGTGGTCATTGCGATCATCGCGATTCTGATTGCACTCTTGCTGCCTGCGGTTCAACAGGCTCGTGAAGCTGCTCGTCGCACACAGTGCAAAAACAACTTCAAGCAGATCGGCTTGGCACTGCACAACTATCACGACACGCATCTGACGTTTCCCATCGGCAACTTGTACACCGGAACTGCGGCTGGTCGAGGAAACGGCTGGTCATGGATCGCCTACATTCTGCCCTATATTGACTTGGGCAATGACTACAATCAACTGAACTTCGCCTATGGTGGTCGTTGTTCTGAGTTCTTTGGGCAGGAGGAGACCAACAATCCCGGTACCAACTACACGTGGAAGCAGCCCAAGGCCATTTTGTCGTGTCCTTCCGACCCACGTAGCGGATCCGTCTTTTCCGGCCCAACAGGCTCGGGCGCCTACTTGGTCACGAATGGCTCGATGGCCGTGTCCAACTACCTGGGTGTGTGCGGCAAAACGCTCAATTGGGATTGCGGAATGACTTCGCTTTGGGGAATCCTCTCGCCTGACGACGTCCCCTGTCAGGATACGTCTGGCTATGAGGGTATCTTCTACAACAACAGCGCCACCAAGTTCCGCAGCATTACCGATGGAACGTCAAACACCTGCATGGTCGGCGAGCGTGGACAGCACGAGGATCTGACTTACGGATGGCCGCTGTGCGGTCGCGGATATCCGCCACTGTACTCCGGTCGTAAGGATCACATCCTTGAGATGTTCACTTTTTCACGTGGTGTGCCTGACGACAATCCTGATTCTGGTCCGTCAAATCAGAAGTACTGGAGTTATCACGAAGGAGGTTCGCACTTCCTGCTCGGCGACGGATCGGTCCGCTTCATCAGTTACTCAATTGATACTGCGACCTATCAAGCCTTAGGCACTCGCAGTGACGGCGAAGTGATCGACAACTTCTGATCGAAGTGCTCGGCCGAGCAGCTTTGTTCAGTCCTTCACGATCAAAAGCACGCGGCTCTGCCGATTCCTCAGGGAACCGGCAGAGCCTTTCTTGTTTGAATCTGAGTCCCTTTGCGGAAGGTCACTCCGATGTCTGAATCCACGAATCGACTGCCCACTCGACGTACTTTTCTCTCCCAGGCTACCGGTGCACTTGGTGCCTTTCACATCGTTCCTCGGTTTGTTCTGGGGGGCCCCGATCATACGCCCCCCAGCGAGACGGTCAACGTGGCACTCGTCGGTGCCGGTGGACGTGGATTACAGAATGCTCGCGAACTGATGAAGCTCGCTGATGTGCAAATCACCAGCGTCGTCGATCCCGTTGAGCACTGGAGCCTCGAAAAGTTCTATTACAAAGGCGTCGCAGGTCGAAAACCAGTCCGTGTCGAAATCGAGAGGCACTATGGCGACAAGCGCGAAAACTACCGATGCAGCGAACACGTTGACTTCCGTGAGCTCCTGAAGCCAGACAGCGATTTCGATGCCGTGTTGTGTGCGACACCCGATCATCTGCATGCGACAATTTCCTTGGCTGCGATGAGATCAGGCAAGCACATTTACTGTGAGAAACCTCTCACCCATAACATCGCCGAAGCTCGTCTGGTGGCAAAAGTCGCCGAGCAGACGGGTGTGGCCACGCAGATGGGGAATCAGGGTCACTCCCATGAGGGGATCCGGCAGACTTGCGAATGGATCTGGGGCGGCGCGATTGGTGAAGTGACCGAGGTTCATGCCTGGGTGCCCACGACGCGGTGGAACCCGACTCTCCAAGGAGTTCCGACGGAAGCGCAGCCCGTCCCGGCTGGACTGGACTGGGATCTCTGGCTTGGACCACGCGAGCAGCGACCGTTTCATTCTTCCTATGCTCCGGTCAGTTGGCGAGACTATTGGGACTTTGGATGCGGGGCGATGGGTGACTTCGGCTGCCATGATCTTGACGCCGCCTGCTGGGCGCTGGATCTCCACGCCCCGACGTCAGTCGAGATGTTTCCTGCAGGTTACACGGATCAACAACTCGTGCCGTATGGAGAGATCGGCTACTTCGACTTCGCCGCTCGCGACGATCATCCGCCGGTCCGTATTCATTGGTACAGTGGCGGACTGAAGCCTCGGCATCCTGACGCATTGCCGACGGGAAGCGTGCTGCCCTCACGTGGAGTCTTGTTTGTCGGTGACGAAGGCCTGATGCTGTGCGGAGGCGCGGGAGGAATGCCTCAGTTGCTTCCCGAGCAACGAGATGCCGAGTTCACTCGGCCCGAACCGAGTCTCTCGCGTTCGAATGGTCATCATCGGGACTGGATCGATGCCATCAAAGGAGGAGCCCCGGCGAGTTCCCACTTCGAGTACGGAGCGCGACTCACCGAGATCACACTCCTCGGCGTTGCAGCACTGCGAACTCGCAAACGGCTCCTGTGGAATCCAGACACGATGACGACCGAAGGCGTTCCAGAGGCCGAGTCGGTCCTGCATGGTGAGTACCGCTCGGGATGGGAACTGAGCTGACATCCGATTTTCCGCAATGCTCGTCATTCCCCGTCAGTCAGTCCATCCCCCAGAGTGACCGCGCACTGTCTGCTCTGGTGGACTTCGGGTTTTCAGCCACACATCGTGATTGCATCTGGACAGCAACAAGGCCTCTATTCTCAATCAAAGGACATCGTTGTGACACAGGTTGCTAATTCTGTGGTGGGTCCTCTCAGTGGTTCGGTCTCTTCGGCCGAACCAACCGTGGCTCGACCGCGGCTGGATTCTGTCGACATGCTAAGAGGCTTGGCGATCGTGCTCATGAGCCTGGATCATGTCCGCGAGTTTCTTTCCGCAGCGCAGGTCTCGCCTACAGATGTCGCGCAGACAACGCTCCCGTTGTTCCTGACCCGCTGGGTCACTCACTTCTGTGCGCCCGTGTTTGTCTTTCTGGCTGGGACAGGTGCGTACCTGTATCGCACGCGAGGTCACTCGTCTCGTAAAGTTGCAACCTTTCTCCTCACTCGAGGTTTGTGGCTCGTTTTCCTGGAACTGACAGTCATCCGACTGGCGTGGTATTTCAACATCGACTATGCCTCCGGCAGCGTCGGACAGGTGATCTGGACGATTGGTTGGTCAATGGTGGCCATGTCTGGGTTGGTGTTCCTGCCCGTTTCAGCAATCACAGCCACCGGACTCGTGCTGATTGCATTTCACAACTCATTCGATGCAGTGACGGCAGATCGCTTCGGGAATTGGGCGTGGGCGTGGCGATTTCTCCATGCTGGCGGGCCAATCACTCCCTGGTCGGGAATGACGGTGTATGTCGCGTATCCCCTCATTCCCTGGGTGGGCGTGATGGCGACCGGGTATGGATTCGGTGCCCTGTTGCAACAGCCTCTTCGCCAGCGTCGTCTCCAAACATGCGGACTAGGCGTGATCCTCACGCTGACGTTCTTCGGTCTCCGCGCAACGAACGTCTATGGTGATCCGACTCCCTGGACAACAAACGCGGAATCCATGCGGACGTTCATCTCATTTTTTAACCTGCAAAAATATCCACCGTCGCTGCTGTTCCTACTGATGACACTGGGGCCAGCGCTCGTTGCATTATCCGCCGTTGACCGGCCCGCCGGAGGGTTTGGAAAATTTCTGGTTACGTTCGGCCGGGTCCCCTTGTTCTACTACGTCCTGCATCTGTTTGTGATTCATGCCGTGGCCGTCGGTCTTATCTATGCTCAATACAGAGAAACACCTGCGTGGCTATTCTCATTTCCACCCGGTCATGCGGGTGAAGGATACGGATACAGCCTACCGGTCGTCTATCTAATCTGGTTCAGTGTTGTGCTGGCGCTCTACCCACTCTGCCGTTGGTTTGCCGGAGTCAAACGACGACGCAGTGATGTCTGGCTCAGTTATCTCTAGACTATTTTCATGGTTTCTGAACAGAAGCTTGGACGCTGTGCTGGTCCGGCGAATTTTGAGTAACCAAGCGTCAGGGCTATCCATTTCGCTCCACCTGCTACGATATGTTGTGGTCAGCCGTGCTGTTTGTGACGACATTCTGAATGTTTTCTGTCCGAGTTCTCGACATGGACCAGCTCAGGATCCGTTCGGCGCCGTGCACGGCAGCCTTGTTGTCACGAGGCATCACTCGTCCACGTTCCCAACGAGGAATTTGGCGTGGAATCGATACGCGTCTTGACGAAGTGCGCAGGGGCAACGGGCCCAATCAAGTCGTCAGTCCTTGAGAGATGGCGGTTCAGCTGCAGACAGAAGCGAACCACTCGCACGTTCGACAACTCTATGCTCGGTTCTCTTTCAAGCGTGACTGTCGAGCGGCGAGTCGTGTTTCCTCAAGCCGCTGCGGGATGTGCTCGTCAGTCCCGAAGTACATTTCGTCGGGGGGCTGTCCTCTCAAAGCCGAGTGCGGCAGATGGGTGTTGTGCTGCTCAACATAGAAGGCGACGAACTGCTCAACGGTTCTCACCGAATCGAGGTGATTCAAGTAGAGCCACTGATGCTTGAGGACTCGCCACCACGATTCAATTAAGGAGTTCGAGTAGCGAATCTCGGTCTGTGCGAGGACTCGTTTCAGTAACCCAGACTCAACGACTTGATCGACGGTCGAGTTGTAATTCTCGACGCCTCCTTCGACGAGCAAAGTCGGTTTTCCCACGGACATCAGATTCCACGCGTCCAGGAACCGTTGAGCCGTGATGCCCGGCTGGAAAGTGTCCACCACACGCCAGGCGAGAATGCGACGAAAGTAATGATCGATCACCGCATGTAGGTATGTACGCCCCCCATTCACCAATCGGATCAGCGTCGTGTGGATGTGCCAGATCTCGTTCGCTCGTGATGCTCGCATGCCAATCTTCGGCTTGGCTGGATCAAGGCGTCGTCGAGGCCGTCGCTACTGGTGAGTTCGCACGAGTCGGTACCAAGTCGATGGCGAAGCGAAGACCTTGCCCAGCCTTTCCGCCAGTCCTGCCAATGTCCCGGTCGGAACATGACGGGACCCGTCGGAGGTCACCATCTCGCGAATCGTGTTGAGTTCCGCCGCCGTCAATTGCTGCAATGAGGACTTCGGGCAGGACACCAGGTCCTCAAGTCCGCACTCTTCCTTGGTCCACATGTGGAAGCGGCCATGCGTCAGCCCGATGACTCGCAGTACGGATCGGAGTGAGAAATGTGCACGCGCTTGTTCAATGGCTCGCAGCACTCGGTACTTTGCAGCCTCTTCAGGAAGTCGAACATGCGACAGCGAGAAATCGGTGACTTTCCAGACCGTGACAATCAGACGCAGCAAGGCGATGAGCCTGGCATTGCGGCGCCGCAGGAGAACGACTTCCCGTTGCAGTTGAGTCACGTCGCTTTCGAACACGTCGAGCGTGATGACATCGGCATGTGAACTGGTCAGCCAGCCGTAGGCTGTGGATCTGGGGACTCCGCTCTCCAGAGCAAGGTCAATGTTTCCTGTCGCTCGAACGAGTTCCTTCAGCCGGTGGTCGTACCGGTGATGAGTGCAATGTGCTGGAGACCTGCCACGATTCTGGCGAGATGCGCTTTCCGACGCGAGGAGTCATGCGTGTCAAAATGGTGCCAGAGTGTCGAGAACTCGGACAAGAAAGTTCAGAATTTCGTGACAGACAGCAGGGCATGGGGGACAATGCGAAAGAGCAGATGCGTGAATACCACAACGTCACCGCGATCGGTTACTCGCGGCAGTTCCAGGAACCAAACTGGGTCAACGACGCGGCAATTAAAACCATTGTCGAGCACGGCGGTGGATAAGTATCGCAGGCGCATGGCCGACAAAACACAGCAATTGTTGAAACGAATACTGCTTAGCTTTCGCGTGTCGGTCACATCGACTGACCACTGACACACAAGATGTCGATGTACTTCGTCTTCTTCATTCGAATTGAAGAGCCGCAAAACACAAAGGTCAAATTCGAGACATTCACGAGGTGGGATCATAGCACACCCATGTATGACGATGTCGATTTCGTAGCCGTCATGCTCAAGAGAGTTGGCGTGTAGGTCGAGATCTTGAGTCTTGAAGTTATCGAGTTGATCGAGTGTCTTTGAAGCTTGTCACCCGGAACCGACGGTGCAGGTCGAGCCGTGGCGTGTGCTGGACAAAACCATCTGTCCTCAACGTTCGCTGGGGTATCAACCCGCAACCCAGTGTGACTGAGTGGTTGACATTGAAACACTCACTTAGACATTGGTACCGTCTGTGAGGGCAGGTCATCTGGCTTGCTCCACGTTCGACCTGGCGGGCGTCTCAGGGTATGTTGCATCGTACGTCGTCTTGGCTCGCGGGTGAGCGTGGCGATATTCTTCAGGCCACTCTCCCGAGGCCACTGTGTCACAGAATAACAGTCTTTCGAGATCACACCGTCTGATCGTGCTTGTTGTGGCCTTCCTCGGCTGGGGACTTGCAGGGATTCATCTGGCGATCACCAGCCTCGTGATGCGCGTGGCAACCGCTGACTTGTTACCGGAGGGAACTCCGGAGGCGGAGATCGGTCAATGGTTTGGCTGGCTGGTCTGTGCTTTTCTGTTCGGTGCCGCTGCAGGCGGATACTTGTTTGGTCTTGTCGGTGATCGGATTGGTCGATCGAAGGCACTTGCGACGAGCATTCTGTGCTACTCGATCTTCTCAGCCGGGACGTACTTTGCATCGAGCGCGTGGATGCTGTTGGTGCTGCGTTTTCTCACTTGCATGGGGATCGGAGGCGTTTGGCCGAACGCCATTGCCCTGTTGACCGAAGCCTGGCCAGACGTGTCGCGTCCGATTCTGTCCGGCATTCTCGGGACCGCCGTCAACGTGGGCATCCTCGCCTTCGCAACGCTGACGACATTCTGGTACGTCACGAATGACGACTGGCGATGGACAATGCTGCTCGGTGCGAGTCCAGTATTCGTGGGACTGTTGGCACTGCTGATGCTTCCTGAGTCTCCGCGATGGCTTGCCTTGCAAGATGCTGGCGAATCGGCCAGCAAAACAACCACCAAAGTCTCTGCGATTGAGATTTTCCGTCCTCCAATTCTCAAGACAACCATCATTGGCATTCTGTTGGGGACCATCCCCTTGTTCGGCGGATGGGGAGCGAGCAACTGGGCGACAGCATGGGCCAGCGAAGCCGGGGATACTCAAGCCGTGACCGCACCAGCCGAAGATGCACAGCCCTCCACCAAACCGGACCCGACGCTCAAGTCACGGACGATCATCTACCGTTCACTGCCCGGTTCCATTGCGAGTCTGCTCGGGGGAGCACTGGCCTCTTGGCTCGGTCGCAAGCGGACCTACTTCCTGTTGTGTCTGTGTTGTTTTCTCTGCACTCAAATGCTCTTCCGTGTGGAGAGTCCGTTGAGCGATGACTTTTTGTTTTGGACCGGCGCCCTCGGGTTCTTCAGCGGGTTCTTTTTCGGCTGGCTCCCGTTGTGTCTGCCGGAGTTGTTCCCCACTCGTGTGCGATCAGCCGGGGCGGGCGTGAGCTTCAACTGGGGCCGCATCCTGACCGGCATCGGCGTGCTCGCTTCTGCAGCAGCGTTGAAGCAGATCTTCGAGGGCCGCTACGCCGACGTAGGTATGATCTGCGGTTTCATTTACGCTGTTGGAATGTTGGTCATTTTCTTCGCCCCGGACACGTCTCAGCGTCGGTTGGATGATTGATAAGACAGCCGACATTCGAACAGGAGTCTCGTCGAGGTCGTTCCATGATTCGACTTGCAGTGGTTGGTGGTCACAGCAACATCAAGTCCTACTCGGCCCTTGCGCCGCGTCTTCTCAGTGCAGAGATCGCAATCGTTGTCTCTGAGGAAGTGGGGACACAACAAAGGCTTTCGGGGATCGCTGGCGTTGTTGAGTCGGACGTCGGCTCCCTCTTGAGTACGCACAGCGATTGCTTTGATGCGGTCGTATTTGATGGGTTGTGTATCGACTTCCCAAACTTTGCCATCGCTTTAGCGTCGGCAGGAAAGCAGATCCTCGTCAGCGATGAGAGTTTTCGATCGATTGCTGATGTCGAATATCTTGCGGAAGCTTTCACAAAATCTGAAGCACGGCTCATGGTTGGACACGAACTGCGACATCGTTCCGACGTGAAGCCCGTGCAGGAGGCACTGACATCAGGAAGAATCGGTAAGCCTGGACTCCTACGGATTCATCACTGGAAGCGGTCGCTCCCCGATGGTTCGATGTGTCTTGTTGACCGCATGCTCGACAAACAACTCGATCTCGCCTGTTGGTTGTTTGGTCACCCCCCGGAAATCGCATTCTGTCGGCGGCAAGGACGGGCTATTGACCGCCGAGGTGCCGATCGATTTGACTTTGTACAGATCCACCTCGGATTTCCTGATCAAGGCATGGCCCTCATCGATGTGTCTCACAGTGAGGATATCGGGGCCAACTACTCGACGCTCAGCTTGATCGGTTCGACAGGAGCAGCCTACGCAGACGATCATCACAATACGCAGTTATTGATCCAGGCTGACGGCTGTCGGGGACAGACGACCGAGGAGACTCATGTCCCCCTTCAATCTCAGCTACAAGACTTCGTTGATGCGATCGTGGAGAATCGCGAGCCACGGATCGATGTCGACGCACTACGCACGATGTTTCACGTCGACTCGATGATCACGAAGTCGGTCGCCACAGGAGAAGCAGTTCACTGGGAAGATGTCCCATGATCAAGCCCTACCGCTGTGCTGTCTTGAGCGTGGTCAAGCACGCCTATGTGCCGCGTGGTGTTGCTGCGCATCCTCAGTTTGAGCTGGTCGTTGTCGCTGACGATCCGGATCAGCCGGAATGGGTGCACGAGCGAAACCAACTCTTCGCGGATGAGTACGAGATACCGTATCTCAAGGACGTTGATCGGGCTCTGACTGAATATGATGTCCAAGTCGCCGTCGTTTCCTCAGAGGCTGAGCGACATTGTGATCTCAGCCTGCGTGCCGTCGAAGCCGGGTTGCATGTGGTCCAAGACAAACCGATGTCCAATCGGCTGAGTGAGTGTGATCGTCTCGTCGAAGCAGTGGAGCGGCGCGGTGTGAAGTTCACGATGTGGAACCGGAACTATCTCCCCGCCATCGTGCACGCTCGCGAATTGGTCGAGGCGGGGGAGATCGGCAACGTGCGGGCGATCCATGTCGACTTTTACTTCGCCAAGGATTGTGGTCCGCCCCTCGGGTCGCGTGGACCTGACGACCCGCCGATCGACTGGCTGGAGTATCAGATCGCCGCTCACGCGGATGGTTCTGACGGTGGCGTGGGCCGAGAGCCGATGGGCGAGTTGAAGATCGAGGGCATCTATCCCCTGGCTTACATTCACAGCTTGACCGGCGCAGCCGTTGAGCGCGTCTTCGCTCGAACGGCCAGTCACTTCCACCAAGTTCATGCTGATAACGATGTCGATGACCTGTCGAGTGTGACGTTAGAGATGGAGGGTGGAATCGTCGGGTCACTGGCGATCGGGCGCATCGGAGCGTCGAGTCATCCCGACATCGGCGAGATCAAACTCCATTTGCTCGGCACCAAAGGCGGATTGGTGATCAGTGAGGCACGACCAGAAGTGGGCGTGTACTACCAAGGACAACCCGCACTGGAGTTTCGTCACCAGCGGATCAGCAACGACAATGACTTCGGAATCATGGAGGACTTTTCCCAAGCCATTGAGACCGACGGCGAGACTGCTTTGGATGTGCGGACGAGTCGTGCGATCGTCGCGACTGTCGAAGCCGCCCTGCGATCAGCGGACTGCGATCAAGTCGTTGCCGTGAGTGACGTGTGATGCGGTCGCGTCACGACTTGTCTGTGGAATCAATCGCAGGGTCGATCGATTTCAGCGTCACCCACCGTCCATCCTGAGCCGATTGAGCAGCGGCATCGGTGAAGAGTTGCACAAGGTAGCCGTCATCAAGGTTCGGATGATCGCTTGGCTTGCCAGCGAGCATATCCGACATGGCAGGAAAGACATGCTTGGTAAACCGATTGCCCCAAGAGTGGTCCGTCACCCTCGCGACGATCTCGTCACTGCCATCGGGAGACAGCAGCGTCACCGTCCCGCGCACTCGGTCGACCGCGAGCGATGCATCAACTCCGTGCAGTTCCAATTCGGGGGCCAAGCCTTTCCTCAGGAAGAACGCGTGAGAGACGACCATGGTCCCAACGGCGCCGCTTTCCAGTTCAAAGGCGATGCTGGCGAAATCGATCGCCGTCCCCTTGCGGATGGATCGGCTGCCTGTTCGGTCGTGCGAGTTGCCCCAGTCAAGGGCCTCATTGAGGTTGAGTTCCCCGAGATCGGGCTTAGCCGGAGAGACGACGTCCCCGTAGGTCAAAACGCGTGTCGCTTCACATCCCAAAATCCAGCGGACCGTATCGTAGGCATGCGACCCAACGTCGGCGATACTTCCCGCTGACGACAAGCCATTATCATCTCGCCAAGTCAGTGGCATCGAACGTGGCCTGGGATTCTGCCATCGATAGATCACGCCACGAACGTCGCCCAGCACGCCTTGCCTGAAGATTTCTCTGGCCTTCGCAAACAAGGGATGGTATCGGGTCCAAAATGGGACGTAGTGTGCCAACCCACTTTCACGATAGGCAGACCACATCTCCCAAGCCTCCGCGACGTTGGCACCAATCGGCTTCTCACACAGAATGTGCTTTTTCGCTGCCGCACAGGCCATCACGGCTGCATGATGCAAGGCGTCGGGTGTGGCGACGAGCACAAGATCGACCTCCGGATGGTCGACAACGTCACGCCAATTGTCGCTTAGATCGCTCACGCCATCCGTAACGCCGGCCTCTTCCAGCAGCTCGCGTCGGCGAGCACAGAGGCACGTCAGCCTCGCTTTTTGCGACGACTCACGAATTTCCTTCCGATATGGGACACCGATGAAACCCGTTGCGCCAATCACGCCCACCCGAAACATACAGTTCCTCACTTGTTGTTCACAAGAACAGAGTCCGCACTAATTATATCGTTGCAACGAGTTGATTTCTCCGTCACTCCAACCTCAGTCAGCAACGACAATTTACTGCGCGGAGGGCACTGCCACTCCTGCATGGATGTTCGACCAAAGAAAAAGAACAGGTGTCGAACCAAGGAGGCTCGACACCTGTTTGTCGTTCAGTCGTATTGCAGGATTCGGCTTGTTGTGAATTTGATCCCTGGGGAGAAAAGCCTCCCCAGGGTCGTGTTCATGATGTCAGAGTTGGACGTTCCAGTCGGACATCAGGTTTGAATCCCTGCTGAGTTCGACTCAGTAGCTGTGGCAGCCGTTGCCACAAGGAGCGGCACAGCTGGGGGCACAGCAGTCAGTCGGGCAGCAGCAGCTCGGTGCGGGAGCACAGCAGCTGGGCTTGCAGCAGCGACGGGCGCGCCACTTGCAGCGAAGACGGGCCAGGAGCCCAACTCGCCGGTGACCACAACCGTGGCCAGCGTGGCAACCGCCATCACAGCAGCCGGTGTCGCAGCAAGGTGCCGGAGCGCAACAATCGTTGCAGCCCGTGTCGCAGCAAGCAGCCGGAGCGGCACAGCCGCATCCGTTGTCGCAACAGCCATTGTCACAGCATGTTGCAGCAGGAGCACAGCATGTGGGCTCACAGCAGGGATCGGCACAGCAGTCGGTCGGGCAGCAACAGCTCGGAGCTGGTGCGCAACATCCACCTTTGCTGTGACCGCCAAACAGACCGGCGTCAGCGACGTTCACGCTGGCGCAGATCACCATAGCAGCAGTCAAAGTCGTCCACTTCATCTTGAAATCTCCTCGACTTTCCGGGTTGAGTTTGTGAGGGGCGTCGTGACTGGGCCGATCGATTGTCCACAGACCTGTCGATCGAAACCAACCTTGTGATGCCACCCACACGACGATTGGGTCCACCTGGCTTCTTGTTTCGTCCAGCACCCAAAGGTCTCTCGCCGCCGAAGCGCAGAAATCGCTGTAGTCACAGGGGATGCGAGTCAGTCCGCTCGGTTGTACCGATTGTGACTGGCACGACCATTCGGCTCTGTTGGCTGTAACGAAAACGCCACACAGCGAAGAGCATTCGGTCGCGGTGGGATGACGACCTTCGAGGCAGTACGATAGTCGTAAAATGCTTCACTCGTGGTCGAGTTTGACGATCGTATCAATGGATAACATTTTGACGGCGGTTGCCGCATTGGCGATCATGGTTGCGACTGGAGTCATCGCGACGGCAGCGATGGCACTGAGGCCGACGACACTCCTCGTCGCCTGGCGATGGGCGATGGGAGCCGTACTGATTTGGCTGATCACTCTCGGTGGGTCATTGCTCAATCCGGGAGTTGACGAAATCGACGAGTTGATGTGGTATTCAGTCGTCCTGTTGAGTTTGTGCCCAGCGATCGCAGTGCTCGGGGCACGACGTCCAGGAGCGGCGGCGTGGACGTGGTTTGTCATGCTGCCGATGCTTGCCGTGCTTGGCTGGCCCATGCTGACCGTGTGGGGCAGCGACCTCAGAGCGGGGAGCTTTCAACTGGAAGTCCCACAGTTAATCGGTTTCGTCCTGATCCTCTTGATGGGAGCCGGGAACTACGTGGGCACAAAATTCTGGGCATCTGCATGCTTGTATGCAGTTGCTCTCTGCCTGCTCGTCGCTCCTCTGTCCACCGTCGCACCTGAGGGACTTCAGACAGGACTGGCACGCCAGATGGCCGGATTGGCCCTTGGGGGGGCTGCAATGATGGCTCGTGTGCAAAGCCGAAATCGTCTCTCGACACTGTCGCCCATTGATCAACTCTGGGACGACTATCGCAACATGTTTGGCATTGTTTGGGGGAATCGGCTCCAGGAACGGCTGAACGGCGTCGCCCGACAGCAGGCTTGGCCTTTAGAGGTTACACCCATGGGCATCGTCTGGCAGGAATCGCTGACCGACGAGCAACGACAGGAGACCGCTGCCAAGCTCGAACAGACGCTTCGCTGGCTCTTGCGAAGATTTGTCGACCCAACTTGGATTGATGAACGGCTAAAAACTTCCAGCAGCCCTGAGACGTGATAGAGTCGTCACGCTGAGAGCGTTGAGACCGCTCACTCGCTCCATTGGATCGATGCGTCAGCCCGCAATTGGGCGACTTGCTTGTCCCACATTTCTTGTGAAATTCGATCCAACACCGTAGTCCGTACATCTTCCAGGCTCAGCTGACCGGGCTGTTCGTCTGTCACTTCAATGAGGTGCACTCCCACGGATGTGCGAACCGGTTCGCTGATCTCTCCCTGTTGCAGAGCGAATGCCGCGTCAGCGAAGGCTGAAGACATTGTTCCACGGTAGGGGAAGAAGCCGACATCGCCACCTGCGGAAGCACTTGGACTTTCTGAGGTCTTCTGAGCCGCTTCGGTGAACGTCACGCTTCCGGATGTGATCTGCTGCCGCAGCTGAGTCAGAGTTCCTTCCACCTCACTCCAAGCTTCGTCTGTCGCATCAGCTGGGACCTTGAGAACAATGTGTCTTGCTCGCACTTGCGTCCCATCCCACTCTCGTCGGTGAGCTTCGAACTTGTCCCGCAACTGCTTGTCCGTCACAACTTGAACGACGTAAGCATTCCAGGCGATCGATAATGACAGCACCTGTCTCAGTTGGTCCTCGGTGAATCCCAACTGGCTCAGCAATTCTGTCGGGTCGTCACCACGACGACGGATGAGAGAATTGAGAAGCTCGATTTGAGCATCAATCGCAACGGGACTGGCCTGCACACGACGGCTTCTCAAAAAATCCGAGATCAAGCGTTCGTCGACCAGTCGCTCGAGCAGTTGCTGGCGTATCGAATCTCGGTGCTCCTTCGCAATCCCTCGTACGAGACACTTGAGGTCAAGGTCAGCGCTCGTGATCGCATGTCGATCGACCACAACCAGGGTCTTCACATCACGTGTCGTGTCATCCGCTGACAAGAAAGAATGCGAAAAGAGTGTGATAGAAAGCAGCGCACTGCCAGCCAATCGCGAAAGTTGTCGCACGTGATGACCTCCTTGTTTCTGACAAGCTCTCATGAAACTTCACAGTGGCGAGTTCATTGACGCGTCCAGATTACGTCCGCGCGATCGTCCGTGTCCAGACTCGTAGAATCAATCTGCGTTTCCTCGACCGTCGTGATCGAGAATCACGCAGATTGGCTCAACTGGCGACCGGCATCGCAGCCGTTGAGTCTTCGGGGATCGCATCTAACTCTTCGGTGTCCTGGAAATCTTTGGAGTCACGACGCAGGTCGCTCAAACTCGTGCAACTGCCCACATGCCGCTCCAAACGTTCCTCGACCAACATCTGCTCGACCGCTTCCGCCTGTAAACGACGTCGATTTCGCACATGATCCAAGGCCAGAAATGAGAGGATGCCCAAGAAGCCGGATGAGTACAAATAGACCCGCAAATCACTCGCGACTTGATTGCTCGTGGCCAAGCCAATCAGAAATCCGCTCAGAATCAAGATGGTACAGACACTCACCACGGGGCGATTGTCTGGATCTTGATATTGTCGGCGCTGGGACATTTCGACACCTGGAGTCAGTCGATGGCCTTCGGTCCCTCGGGCGGGCGTCCATCGACGTCCAATTCTGGGTAGACCCTTGTGACCACCGAAATGTAGGTCGACCATCAATCCTGTCAAACGGAATCTTACGATTGACACGTTTTGATCCTTCAAGTGTGGGTCCGGCTGTCGAGCTTGTACCGGTTATCTGTCATGGCCTACGCTCATCCGACAGGAATGATGTCAGCCCCACACCAAAACGCATCGCATGTGTACATTCTGACTCACCATGAAAATTGCCCTTGCCCAGTTGAATCCAGTTGTCGGTGACCTGACCGGCAACGCCGAGTTGATCATCACCGCCGCCCAAGAAGCATACGCTGCAGAAGCTCATTTGTTGGTAACATCCGAACTCATCATCTGCGGCTATCCCCCCAAAGACCTTCTGCTCCGCGATGGTTTTGTCGAAGCCTGTGATCGAGCCGTCGAGACGCTGGCGGGAATACTGGATCCAACTCTGGGCGTCCTCGTCGGTCATCCGACCCTGCGAGGCGTCCCGGCTGGCCAGATCGCCAACGGTGTCAGTCTGCTGCAAGGCGGAGCGATTCAGACCACGATTCATAAATATCTCCTCCCCAACTATGACGTTTTCGACGAGCAGCGGTACTTCCGGGAGGCGGACAATGTCTCACCCATTGAGTTCGGTGGCCTGCGACTCGGCGTACATATCTGCGAGGACGCCTGGTGGGGTGACCCTGAGACGTTCTATCACCAGGACCCGTGTCAACGTCTCGATCCCATTGTGAGGCTGGTCGAGCAGGGTGTTGATCTGCTCATCAATCTCTCGGCCAGTCCGTTCGAGATCAGCAAGCCCCAACGCCGGCTCAATATCCTCCGTCCGCATGCTGTCACACACGGCAAGCCCTTGTTGTTCGTCAATCAGGTCGGCGGGAATGATGACCTTGTGTTCGATGGTCACAGTCTTGTGCTCAACGAGTCGGGGCAACTCGTCACTCAACTTCCGGGCTTTGAAACAGGCATCCAAGTTGTCGACACGGAGCACTGGGACTCACCTCTCCCTCCAAACGAACCCGCACGCGAAGACCTGTTACTCGATGCTCTGACACTCGGGTTGGGCGACTACATGCGAAAGTGTGGGTTCACCGACTGTGTCCTCGGCCTCTCTGGCGGTATCGACAGTGCACTTGCCGCCTGCATTGCCGCGCGCGCGGTCGGCGCATCAAACGTCCATGCGCTCCTCATGCCCTCCCGATACAGCAGCGATCACAGCGTCGATGATGCGCGCGTCCTGGCAGAGAATCTCGGCATCGACTGGGAGATCATCCCGATCGATGGCGTGCATGCTGCTTACGAGCAGACAACAATCATTGGCGACGATCTCGCTTTGCAACCGGCTGGCCTCGCCGACCAGAACCTGCAGGCTCGCATCCGAGGTGCGATGGTCATGGTCCGCAGCAACCACTATGGGTGGTTGGCACTCGCGACGGGCAACAAAAGCGAGCTCGCAGTCGGCTACTGCACACTCTACGGTGACATGGCGGGCGGTTTCGCGGTGCTTTGCGACCTCCTCAAGCGGGATGTCTACGCCGTCTCGAAGCACATCAATGTCCTTGCCGGTCGTGAGTTGATTCCAGACCACATCATCAACAAGCCCCCCAGCGCGGAACTCGCTCCTGATCAGGTTGATCAGGACACGCTCCCACCCTATCCGCTCCTCGATGACATCCTTGAAGGCTTGATCGAGCACGAAGAATCCGTCGCCACTCTCTGCGAGAAGTTCCCGCCCGAGACCGTCCGCTGGGTCGCCGCGCGAGTGGACCGCAATGAATTCAAACGCCGTCAAATGCCCCCCGGCATCAAACTCTCGGAACGCGCCTTTGGCAGCGGCCGCCGCATGCCCATGGCCGCCCGTATCGACGTCAATACGTAACACGCGTCCGAAGCCGACGGCTCTGCCGTCGAACGACAACAGAGTTGTCGGCTTGGAAAGAAAGACGGCCCCAATAAAGTGCTGTTATCATGAGCGACATGAACGACCTCACAGATCTTCCATCCCCCGGCACACCCCCGCCACGAGATGACATCGCCGCGTCCTTCACCCGATTTGTCGAAGTCATCGCCAAACTCCGGTCCCCCGAGGGCTGCCCGTGGGACCGCGAACAGACACTCGCCAGCATCAAGCCCTACACCCTGGAAGAGACGTACGAACTGCTCGAAGCCATCGATGCGAACGACAACGATGCGATCTCAGAGGAACTTGGAGATCTGTTACTTCAGGTCGTCCTCGACGCCCAAATCGCTGCGGATGAAGGACGCTTTGGCTTGATTGCAGTCATTGACCGCATTACCGAAAAAATGATCCGTCGTCACCCACACGTCTTCGGCGACGCACACGCAGAGACTCCGGGAGACGTCCATGCTCATTGGGACGCCGCGAAATCAAAAGAGAAGGAACGTGACTCGGTTCTTGACGGCATCCCGGTCGACCTGCCGGCGCTCGCCAGAGCAGCACGACTCACCAAACGTGCTGCTCGTGTGGGCTACGACTTCCCGCACCGGCTCATGTTGTTCGACAAACTTCAGGAAGAACTAGACGAACTTGAACACGAACTGTCTCCCGATTGTGCCCTGCCCAAGGTTCAGGCGTCCGTCGAAGGCGAGCACGTCGCCGATGACTCCATCGACGACCCGGCCCGTCGAGATCGCATCGAAGACGAACTTGGCGACGTGCTGTTCGTGATGGCCAACATCGCTCGCCGTTGGGGCATCAACCCCGAAGAGGCTCTGCGTCGCAGTAACCGGAAGTTTTCCCATCGATTTCAGGCGATCGAGCAGGGCCTGTCAGCCGAAGGCAAGAAGATCAATGACGCGACTCTCGTAGAAATGGAAGAGCACTACCAGCGAGCTAAACGCAAAGAGTCGTCGTCTGATCAGTGAGGATTCTCGTTCCGGCGCATGGATCGTCATTCTCGATTAGTGACTGTGTCCCTTGTCGCATGCATTGTGTCCCAGCGAGACTTTCGATGGACTCACAAGCCAGCTGAGTTCATTCACCTCATCGGCTTTGAATCAATAATTTTTGATTCGCGTCGGAAACGAATGAAGCACGTCGATATCCATGTTCGAGGAACGAGCGTTCTGCAAAGAAAGAAAAAAACTCACTCTGGATGAGTATGTCTACATCGCCATCGCGATTCCAATCAACGACACGAGGTTTCGCTCCCCAGAAGACGTACGGGAGGCCGGGGATGTTCTCTGGAGCGTCGAGAGCAGGTTGGTCTTCCGTGCTGCGGTTCAATAAGACTTGAACGGGTTGATCCGGCGGGCCACCGAGCAGCAGGTCGGGCTTGCCGTCGCGATCCCAGTCGTCGAAAACGAGGGATTCCGTCCGTCTCGGGAGTTTGGCGAGCAGGATTCCCGGTGCAAGTGTTAAGCGACCATCGATTTTTTCGCGACGAAAGAACCACAGATTGCCGTAGGTTTCAGAGACCATCAGGTCGAGCAAACCATCTCGGTCAAAATCTTCAGTCGCAAGCAGAATTCGTGAACCCTGGAGAACAGTGAAATCCTTCGCTTCAGCGGGGGATTGCATCACTGGAGGTCCGACTCGAAGGGCTTGACCCGTGCTCAGTCTGAGGAGTTCTCCCTCTTCAAATGATGTGGCGTCATTGGAATCGGATTTGAGGTGCAGGTAGATATTCCCCTGCTGCGTTCCCCACAAAAGATCGGCACGCCCGTCGTCATTCCAGTCGGCGAGCCAAGTGTAGTGATAGGCATCTCCGTAGCCAGGTCCGGTGTGATCGATTGGCCGACCTCCCACGTTCGCGATGCCACGGCGTTCACTGGACGGCGCGTGAACGCCCCCTCGAAGGGTCTGCACCTGATTGCCGACAAGAAATTCCGGAGCCTCATCCCCATCGAGATCTGCGGTACTGACCGAAACATCAAGATCTTTGGCGAAACCCCAGGGAATCGTCAGCGGCGTTGAGCGAACATCCCACTGGGGAGACTGTGGACTTCCGACATTGATAAACGAATAGACGTTGCCGCCACTGTCATTCACGAGGAGATCGACCAAACCGTCGGCGTTGAAATCGTCAGCACTCGGTCGAGCGATCTGACCGTTCGGAAAGTCTCCCACTTTCGGAAACGGACGTCGCGTGAACTGAGGATCTGTTTGAGTGCCAACATTCGCATAATAGGCGAGGAACTCGCCTTCTCCCGGAAGCGGCTTGCGATGGATGCCGGTCCAGAACCAGGTCCCAGTCATTACATCGGGCAGCCCGTCGTGATCGAAGTCGTGGATCAGCGGAGCCGCCGCCCAGACAGTATCGATGGGTTGCCCGTCGGCTTCGATGGGAGTGGGCGGAGCGAGCGTCGGAATTCCGTCTGCGTCGCGGCCTGTCCCTGCAAACAGAAAGATTCGTCCGGTGGTGTAGCCTCCTGTGACGATGTCGACCAGTTCGTCGCCATTGAAATCACCAACCCAGGGTTGATTGTAATAATCGACCTTGAAAATACCGTGTTCATCTTCGTCCACCGGTGATTCAGGGACGGCCAATGGTTTGCCGTCTGCCTGGACAAAGCCAACATGCTCCCATTTTGGAGTGAGAGGTGTCCCCGTGTTCTGCCACCACACGATCACATTCGTCCTCGTGCCGATCAACAGATCGGGCAGGCCGTCAGAATCCCAGTCATAGACGAACGGCGCAGCATACCAGCCGCAGTCAATCGGACCGTGTTGGTCTTCAGGCAAATAACATCCGACGAAGCGGGGTCGCCCGACAGAGCCTCGGTTGGGGAACCACATCAGGTCGCCTTTTTCCGTGCCTGCCACGAGATCGAACAGTCCGTCACCGTTCAAATCACCGGTCGCCAGCGTGAAATGTGCGAACCCTCCAAGCGACTCGCCTTCTGCACGTCGTAGAACATCGACATCCCCGATCCACGGAGCCGGTCCCACAGGAATGCTGGCGGAATCGTCAATCAGTTCGAAGTAAATCGCATACGTCGATTTCGAATTCGACGATTGGGTATGAGTCCAAACAACGGTTCCTCTTGTGGAAGCGGGCTCGCGATTGAACAGCCGCGCCTTGCGGGGAGTTTGTGAACTCCTGACGAGTCCATTCTTACTCTCGACCGCTGAGCCAACGCGGCTCAAATCACTGTTTGGCGAGAGTTCGTCGTCGAATCGGCAGGGACAATCGTGTGGATCAGCGGCGAAACTGCCATCTTCAAATCGAAGCACCTGCCCGCTGTCAGGATCATACTGGTGAACATGAAGAGAGGATGGGTCGAACTGTCCCGGCAACTGCTGTTGTTGGAGCAGCAGGGGAAAATCGATCGGCACCGACGCGACAGAAACATCTTGATCGCGATCACCAAGGTCGATGGCGGGAACTTCGACGAGTACTCGGTATTTCGAAGGACCGGACCACGACGGGGTATCCGCGTAAAGACCTGCAACATCAAATCCCACGGACAGGACCAACACGTACACGAGCATCTGCCAAGAATTCTGCATGAAGATTGCCTGTCAACGAATCGCCGCTTCGTCTGCAACTTGTGGACACTCGCTCGCCTTAATTCGGCCTTTCGATGTGCTCCAGCCAGTTTTCGTTGAATTCAGCGTGCTTGATCGCGTACCGCCGGTACGTGTATGTCACGTGAATCTGCCCGTCGCTGGTCTGTATCACACACGGATAGGAGTATTCGCCGGGATTCGATTCGAGATGCAACGGCGTTTCCCAAGTGCGTCCTTCATCAAGCGAACGGGCAATGCTCAACGGAGTGCGATGCAATTCCGAGTCATTAAAGACGACCACCACGTGACCGTTGGTCAACCGCGTCATCGAGATGCCGGCGTCCGGGTTCCGCAGCGCAGAGGGGACAGCCTCCGACCAGTTCTCGCCTCCGTCATACGATTCGATCTGCGTCAATCTGGGAGCCTGCCGCATGAGTGCAAACAGCGAGTCGTCGTTTCGCTGGATGACCGCCGGTTGACTCCCTCCCGGGGTAAAGCCCCCCTGACGCCAATGCGCGCCACCTTCCGAACCAATGAGAAAGATCGAGCCTGCCACTCCGTCGACGATGGCTTCCATCGGCAGTACGAGATCGCCATTGGCCAGATGCACTGGTGGATTCCGAGGGACCGCACGCAAAGTCGCTTCCAGAAATTCGGTGTCTTCGCTCCATGTCTGTCCATGATCGTTTGAAAGTCTGGCCATCAGTCGGCAGTTGTCCCAGCCTTGTCCTCGGCCAAGCGGTCTGGTGTCCTCCATTCGGCACCAGACAATCCACACCCTCTCGTGTCCATCGACGAAGATCACGCCGTTGCCCGGCAGCGGTTCCGGACCTCTGATTAACACCTGTGGAGTTTGCCAGGTTCGTTCGCCGGGGAGTCGGCGCGAAAGAAACAGTGTCTGATCGTCTGCAGATTCATAACTGCCGCCGTACCACAAGCAGAGCAGATCACCGTTGGCAGCTTCGGCAATCGTCGAGCAGTGATAAACGGCTGCGCCGGGGATCCGTTCAAACAGCAATTCGGACGAAAATGACAGCGATCCGTACAGGTCGACCTCCTCTCGTTTCTCGCCCGGCTGAGCGATCGGCGAAGGATTGATGGACGCTCCTTCCCCACGCGGCGTCACTTTGTCGGTCACGGCGGCATCAAACGCCAGAAGTCCTGCTTGAGACTGAAGACCCCCTCGGTGAATTAATCGTCCCGCTGAATCGATGAGTGCCACTGATGGAACAGTGGCGATGCCGAGTTTGCCGGCGACAGTCGCTTTGGGGTCCCTGTAGATTGTGTAGATCAAACCACGATTTCGAGCAAATTTTCCCAGTTCGTCCGCCGTCTCGACTCCATTGGAGCAGACGCCGACATACACCACCCCAAGTCGTCGATGTTTGCGGTACAGAAGGTTAATGGTCTCCAATGTGTCTTCGACCGCATCACTTCGTCCGGAGAGGAAGACGAGCGCAGTGGCAGTCCGTTTGGGACTGCTGGTCACTACAAGTTCCTTGTCACGCGCATCGAGGACGGTTAAATCACCGACCGGTTGACCAAGTTCAACATCAGCGAAAGCAGATGAACAAAGCAACAAGATCAGACTGCCCCAGGAGACAGACTTGAGCGAACAGAATCCGTGCATCAACAAGTTTTCCAGAAAGGATTTGGGCTACGGGTCATTGGTGATACTTCTATCTCACCGCGTTTCACGTGATGCGTTTCGGCGGTTATTCAAACTTCAGGGAGTACACGTCCGCTTCACGCATGACGAAGTGAAGCACCACGGGGCGCCCCGCCAGGGTCTCAACACTCGTGTCCCCGTTCCAACTGACACGACGATCAAGTGAATCCCCATAGATGATATCGCAGTCTTCGAGCGTGAAACCAGAAACCGGTGTGCCGTCCGGTGAGCGGATCTCGACCTGGACCATGCCTGCAGCGCTCGTCGCCACGTTGAGCGAGAGTTCTGTGCCTGAGAAAGTGATCGGTTTGGTCGTGAACTCTCCCTGCTGGAGCTTGGCATGAATCGAAGCGAAGCCGTCCAATCTCAGTGAGTAACGCCGCAAGCGGGATTGGCGACCAGTGAAATAGGATTCCGTTGCGTAGAGCGAAAGCTCCCGGGGAGAATCGTCCTTCGTCGACTCCGTCTCAACGACGTGCCAGGCGATGTAGTTGTCTCCGTATGACCAGTTGTTTTTGGTGCGTAATCCAGGGGCTAAGAACACATCGTTACTCTGGCGGAAGTTCATGCCGTCGCGGCTGGTGATGTAGATCGAGTCTGTCACCGCAGTGCCGTAGCGCGGAGTCACCGTCATCCTCTTCTCGCGCAGTGGCCACTCTGGCAGCAACGGAGTCGACGCTGTCAGTCCGTGATCGACGTAGCGAGCCGGAAACCCGATGGAGAGATGCGGCGCTCGCTCATAGGGCTTGATTTGGTTGACATAGAACTGCGCCAGCGGCTGCGGGCCCTCGCCTTCGGGAAAGGCGATTGTTCCCTCATCGGTCCAATGAAGGAAATCGTCTGACACCGCCCGGTTAATCAGCCGCGTGCCTTTGAAACCCCCATCGGAGAAGACCCGGTAGTACAAAATATACTTCTGCTCGGTGGGCGACCAGAAGGCAATGTTCTGCGTATCGAAGGCTCCCTCGGTGAACACAGGCCCCTCAGCCATCGGCGTCCAGTGAACTCCATCGGGAGAATGATAGACCCAGATCCCCTTCTTGTTCTCGAACCCTGCACCGACCGCCTTGTATCGCTCCTCCGGTTTCGCAGCGGGATTGGAGTCGATGAATGGTGAGAAATCGTGGCAGCGACCGCCGTCACCAAGCTTGTCCAGAATGATGTTATTGTCATGCGAGCCATTGAACTCACACAGACCCAGGCTGGGGCGGTCCCAATTGATGCCGTCCTTGCTCTCGAAGTAGGCGATGGTCAATGGTCCCCCGGGCTCAATGCCTGTGGGGATCTGCCAGGCGTGGTAGTACATCCGATAGACACCGTCCTGGCGATCATGCAGGACCGTAAAGTAGCCGCATCCGTTGCCCTCCCAAGGTTGGTCACAGGTGACGGCAATCTCCTCGCGTATTGGATGATGGACCAGAAGCTGGACATACTTCATCTCACCCACGAGATGGTCATCAATAAACAGCTCACGACGGTTGCCGAGATCGATGACCTGATTTGACTGGGCGTGAGTGGATCGGCTTCCGATGTCACAGAAAAGACATAAGATCGCCAAGAATGGTGTTATGAATCTCATCGTTTCACGTTGCCTGAGTTGAGGGATCAATGACTCATTGAGAAGAGGAAAACCAAAACAAAGGATAGCCGCGTGACACACTCCACGATACAGAATCGTGGGGTTCCGCCTATCGAAGTGTGAGCTTCCACTCCTTCACTTCAGCTTCCAATCATTGCGACAAATCGCTCGACCACCCGGGGAATGACCCCATGGCCCCGTAGTTGGACGCGTTGTGCAGAGGATTGCGTGTGGGTTTGTAGAGTTTCCCAGAGAGAGGAGAATCGGCCTGCGTATAGACCCACAGCTCAAACGGATCCCACACGATGAGTTCATCGCGGCAATCTCCGGTCACGTCCAGCGGTACGTAGCACATGTCGGGATGTCCATCCTTGGGGAATGTCAGGACTTTGCGACCCAACCCATCATAAAGCCCCCCATATTCGGGGTTGGGCGAGAGACACCAAAACTCCTCATCTTTTCCTGTCCAGTTGACCGGCAAGCACATGCTGCCGTGATTCGAGGGCTCGAAGTCGTGATACGGTTCGCCCTCCGCATTGTAGAAGTGCGTGATCCCCTGGTTCCCCCAGTAGTTGCTCACAATGATTTCCAGCCCCGGCAGATCGGATCGAAGATTCGCAACGGTCAAGTTCTGGGCGTGTCCGATGCGGTGGCGTTTGAGAACGTTCCCCTCGAGGTCTGCGATGTAAAAGCCTTCATCGCTGGCGGCACAGAGAACCCGAATGTTGCCCGGATTCTCCGGATGCAGGTCGCAGGCAATGACAGCATCTGCGTGGTCCTGAATCTGCGAATCGAGTGACCATTTCTGATTGCCGTCTGCATCAAACAGCGAGTAGCCAATGAATAGCTCGTCTCTGCCATCCCCGTTGATATCGCGGGCATACGGATAATGTCCGGTCGTACAAGTTCCGTGCCACAGCGTCTGCAACTGCGGGTCGATCACCCAGAAGTTAGAGTAGCGATCCTTCAACAGCAGATGGTCAGCACGACCTCGGTCACGGAGATCGGCGAAGAACAACGAGTCGCCCAAGATGCGTGGATACTTCTGCGGGTACTTGGCACTGGAGATCGACTCGGGAGTGGGTGTCTGGGATTTGGTTTTTCCGGTCGCTCCATCGGCCACAATGAGCTGCTGATGCATTGTGTAGATGACCTCATTCTGACTATCCCCGTCGAGATCGTTGATCTGAAACGCCACATCATTTGTGAGATGGTCCTTCCAGACGTCTGGCTCGCCAATCTGCCAGAGGATCTCACCGTCAAACGTCATCGCGGTCAGGCAACTCAGTTCACTGAACCGATCCTTCGGGCCGTGATGCACCATCTGTCCGACCAGAACATCGATCTGCCCGTCGGAATTGAGGTCTCCAAAGCGGAGATTTCGACCGACACCAAAGTCCTTGAAGTTGCATTTGCGCCACACCTTCATCGGTGGGTTCGCAGCTTGCAAACGGGCTTCTGTGGCGTCCCGTTCCTGAATGCGTGCCTCCAGACGCCGCTCTTCATCCGGTGTGACGGTGACCGTGACATCGTTGAACCGAGTGGGGATGTCGGCCGTCAGACCAATGCCTCCAGCAGAAATCGTGTCGTCATCCAGGTCAGCGATTCTCGTTCCGTTGAGGGACGCTGTGAGATGTGCCCCCTGCACTTCAACGACAGCATGGAGTTCCTCACCGGTTTTCCATTCGAAGGGTGCTTGTGCCAGGATCTTCTCGCGCGGCTTGCGGAACTCGAATTCTTCTTGAACGAGCTTCAACAGGGCCTGGCCTCCTTCGACTCCAAAGAAGTAGTAGTTACGATCATTGTGGGCACGCACCATCACGCCACTGCGACCTTCATTTGAAAGCGGAGCGAAGTGAACATCGAGCCGGTAATTCTGCCACAGAGGATCGCCGGAAACGACCATCGGGTGAATGTGCTTACGAGATCGCGGAGTGTAGGTCTGCAGCAGCGCATGCCGTCCTGCATGCTCGATGACCTTCCACGCGCGTTGAGACCCAATCGAGGACGAGTAGCACGTGATGGACCAGGGACCTTTCGGGGCAGATTCCGGAAGGTAGTGATACTCCGCACGCGCCCACAGCACTTTGGAGAGCGGGCCTGAAGGAAGGGTGTCAAACTCATCAAGTAGGATTGTGATGTCCTGTGCGGGTAGCGACGGGGATCCGAAAACGAGGAGACCGAACAGAACGAAGGTCGACGTGCTGAGAGAGCCGGGGAAATCTCTAATTGTCATTACGCTTTCCACGCAGGGCAGGTTGATTCCAGAAAACGGTTGGCACAGCGTCCATGTCAAGAATACCCGATCGGGTGTTCCCCTTCGACATTGACGAGCTTGTCAACTTGGCGACATCAATTTCCCGGGACCGGTCGGTCGAGTGCGAGTGTATAACAGAGATGTCACAAGACGGGGGCCGAAAAGTCATGCGCGGATCTGAGGCCGTGTCAGTTGCAAATCAATACGAATGAAGGAAGATGGTTTTATGACCTCTACCTTTTAGGACCACAGCAACCGGCGTTGTGCCCTAGGCACGGAATCATGCTGTGAATCCGCTGGTGAGACCCCAGTGGAAGGCTTTTTGAATTTTGGGGTTCAAAACAAGCTCCCTCTTGAGACATGATTGTCTCCCGGACAGTCAAGACTCTGAAGTGGACGGGATTGGTTGGATGAATCGTCGATTGCTTCGGCTCCTATGTCTCTCTTGGTCAATGACCGTTGCCGCTCACGCTCAGGAGCGGCTGGATGACGATCGACTCCCGACCTCGGGACACAACCTGTTGCTTGATGCGAAGGTTTCTGGCAACCTGCGTGCGTTTGACGAAGGCCTTCGCGGTGCTCCTGATCACATTTTGTACGACCTCGACGGTCAGCGCTTTCTGAGACCCTCGGAATGGCACGAGTACGGGATCGGCTACGGGCGAAACCTGGGTGTGGTCCCGGAAGACCGGCCCGCATACTGGATGGCCGAGTGGCAGACTGAGGTCGAAGCGAATCTGATCGTGCTGACGGGTGCATATCCGAATCAGCCGCAGCCGAAGACGGCATGGAAGATTGAAGTGAGAAATAGCGGGAACTGGACCGTGCACGATCGCGGGGTGGGTGGTTGGTACGATCATGGGCGCTATATTTGGGGAGGTGACGACCAGAAACCGATTCGCTTTGATGGCATGAGAGTGAGCCTGTTCAGCGAGGACAACAAGACTCCACTCAAGAGCATTCACTTTCGCGGCGAAGATCAGGTCTCGTGGCTTGTCTGCAACACTCAGGCGTCACCGGAAGCCCTGGTCACCTCGCCGCGCGTCACTCGTGATTTGGAAGTGCTTTACACATTTGCCGACGGTGCCGGTGACGTGGTGCAGGATCGTTCCAGTACTGGCGAGCCACTCAACTTGAAGATTGAGAAACCCTCGGCGGTGCAATGGCGGGACGGTGCTTTGGTCGTTCGCTCTCCCACCACGATCGTCTCGACAGCATCTGCTAGCAAGCTCACGGAATCGGTCCGACATTCTGGAAGCCTGAGCATCGAAGCCTGGCTGAAGCCGAAGAATAATCAGCAGAAGGGGCCTGCGCGGATCATCTCGCTTTCGGCCGGAGCAAGTCAACGCAACTTCACGTTGGGACAGGAGCGGGGTCAGTACGATGTTCGACTCCGGACCACATCAACCAACGACAATGGCATTCCATCCACGTCGACGCCAAAGAGAAGTGCCAAGCCCCGACTGACGCACGTTGTCTTCACACGGGATGCCAAGGGGAATACGCGCTTCTTCATCAACGGAAAGCTGCAATCAACCAAGCCGTCGGATGGCAAGCTGTCTAACTGGAGCGACACGTTTCAACTTTCGCTAGCGAACGAAACCAGTGGTGACCGTCCCTGGCTGGGCGAACTGTACCTGGTGGCGATCTACAGTCGTGACCTCACACCGGAGGAAGTCGCCCTCAACTTCAAGGCAGGCGATGGCAGCGCGGAGCCTCCTGCGAGTTTGGTCGAGAGGAAGGTTGACCCAAAGGCCGAGCATTTCGAATTAAACATCGCGCCGCTGTTCGCCAACCATTGTTTGGAGTGCCACGATTCGAGCACGAGTGAAGGCGGCTTGGATCTGTCACGCAAAGACGCCGCCCTGGCAGGCGGGGAGAGCGGGAAGGTCATCCAGCCGGAAGACTCCTCGCAGAGCTTGCTCTGGGAAGCGGTCGAGTCAGATTCGATGCCGTCTGACCGGCCGCCGTTATCGGATTTGGAAAAAGACCTGCTGCGACGTTGGATCGATGACGGTGCGACGTGGTCACTGACTCGAATCGACCCAGCGATCTACGTTCACGAGGGGAGTCACCGGCAGAACTGGATTCGCCGGCTGACCGTCGCGGAGTACGTGGAAACAGTGCGAAGCGCTGTCGGCGTCGACATCGAACGGGAAGCTCGCGAGTTGCTGCCGCCCGATCTGCGAGCCGACGGATTCAGTAACACGGCTTACAACCTCAACGTCGACCTCAAGCATGTCGAAGCGTACTCCAGGCTCGCGACCATCATCGTCGAACGGATGGACGTCCTGGAATTCGCAGCGAGGTTCTCCAAAAAGCGCAGTCTGAACACGGATGCCTCGACTCGGAATTTTGTGGCCGCAATGGGCAAGTGGCTGTTCCGCGGCCCACTCGAACAACGTGAGGAAGTGAACTACAGCGGGATTGCCACCACCGTCGCCAGCGCCGGTGGCTCGTATGAAGAGGGCGTGAGTCTCATTGTCGAAGCGATGCTGCAATCGCCGCGGTTCATCTATCGTGTCGAGAGCCAACGTGGTGATGGGGCGTCCTTGCCTGTCAGTGACTACGAACTGGCATCGCGGCTCAGTTACATCATTTGGGGCGGCCCGCCCGATCAGCAACTCGCACAGGCGGCAGACGAAGGCCGACTTGATCGAGATGGCGTTCGTTCGCAGGTCGCCCGCATGCTGGAGGATCACAAGGCCGTCAAACGTTCGCGGCAGTTCGCTGATGAGTGGCTCGATCTGGGACGGCTGGACAATCTGCAACCGAATACAGAGAAGTTTTCCGATTGGGATCCACAACTTGCAGGCGACATGCGGGACGAAACGCTGGCGGTCTTCGAAGATGTTGTGTGGAAGCAGGAGCGTCCAATTTCGGACATGATGAACGTTCAATGGACGTATGCGACGCCCCGTCTTGCTTCTCATTACGGATTGGAGCTGCAAGGTGATGGCCTGACTCGATACGACCTTTCAGACGTGCCCGGACGAGGCGGTCTGTTGACGCACGGCAGTTTGCTCACGGTCGGCGGGGACGAAGCATCGATGGTTTCGCGGGGTCTGTTCGTACTGCACGACGTGCTGCGCGGCGTCGTCAAGAGTCCGCCTCCCTGTGTCGACACGACCCCGATCCCCACGAAGACCGGACTCACTCAACGGGGAATTGCCGAAGCTCGCCTCGCGAACGTCGCTTGCGGCGGCTGTCACGCCAAGTTTGAACCGCTCGCATTCGGCTTGGAAAAGTTCGATGGTTTAGGAGCATTCCACGAACAGGACGAGCACGGGAACAAGCTGCGGGAGGACGGCCAGATCCTGATCCCTGGAGAAGCCCAGCCCGTTCCCTACCAGACGTCCGCCGAGTTAATGGATTTGTTGGCCAACAGCGACCGAGTCCGCGAGTCCATCACGTGGAAGTTGACGCAGTTCGCCCTCGGTCGGCCACTCGTTGCCTCCGACGCCCGCATCGTCAACGAGATCCATGAGTCCGCTCAACAGAATGGCGGAACGTATGCGAGCTTGATCACCGCAATCATCATGAGCGATCTCGTGCAAACGACTCAATCCGAAGCCATCGGCAATGAGTGATCGCGCACTCTCAGTCGTCAGTTCCCATGAGCTGGCTTCAAAACCTGTATTCTCAAGTGTGGCAGGGTCAGAAGCGAAGCGAATGGCCCTGCACTCACCGGTCCGGGCCTTCCCGTTGGTCAGACCCGGCCACCCTAAGTTGATGTTTTGAAACCGGCTCATCGAATTCACAATAACTACTCCCTCTCTTAAGATCAGGCATGCCAAATAGAAACATCAGCCGACGAACAATGATCCGAAGCATCGGGGCCGCCACGATCAGCTTGCCACTGCTCGAAGAAATGATGGTCGCACCGACGCTCGCCGCCGAGCAAACAGCAGTACCCGTGCGTGCGTTCAACGTCTTCTTCGGCCTGGGCATTCCCGCGCCTTTGCAAACGGAGGGCTTCGACGGAGTTCTCGAACCACTCAAGCCACTGAGCGACAAACTGCTCATTATGCGGAACGTCGATCAGGTTCGCTGCGATGAAAACGGAATCAACGCACACTACGACGGTGCATCGGGCGCGTTCACAGCCGAGCCGCCTGATGGGGAAGCCAAGTCTGGCGGCCCCTCCATCGATCAGGTCATTCGGAAAACCTACCACCCGGAGGGCATGCCTGATGGAATGGTCCCCACACTGGTGGGAGGCACATTCTTCCGTCGCAGTCGCGTGGGCCGATACGTTCATAGCTACAACATGGATGGCACCGTTGCAGCAACCATGCAGGAAAGGCCTCGCGACTTGTTTGATCGAGTCTTTGGCACGATTTCGTTGTCGGGAGACGATCAGGATGTCCGGCGAAGACGGCTCCAACGCAGCGTGCTTGACTCCGTTCTCGACGAGTATCAGTTCTATACAGGTCGCAACTCGCCGCTGGGTGCGGCATCGAAAGCCCGCGTCGCAGACCATCTCGATCGCATCCGCGAGTTCGAGCAGCGTGCATTCAGCATGAAAGACAGCGTCAAGGACGGCCCACCACTGCCGGAAAGGTCAAAGCTGGCACATGGTGGTAAGGCCGACCCCGGTGGAGAAGGGATCGATATGAAGCTCGATGACCTCACCACTGAATGGAGACTGATGGCCGACCTCTACGCAATGGCCATTCAATTGGACCGCGTCCGATTTGGTGCACTCACCTTTCTCGCTGCGGGTGAACGCCTGCGGATGACCGGCGACTATGAGTACGACGGTCGCCTGATTCACACCTTCAATGATGAGAGGGAACTTGGCAAATCCGGCTCGGGCGGATGCAGCCACGAGTGGTGGCATCGATTCAAAGAGACGAAAAAGAACGAGCACCTTCGGGCTCATGCTCATATGAAGTTGCGTGAAGTCGCGTACTTCCTGCATCGATTGAATGGGCCAGACAGCATGGAATCCAATGGCCGCACGATTCTGGAGAACTCACTCATTACGATTTCCACGGAATCCGGAGACGGTCGCCACAGCGACCCGAAACGAGAACTTTCCGGCGTCTTCCATGCGATCACCGGGGCCGACGGCCGATTCAAAACCGGAGAGATCATGGACGTCGGAGCTGAAGGTGTCGACGTGTACAACACCATGCTCACCGCCATGGGAGCCAACGATCGCCTCGGCCCTGAGGATCGGGAAACTAGGAATGTTGATGTCATCCGAACCTGAACAAGTCCCGGAAGCTCACAAAGTGACTTCATCGAGATTGTTTTCATCGACCGTAGAACACACAGCGTGATAAACACCCCGTCGGTGCCAAGACTTCAATCGACGCGAAGCCGGAGCCAGCGCACGTTGTTGATGCAATTCTCACAACACCAAAAGACGATCAGAATGTCGCCACTCGGAAGTGGAAGTAAGCTCGGGTAGCCGAACTTCAAATCGCTCAATTCGACACCCGGTGAATCCGTTCCGGTCATTCCCGAAATTGCACCCTGCCAGAGGGGAGTCTCAGCGATGTTAATCCAGTCATCTCCTTCAATCCGGGCAAGACTGGCCCATAACCCCGGACAATCGTGACGACGATAAACGCAGACAATGCGCCCGTCTCCGAGACTGATGAGTTTTGCAGTTTGTCCGTGCAATCCCGTCGGACGAGGAGACGAAAATGTCTTTCCATCAGCCGAGATGACATAGGGAGTTGTTCGACTTTCCCCACGACGCTCGTGAAAGGCCCAGGAGACAGCCAGCAGCCGATCGTCGGGCAGTTCAATCAGTGACTGCTCCCAATGAATGACTCCCTGGGAAGAACCGTTCATCACCTTGAGGTATCCCGGCCATGTCTCCCCCCGGTCGTGTGAGACGAGCGCGATCGCTTGCATTCCGTTCGGTTCGTCGCCATCCCATCCGCGCCAAGTCGAAGTCGGTGCCAGCCAGCGGCCATCAGTGAGCTCGATGATCGAGTGGCATGTCTCAAATGCAGGGCCAGTCAAAGGTGGTCGTATCGTCTTTTCCGTCCACGATCGACCGTCGTCACTGCTTTGCAACAAGAGCAGGTCCATCGGGACGTAACCGAGGTTTGCGTGATTGACGATTCCGACATTGGGATCATCGCGATAAAAACGTCCGCCGAACCCCACGAGTGTTCCATCGGCCATTCGACTGATACGAATCGTATGAGTTGTTCGACGCTCGACCGAGTCTTGAAACAGCGGGATGGGGTCACTCCATGTTTGTCCGTCATCGCAAGATCGTGAAAGATACGTTCGGTAGTCGAGACTCTCCGCTGCGTGGCCGAGGTCGAAAGCGGTGAGCAGTTCACCATTTTCCAAGCGTACGATTGACGGATGCCACGCATGGATCGCCCGCAAATGAGGAGCGGGGTTGCGATAGACGAGCCCGGATTCGATGCATTCAAGCATGATGTTTGACTCAAGTGATGCAACGGAAACACCTGTTCAACACAGGGGCCATGTCACACCGTTGATACGCAAGACATGAAACCAAGCTGTATGCGTGTGCTCGCTTTCACAGGGAGGTCGCCAATTCCTGCAGCAGTGATTCCAGCAGGTCCAGTGAGGCGTGGGCGTCTTCGAGAGTCATCGTCATCGGGGGACTCACCCGGAGGACATTGCCAGCGAGTGCACCGAGAAGATGGATGCCAATTCCATCGCGACCGAGATAGCACTTTTCGACGACCTTGATCGCGATGTCGTTCGATGCATGACCACCGACGTCAGCACACTCGATACCGAAGACCATGCCTTCACCGCGTACCTTGCTGATGATGCCGGTCTCTTTCATTCGCATGAGTCCTTCGATGAAGACTGCATTCAGTTTCGCTGTCTGATCAAGCACAGCGGAGTCTTCAAACTCGTCAAGGGTCGCAAGGACTGCAGCGCAGGCGAGAGGGTTTGCGCTCCACGTGTCGGAACCTTCACCGTACTTGAGGCTGCCCATGAGGTCAGCTCGACCAACGGCGGCGCTCACTGGGACACCGTTGCCGAGTCCTTTGCCGAGACAGACAATGTCCGGCTCGATGCCGTACTTCTCGAAGGCATACATTTTGCCAGTGCGCCCGAAGTTCGCTTGGACTTCGTCGAGAATCAGAATCACATCATTCGCACGGCACCACTCCTGCAGCATCTGGAGATAGGCCGCTGGAGGATGATAGCTGCCTCCCCCCCCGAGGTATGGCTCAGTGATCAGACAGTTAATGCGTCTACCGTGCTCTTGTTTGAGAGCATCGAGTTCGGCTCGATAGGGCGACACATCGAAGTCATCGTCGGACTTGCTCAGGTCGTCACACTCCTGCATCGGAAAGCTGATGAATTTCACACGGGGATCGCGGTCGTGATCGGTCTCGCTACCGGTGACGGCTCCTGCGAGTCCTTTCTTCCCATGGAAGCCGTATCGTGTCGCTAGAATGATGTCACGGCTTTCGTCACGATGCAGACAGGCCCAGAGTGCTTTTTGCACTGCCTCCGATCCCGACGCGGCCCACATCACCTGTTCACAACGATTTCCTCCGACTGATGACCGCAAGTTGGCCAACAGGCGTTCGACAGCCGTGGCTTCGAGTTCCGTCATCGCGTTGTATGCTGTGAGTGTGACTGCCTCGAAGTATCCAGATGTTTCTCCGCCCGCGATGTGCTCCGGCTTCCAACCCATGTAGGAGCAGAATCGCTGCATCCATCTTCGGGGGTTGTGTCCCAAGTTGGCGACAAGCACGCCGCTGGAATAGTCGTACAGTCTCCGGCCTTCGGGCGTAAAATGGAATATCCCCGCCGACTTGGCGAATACCGCTTGAGAGGGCGTGAATGTCCGCAGGGCGACTGGCTCCTTATCGCAGAGCGTCAGTCGTGTCGCATTCGACCGGTCCTCGCCGGTAAACTGGATAGGCTGCACCATTGTTGGCATTCAAATTGCTAAAGTTGAGTTGGAGTGATGGCGTCCAGCGTAGCAGCCCCTGTGGCGATTGGCGACCCGCCCATACACCGATTCTTGATGAACCAACATGGCAGCAGAGAGACCAGAAAAAATGACCACCGAACTCGTCACCGCCGACAGTTCTGTTCCCAAGGGTGATGCCGCAGAGTCGAACCGAGCGAGGCGAAAGGTCTATGAACCGGAGATCTTCGATCCCGAGCAAGAAGCGAGGTTGCAAAGAATTCGTCTGATTGCCCAGTTAATGGACGATTCGATCACTGTCCCCGGCACCGACTATCGCGTGGGGTGGGACGCCATCGTCGGCCTTGTCCCCGGCATCGGAGATTTCTTGGCTGCCTGCGTGTCCAGTTGGATCGTCTATGAGGCCAAGCAACTCGGTCTCCCGAAATGGAAGCTCGCCCGTATGATGGCCAACATTAGCATCGACACAACTCTCGGGGTGATCCCGTTTGTGGGCGACGCCTTCGATGCGACGTTCAAGGCAAATCTCAAGAACTGCCAAATTGTCCACAAGCACTTCGGTCGAAATGAATCCCCATAGGCATACCCTCTCGTCTTGGCCACACGGCCTCGTTATAGCCACACCCCCTCGTCATTCCCGCGTAGGCGGGAATCCAGTGAACACGGATTGCAACCGCAGGTGCCCCAGTATTCGACGTCTTCTGGATTCCCGCCTGCGCGGGGTACGTGTTTAGCGTACCCATCCGCTCATTGGGTGGCGAGGCGGAGGTGGGGGGTGAGGGTTTCGAGCAGGTCGGTGCCCTGTTTGGGGAGCGTGGTGATCACCGAACGCAACGTCTCCCAGGCCTGCTTGCCGGCGATTGTTTTGTTGCCGCAAGACAACTTGCGGCTGATCACGGCGGGGCGCAGGTCGCGTTCGGCCCGATTATTCGTCGGTTCGGCCGCCGGTTCCGAAAGACATCCGAGCAAGTGATCGCGTTGGCGAGCGAGCCGGTTGCGGAACGCGACCGCTTCGGCCTCTGGTGGTGATCGACCCAGCAGATTCTGAACACCGCGCTGAAGTTGCCGGACTTTTCTGGCGTAAGTCGACGGTTTGACTTGCTCCCGTTTCTTCCAGGTGGCAATCACATTTTTGAGCAGAATCTTCCACAGCCGCAGGTCTTCGGAGACGATCCCCTGCTTGGCCAGCGACTCCTCGTGCTCCTTGAGCACCTTGAGGTGATGGGCGATGCACTTGTGCTTGCGGCAGTCGATGGCGTTGTAACTCGCCAGACAATCACTCACCAGCATGCCTGCAAAGTCGTTGCCCAGCGTGTCAATCACGACATCCGAGCCACGCCCCGGCTCCACGCGGTACAGCGTGGCCTGGGGCGTGGTGAAGACCCACAGCCACCCCCCCTTCTTGACACAACACAGTGGTTCACCCACATACCAACTTGTTTCATCCGCATGGACAGCCGCGCTGTGACGAATCTGTTGTTCGATCTTCGCACGCAACGGCTCCAATCGATCGACCGCACGCTGCAGCAACTGAGCGAGTCCGCCCGGCGAGAGCCTGAGTCCACACAGGTCTTGGAGCACCTGACACGTGCGCCGCATCGTCAGCCCCGAGCGATGTGCCAAGAGCAGCGCCAAGCCTTGTGCCCGCGGCCCCAGATGATTTCCCGCCGCTCCGCTCGCCGTCGATGTCTGGAGCGGATGTGTGCTCTGGACCTCACCGCACTGCGGACACACGCCAGTCCATGTGGTCACATGAAAACACAGCGGCCGCACCGGCGGCAGCTCCTCGATGTATTGATTCCGCTGCTGGACATCGCTCAGCTTCCCCTCACAGTGCGGACAGCACGGCAGCGGCACCTCGATGTGTTCGTCAATCACCTCAGGCCGCTGGCGATAGGTTCCCTCGTGTCCTTCGGGACGACCGGGCCGCTTCTTCTGAGCAGCCGGCTTCTTCCGTCGCTCGTCCCGGCGAAACGGTGCCGCCTGCCGATGAGCCGCTTGCAACAGCTCTTCAAGCTCGATGACCCGCCGCTTGAGCCGCGCAATCTCTGTCGCCTGCTGCTGGACGAGCGCCACCAATTGATCGTAGGTCGGTTTCCCTTCCGACATCGCAATCCTCCGCCCACAGGATCGCAGACCCACACCAACTTGCAAGATCAATCCACAGGACGCTAAACACGTACGTGCATGCCACGTCGTCCGCGAATCTGTCCAGCCGGAATGTGTTTTCACGTGCTCAATCGGGCCGTCGCGAGGCTGACGCTGTTCGAGAAGCAGGACGATTACGAGGCCTTCGAGCGCGTGCTGGCGGAAGCCATCCAGCGAGAGCCGCTGCCGATCTTTTCCTACGCGGTGATGCCCAATCACTGGCACTTTGTGGTCCGCCCGCAGACAGACTCACAACTCTCCGCCTTCTTTCGCTGGTTGACGCACACGCACACCATGCGGTGGCATGCCCACTATCACACCGAGGGAACGGGGCATCTCTACCAGGGCCGATTCAAGACATTCCCGGTGGAAGACGACGGCCACCTGCTCACGGTCCTGCGATACGTCGAACGTAATCCACGGCAGGCGTCGTTGTGCGAGCGGGCCGAAGACTGGAAGTACGGCAGTCTCTGGCGACGTACGCACGGCACACCCGAGGCCCGCCGCATCCTCAGCGACTGGCCCGTCCCTCGACCGAGGCAATGGCGGGCACTCGTCAATCGTCCCCAAACAGAAGCAGAACTCAAAGCGATTCGCCGCTGTGTCCAAAAGGGAACCCCCTACGGCGGCCGGGCCTTCGTCGGACAATCCGTCGTTCGCCTGCAACTCGAACACACGCTCCGCTCCCGCGGTCAGCCGAAGAAGCCAAAAGAATGAGCTGCGTCCCCTTTTCTTCCTGCGTCCCCTTTTCTTCCCGGGCCAAGAGCGACCTGCACAACATCTGGCAGGCGGAGACTCGTGAGGCAGCGAACGACGCCTTCGACCACGGCGTGGCTTCATGGCGACGCACGCCACACAGTCTGGAGAAGTACGATGCCAAATACCCTGCGGCTTGCGAATGCCTGCGGAAAGACCGCGACGTGCTGCTGACGTTCTACGACTTCCCGGCCAAGCACTGTTTCGCATGATTGCGAACAAACGCAAGGCCGCACATCCGCACGACCAACCCGATCGAATCGACCTTCGCCACCATTCGTTTGAGACATCGCCGCACCAAAGGCAGCAGCTCCCGCAGGACGAGTTTGGCGATGATGTTCAAACTGGCCGAATCGGCCTCGAAGAAATGGAGGCGCCTGCGAGGCCACGAACAGGTCATCCACATCCTCCAAGGACACCCCATCATCAACGGAATCCTCCAGGAAAACGCCGCCTGAACTCACCTTCCAGAACACAACATTTGACGGGCCGGCAAAAAGGTTGCTCGCCCACCCGCTTCTGATGCAGGATCTTCGGTGAGTTGCTGTGCCAGGGGGCGATGAGTGGGGCGGGTGGCTCCTACGAAAGATGTCTGGGGCATCGATCGGGAACCGAAGTTTCC
>JAJDEJ010000214.1 GCA_029259815.1 Planctomycetaceae bacterium | reverse complement strand
TGATGGCCTGCGTGTTACACTCTGTCACGCGATCGGTCCTGAATTCGGTCAAGAGAAATGGGCGTCACACCCTTCCTTTACCGAATCTCAGGCCATCGCAAAACTCTCAACGCCAATCAACGGATGAATTATCCGGGCTAGACCATTTCCATGGCTTCTGTGCAGGAGCTTGTTCGAGGAATGATCACTGCCTGCTGAGAGGCCCTCCTGCATGACACCTGAAGAACAACTTTCGAATTGCTCTCGTGGTGCGTCACGGCTAAGAATTCGGGTTGGGTGGCAGGGTCAGACCAACGGGATGGCCCTGCGCGGGTGGACGCCTAACGTCAGGGCCATCCGCTTCGCTCCTGACCCTGCCACCCTAAAATCAAACTGTGACGCACCACTAGCGATGGTCGATCTCAGAGAAGAATCAGGCAGGGTTACGGGCTGATTTCATTTGAGCGACGTACTGACTGGCGAGGTCGCGGATGCGGTCCATGTCGCGGTTGGCGAGGGCCTGTTTCTCGACGAGGGCGCTGCCGAGTCCAACCGCACAAGCCCCGGCTGCGACGAAGTCCGGCAGAGTCTCGAGGTCCACACCTCCGGTCGGCAAGAGACGGATTTGAGGGAAAGGGCCCTTCAATGCCTTGAGATGCTTCGGTCCGCCGATGTCAGCAGGGAACACCTTGACAATGTCCGCTCCTGCTTCCCAGGCCGTCACGACCTCGGTCGGCGTGAACCCGCCGGGCATGATGACTTTGTCGTAACGGTTGCACATCTCGATGACGTCCGTGTTGACTGTCGGCGTCACCAGAAACTCGGCACCCGCCAGCAAGGCCGCTCGCGCGCTCTCGGTGTCAAGGACGGTTCCCGCACCGAGGAGAATGCGGTCGCCTAACGCGTCCCGCACACGGCTGATGATGTCCAACACGCCGGGCACGGTGAACGTCACTTCGATGACATCGATGCCCCCTTCGAGCAATGCTTCGGCAACCTCGACAAGTTGGTCGCCATTGGGGGCACGGATGATGGCAACGAGGCCACAGTCGAGAACACGTTGCAGATTTTCAAGACGGGTCATGAGCGATTCGATGCGTAGGACGGACTTCCAAGTCCGTCCCAAGAGGAGTGGTCAGAAATACGGACGGACTTGGAAGTCCGTCCTACGGGTAACTTACAGGTAATCGTTGATCATGTTCTCGATGTACTCCTGTCGACCGCTGGCGTTGGCGACCGCTTCGCCCTTTTCGAGCATGTATTGCTCAAGGTCAGCGAAACCGAGGGACCCTTCCTCGATCTTCGCACCGATGCCATTGTCGTAGCTGCTGTAGCGGTCTTTGACGAGGTCGTCGAGGACGCCGTCCTGACGGATGCGGGCCGCGATCTTGGCGCCGCGGGCAAAGGCGTCCATGCCGCCGATGTGAGCGTGGAAGAGGTCGACCGGGTCGGTGCTCTCGCGACGGACCTTGGCATCGAAGTTGGTACCTCCGCTGCCGAGGCCGCCCTGCTTGAGGATCACCAGCATGACCTGAGTGGTGAGATAGATGTCGGTCGGGAACTGATCGGTGTCCCAACCAAGCAGCAAGTCGCCCGTGTTGGCGTCGATAGAGCCGAGGAACCCTTGAATGCGGGCGTATTCCAATTCGTGCATCATCGAGTGACCGGCGAGTGTCGCGTGGTTGGTCTCGATGTTCAGTTTGACCACATCTTCGAGCCCGTGGGCTCGGAGGAAGTTGATGCAGGCAGCGGCGTCGAAGTCGTACTGGTGTTTGGTCGGCTCCTTCGGTTTGGGCTCGAAGAGGAATTGACCGGTGAAACCGATCGACTTTGCGTGATCGTTCGCCATGTGCATGAAGAGGGCGAGGTGATCGAGTTCGCGCTGCATGTCAGTGTTATAGAGGTTGTGGTACCCCTCGCGACCACCCCAGAAGACGTAGTTCTCGCCCCCCAGTCGGTGCGTGACTTCCATCGCCTTTTTGACTTGCGCCGCCGCGTAGGCGAAGACGTCTGCGTTACAACTCGTCGCTGCCCCATGCATGTAGCGTGGGTGTGAGAAGAGGTTGGCTGTGCCCCACAACAGCTTGATACCTGTTTCGGCCTGTTTCTCCTGCAGCTTCTCGGCGATGCGATCGAGATTCTCGTTCGCCGCCTTCAGCGTCTCGCCATCGGGGGCGACGTCGCGATCGTGAAAACAGTAGTAGGGAACCCCGAGTTTGGTCATGAACTCGAATGCGACGTCGACTCGATTGAGTGCATTGTTGAGTGACTCCGTGCCGTCGTCCCAAGGGCGTGTGAGCGTTGGTGCACCGAAGGGATCAACACCAGTCCCCCGAAAGGTGTGCCAGTAGCAGACGGAGAACCGCAGCAGGTCTTCCATCCGCTCTCCCTCGATCAATTCCTCCGGATCATAGTGCCGGAAGGCAAGGGGATTCCTGGAGCCGGGACCCTCAAAAGGGATCTTGGGGACGTCGGGAAAGGACTCGGACATCTGTCGTGTGTTTCTGCAGCAGTGTGAGCGAACTCGACCAATGAGGGCCGAGTTTAACGCACTCACCGAAACGACAACAGTAAGCCAGGAACATTACAGAGCGAGTCAGCAGACCTCGTAACCGAGTTGCCAGACGTCATCTTGCGAAAGGAAGCGGTCGAAGCGGCACATGATCTTCCACTCACCAGTGTCGGTTTGGACGACACGAATGATGTGCGCCGAACAAGTGACGGCAAAGTCTCGGTGATCGTTTTCGAGTCGAACCCAGACGGTCGCCAGTTCACTCAGGGGCTCGCTCAGCACAAAGGCAACTCCGCTCATGCTGAGGTCGCTCATTCGCCCTCGGTAGGGCGCTGCCTGAAGAATCGCCGTCAATTCCTGGTCAGGAATGGCGACATCATTACGAGGCAGAACCCGCACCGTGCCACGACTCTTGCGACGCAGAAAGCCACGCCTGTCGGTCTCAGCTTCCGACAACTCGTCTGCGGCGACATCGATGACATCGCAAGGCAAGTCTCCGGATGGCAAATCTGGCTTGTTGAGGAACTCGGATTCTGGAGTGTCGGGAGACATAACGACCGACGCATCTCGCAATGTGCGGAGGACTGATGAGAGGCGACGCGGCCGAAAACGCCCGATTGGCTCACGAAATCCTGCAAATCGTGCCTCAAGACTGCTGTCAAACATCGGCGTCACCGTCTCGGAAGGGTAAGAATCGTCATGGAGGACACTGGGGCATCAACGCCCAGAGAACAACGCAAAGTTATTGGTTACAATCACTTATGGATCATTCGCACCATCGTGACCACTCAGAACCGGGCTCATTCGACTTTACCCAGCCGCTACTAAACTTACGCCACATTCGGTTGATGGTCAAAACTGTGAGGAGGAGTACACGGTCTGTTGAGTAGAGTCGCAACCGAGATTATACTCATCCGCTTCGTTTGCTCAGTCCTTGATATTGAGGGAAGTTCAGTGCGTTTCTGCATGGTCGACCGTATTGTGGCTCTGGAAGAAGGGGCTTCAATCACGGCAATCAAGAACTTGACGAGCGGCGAGGAGTACTTGGCGGACCATTTCCCTGGTTTCCCCATCATGCCCGGCGTGATGATGGTCGAATCACTCGTGCAGACGGGTGCCTGGCTGCTACGTGCCACAGAGAACTTTGCATTTAGCACGGTCCTGCTGAAGGAGACCCGTGCCGTGAAGTTCAGCAACTTCGTCAAGCCGGGGCAGACGCTTCGCATGGAGTGCAAGATTCACAAACGAGATGAGCGTGAGTACGTCCTCAAGTGCTCAGGCACCGTCGACGGCAGTCAAGCGGTCACTGGCAGGCTCACGCTGGAGCAATTCAATCTTTCCGACCATAATGCTGAGATGGCCGGGACGGACCGTAACTGTGTCGAGTTGCACCGCAGGCACTTCGACTCCATCTGGACACCGGTCACCCCAGCCTGACGGACAATCGCTAACACGGTGCGTCACGAATCGGCGTGAAGCCGGAACCCTCGGACGATCAAAAACCGCAGATTTTGAAAAGAGTATCAGCTATGAAACTGGAGGGACGCGTCGCACTTGTCACGGGAGGCAGTCGCGGGATTGGCCGTGCCATCGTCGAGAAGCTGGCTGGTGAGGGAGCGAAGGTTGCCTTTGTCTACCATTCCAACGCCGATGCCGCGAACGCCGTGGTCGAGGAACTGACCGGCAATGGGCATGAGGTCCTGGCCTTTCAGGCCGACGCAGCCGACAATGCACAGGCGGACAAGGTTGTTGAGGACGTCATCGAGAAGTGGGGGAAGATCGACATCCTCGTGAACAATGCCGGCATCATTCGCGACGGCTTGCTCGCCGTCATGGAGCCGGAGAACTGGCAGGCAGTCATCGACACGAACCTCGGCAGTGTCTACAACTTCTGCCATGCTGTGATGCGACCGATGATGTCCGAGCGATATGGCCGGATCATCAACATTTCCAGCGTCTCAGCCGAATACGGCAATCAGGGGCAAGTCAACTATGCCGCCAGCAAAGGGGGCATGCAGGGGCTGACTCGTTGCCTGGCGACAGAAATCGGACGACGAAACATCACGGTCAATGCGGTGGCCCCGGGCTTCATCGCCACCGACATGACCGAAGCCATTCGCAACGCCGCAGAAGGCGAAATCAAAAAGAAGATCCCTGTCCGACGGCTCGGCCAACCAGAAGACATTGCGAATGCCGCGCTCTTCCTCGCGAGTGATGATGCGTCGTATATCACGGGGCATGTCCTCACCGTCGATGGCGGGCTGACGTTAGGGGGAGTTTGAGTCAACTTGAAAATCGGGCTGGCCAGAGGTTGATTAACATTGTCCACTGGTATTACATGTCCCGATCCGATGAGAATACAGGTTCGTCCCTCCATGAGCCCTACTGAGGTGGAGATGACGATTCAACAAGCGAGTTACGGTAGGATTGAAATTTGACACCGCCGGCAGAGATCGGCATGTCCTCAAGGAGCAAGAGTCCTATGGCGACTTCACAAGAAGTGTTCGACAAGGTTCAGGAAACACTCATTGATGCCCTCGGAGTGGACGACGACGAGGTCACACCCGAAGCGACGTTGATCGGCGATCTCGGTGCCGAGTCGATCGACTTTCTCGACATTGTCTTCCGTCTCGAAAAGAATTTCGACATCAAGATCCCTCGCGGCGAACTCTTCCCGGAGAACCTCGCTGGTGCCGAATCCGGCTTCATTGAGGATGGGATGGTCACTGAGAAAGGGATCTCGGAATTGCGAGACCGCATGCCACATGCTGACATCGATGCCTTCGCGGATGACCCAAAAGTGGAGAACATTCAAGAACTGTTCACCGTCGAAATGATCTGCAAGTTCCTGGAGTCGAAGTTGAAGAGCTAGTCAATCTCGTGAGCTGGCTGCGTTATCCCGAGGGTGTGATTCGAGGCGAGGGCGTGATTCATGCGGTGGTTCTGGGTCGATCGATTTCTTGAATTCGAGAGTGGTGCGTATGCCAAGACGATCAAGAACGTCAGTTTGGCCGAGGAACACCTGCATGACCATTTCCCCGGTTTTGCTGTCATGCCCAACTCGCTGATCATCGAAGGTTTGGCTCAAACGGGAGGCATTCTGCTGGGGGAATCGACCGGCTTTGCACATGTCGTCGTCTTGGCGAAGGTGCCAAAGATGCGGTTCCACAGCTGGGCCTGTCCGGGTGACACACTGACGTACACAGTGACGTTGGTCGATGCCCGTAACGAGGGCGGAACTGTCGAGGCGACGGCATACGTCGGCGATCGTCTCGTGGCGGAGGGCGAAATCATGTTCGCCCATGCCGACCAGATGGCCGCCGATTTGCCGTTCGATTTGGATCAACGAAATGTTGTGTTCGATGTCGGCTTGCTCGACATTCTCGAGGTCGGCAAAGCTGGCGACGGCACAAAACAATTCGAGGCGAGTCCCGCCTCCTGACTGTCGGAATCCGATGTCTCTTTTGACCGGAGCGGGTTTCAAAACTGGAATTAATGAGGGTGACAGGGTCAGAAGCAACGCGGATGGCCCTGCAATCACGGGTCCGGGCCTTCCCGTTGGTCAGACCCGGCCACCCGGCTGAGTGATTTTGAAACCTTCTCCGGACAAATCGGATCGAACGGCATCGATGATGAACGCGTTCCTTCGACCGGTTCTTGCCGACGGGCACCTGTCTGTTACCATGAGGGGAGTTGGAACACATGACATCCCCAGGCCACAAGACCTGACACTCCTCCGGACTCAATCGAAAGGTCCGCCCCCATGAGACGTCGAGTTGTCGTCACTGGAATCGGCTGCATTACTCCACTGGGAAACTCCGTTGAGGAAACCTGGGCCTCACTCCGTGAGGGAAACGTGGGCATCGGCAAGATTACGCATTTCGATGCGTCGGAATTCCCCACCACATTTGCTGCGGAGGTCAAAAACTTCGACCTGTCGAACTATGTGGAAGACCCCAAGTCATTTGAGTTCGCGGGCCGAAACATCCGTTTTGCCATCGGAGCAGCCCAACAAGCCGTTCAAGATTCCGGACTTTTGGACAATGAATTCGACCCGGCGACGTTTGGTGTCTACCTCGGCGCTGGGGAAGGTCAGCAGGACTTCCAATTGTTCATGCAAATGATTGCTCAGTCGAATCGCGACGGCGAGTTCGACTTTGAAGCTTTCACCCGGGCGGGCTTGGAGATGCTCAATCCCAAGGTTGAGATCGAGCAGGAGCCGAACATGCCTGCCGGACACCTCGCCAGCCTGTTCAACGCGCAGGGGCCGAATCTGAACTGTCTCACCGCCTGTGCAGCCTCCAGCCAGGCAATCGGCGAGGCGACTGAGATTATCCGTCAGGGTGATGCGGACATCATGCTGTCGGGGGGAGCCCACAGCATGATTCATCCCTTCGGCGTGACGGGGTTTAACCTCCTCACCGCCTTGTCGACACGAAACGACAGCCCGCAGACATCTTCACGTCCTTTTGACAAGGACCGCGATGGCTTCGTGCTCGGCGAGGGGGCCGGCATGTTGATTCTCGAAGAATTGGAACATGCCCAACAGCGTGGGGCCCGCATTTACGGCGAGATTGCCGGTTACGGTTCGACCGCTGATGCGTACCGCATCACGGACATTCATCCCGAGGGCCGCGGTGCCGTGCGATGCATTCAACGTGCACTGAGCGACGCCAGCATCAACACCGACCAAATCGACTACATCAACGCCCATGGGACAAGCACGCTGGTCAACGACAAAGTGGAGACAATGGCCATCAAGCAATCGCTCGGTGACAATGCAAAGTCCACACCCGTGTCGAGTACGAAGAGCATGATGGGCCACTTGATTGCCGCCGCCGGAAGCGTGGAGGCCATCACCTGCCTGTTGACGATGCGGGATAACGTCGTCCCCTGCACAAAGAACTATGAAACCCCCGACCCAGACTGCGACCTCGACTACATCCCCAACGAATCCCGTGAGCTTGAAGTAAGCCGGACTCTGTCCAACAGTTTCGGGTTCGGCGGTCAGAACGTAACACTCGTGTTCACCAGTCTGGATGAATAACTGACCTGAGGAGCATGACTCGGTCGTCAAGATTCCTCCCAGACATGCGTGAGTCGTGGATCTTTGCGGCCTGACAACTCACGCATGAAGCCTGTAGGGACACTGAGTGCTGCTTGACGGTCGCAGAATTGCCGTGGTATAGAGAATCATCGATACGGTCTCGCGTCACATTCGTGGCACCCACTTCCTCTGACGGTCACGAATTCCATCTCCAAGACGGTCAATGCGGCATGGCACAGGTCAGTTTTCAGATTCTTGACGGCCTTGAGCGGGGCGTTGTGTTCGCTGAGTTGCAAACTCCCGTCAGCATTGGCCGCGAGGACGACAACGATATTCGTCTCAACGACGAACGGGTCAGCCGCTTTCACACCAAAGTTCAGGATGACGACGGGCACATTATCCTGACCGACCTGCAGAGCACCAATGGCACACGGGTTAACGGACATCCTGTGCAGGTCCATGTGCTCCAAGTCGGTGATCAGGTGCAAATTGGTCGTTGTATCCTTGTGTATGGTTCCCGAAAAGAACTGGCCGAGAAGATTGGCGAACTTGAGGAGAGTCGTCGCGGACTCGGTGAGAGTGGGACCGTCGTTTCTGATCTTGAGGGAGTCGTCGAGAACGAAATTTTCTCGGATATGCCTGGCGAGCTGTTTCCCGACGGACCGCCCCTCCCTCCGCAAGAACTCACTCCCCTGCAGACCGCGCAAGTCTCCGACTTGCTCGCTTACGTCCACTCAAACCTCACGAATGTCCTGTTTGTCGCCGAGTCGTTCATCCAGGACCAGGAAGCTGAGGGCGACCTGAGACTCCCACGCGAGGCATGGCTGCGCATGCAGCAGCTGCAGATGCATCTGGCTGAGATGCTGAAGAAAGTGACTGATCCGTGAGAGATCAGCACGAATCGCACAACTCTCGGGACTGAGCGACTCTCTTTTCGCTGGTATCAGAGTTGATAGGAAAGTGCGATGAGCACACCCAGAATCATCGCCAGGATGAACAGGATCATCACGAAGTGCTTTCCGGCTCGCTGCAGGATGCGGCTGGGGGCTTCGTAGCGACTGGCGTTGTACACCAGACTGATAGCCGCCGCCAAAGGCAGCAAATGCCAAGTGATGTTCGCTTGGGCGAGCAGGGTCAGCATGGTTCGATGATTTCTGTGAAGAGATTTGGATCTAGCCTGTCGACCGTGTGGTCAGGTCGATGCTCCGACGGTCTCAGGCTCTGCGGATCTTGCAGAAGGCTGTTGTGAATCCGTGTCATCATCATCTGATTCGGAGTCGAGACCATATCCGTAAGCTGGTCCGTCGAATGCGTCCCAGACCGCCAGCACGTTCAACAGTCCTGCAATCATGGTGAAGACCAGTGCAAGCTCGTGATATTTGCCCAGTTCGCGGTGGAGTTCTTGCTCTTCAAAGTTGCTCAACGGCACTGCAAACCAATTCCAGAAGCTTCGCGGTATGCTGGCATCTTTGAGCCGACCCGAGCGAATGGTGTTTCCCCCCTCCTTGGTCACGATATCAGCCTCGACGGCGCGTCGTGGACTATTGCGTAGCAGCGGCCCCAATCGCGTGCCTTCTGCCAGTGTGTAGTCGGCTGTCTGCCCGTTCTCGAAGGTGCCAATGATGCGACCGACGATCGTGGGGTCTCCAAATTGGCCGACTTGTGGAAACAACTCGATCGTCCCGGTGACCACCTCGTCCAGGTCTTCTTCTCCCTGCTGGAGTTCAATACTCCCCTCAAAGGACGATGAGATCGGTTCGTTGAGTGACGTGGTGACCTGCTCTCCCAGGCGGCGATAGCGACGTCCCTGAATGATGGCGACCAACCCCGGTCCTCCAAGACCGCACTGAGCGACAAAGCTCAGCAGTTCCGTGCGTGGTTTTCCCGGTCCACCGCGATATTGAAAGATCTTGCCGCCGGACAGAGACATCCCATAGCCGAACAGACTCCAGATGCAGACCGAATAGATCACCGCCTTGAACAACCTCCCCTGGTACAAGTGCCCCAATCCGGGCACCAGGAAGGCCAGGACCGAAGCGATCAACGGATCTTTGAGATTGACTTGCGGTTCTTGCATCAGTGGATCAATCCCAATGTCGAGTCTTCAGATCGGCTTCAGTCGTTTGTCGGCCCTGAGGTCATCAGGGAGGCCTGAAACGTCGATTCTAGGGGGTCAGCAGCACGAGGGCTAGACGGAGTGCCATCGCAGCTTACTCTGAGAGTACGTCTCCTGCCGGACAATCGTTGGAGAGTCATGTAACCGTTCACGGGCTGGGATTGGTCTTGTGGTGAGGTGAGGAATTTGGGACACCGTGGGCATGACACGGATGTCGCCCGAGTTGTGGGAACGAGTGCCGCCTGAGGCGCAGGTCATCTTCATCGAGATGGCCCAGACGA
>JAJDEJ010000213.1 GCA_029259815.1 Planctomycetaceae bacterium | reverse complement strand
TGGACAACGTACACTGGCGATGCGAAGGCATGGCATCCTCCCTGAGATGACTCGCGGATTCCAATCACACGCAAGTCATTAGCGGGAAGAGCCTTGCCTTCGTCCATATCAAATCCCGCCACATTTGGAACTACTGAATGTGCGGCTAAACGGCGTGTGATGCCTTCATCGCTGCGAGCTCATCGCTCAACGAGGGCATGGCTCCGCTGTGCGACGCGACGAGTCCTCCGACCGCGTTGGCAAACTCCGCCGATTGCTGGAGTGGCCATTCCCAGAGACGTGACGCGATCAGAGCCGCGGAGAAAGCATCACCTGCTCCGACCGCGTCCACGACTTCGATCGGTCGCCCCGGCACATCGACCTCCTCGAACGAGGTCCACAGCCAACACCCGTCTTCAGCGCGCGTGACACACACCAGGTCGATGCCATGATGCTCGTGCAAGTCCATCGCGAATCCATCCAGGGACTCCGTCGAGATGTCGAGCAGGTCACCGATGACCTCGGCTTCCTCACGGTTCAACTTGAGGAGGGACGCCTGCTCCAATGAACGTTCGATCCACGCACTGTCGTACCAGTCCTGCCTGAGGTTGACGTCATAGACGATCAGGCAATCCTTGGGGCAGGCATCGAGCACCTGATGAATCGTCTCACGCGTTACGTCCGAGCGTTGAGCCAGCGTGCCAAAGCAAACAGCCGATGCTCGACTGGCGGCGTCAAGTAACTCGTTCGTCGGTTCGAGGTAGTCCCACGCAGCATTCTCGTGGATCACGTAGTCGGGATGCCCCCCGTCGGACATGTCGACCGTAACCTGCCCGGTTTCATGGGAGGTATCGCGTTGAATGAGCGACGTATCGAGCCCCTTACCGCTGAGGAATGCCAGCAGTTCGTCACCCAGTGCGTCCTGTCCAACACGCGAGGCGACGACGCCGGCAAGTCCGAGTTGCGATGCCTGAAACGCCACATTCGATGGCGCCCCCCCTGGACGTCGTGAGTCCGGAAAGACGTCCCAGAGCAGTTCGCCAAGACCGATGACGAGTGGAGAAGTCATTTGAAGTCGGACCGTCAGGGCGAAACGATGAATCAGGCGTCGGTCTTCTTCTCCGCAACCTCGAGACCCGGCACGTTGATCGCAGTGACGCGAACGGTCGTGTGTTTTTGACGGTGACCGGTGTGAGTCCGGCTGTTCTTGCGACGACGCACCTTTTGGATTTCGAGCTTCACACCCTTGTGCTCCGGATCGATGATCTCTGCCTCGACCGTGGCCCCTTCAATCGACGGCTTGCCGATGACACTCGCTGCACCGCCGTTGGCGAGCAGGATGCGGTCGAACGACAGGCTCTGACCGGCTTCGCTGCCAGCTCGGTAGTCGACGTCCAGTTCGGCACCTTGTTCTACACGGTACTGACGGCTGCCGTCTTCAATGATTGCAAACATGTGTTCGAGTCAAGAGTTAAGATTGAGTGTGTGGTTCAGAACCGGATCGAACAATTTACTGGGTCAACGGCGGGATTGCGAGCGTTCAGTCGTGAGAACGTGGACTTCGCTGCCAATCTCGTCGAAACAGCGGATTCCAAGGTGTTCTGGACTGGCATCGCTGCGTGCCTGAATGTTCACCGTCACCTGGTACTCTTCCTCCAAGTTCGTGATTTCCCGGCGTTTTCGATTGATGAGGTAATTGGCCACGGCCTGCTGGACCTCAATATCGACGCGGTGTACGGAGTCCGAGTTCGCGGACGTCATCAACCGCCGCATGACCTCAATGGCCATACTCTCATCGGTCTTCACCTGACCGGCACCGCTGCAACAGGGGCAATCCTCGTAGATGCTGCGTCGGAGTGAGGGGCGAATCCGTTGGCGGGTCATCTCGATCAGGCCAAAGGGACTGATGCGCAAGACCTTGGTCCGAGCCCGATCCCGTTCGACGGCTTCGCGAAGTGTGCGTTCAACGCTGCGGCGATGCCTTTCGTCCCGCATGTCGATGAAGTCATTGACGATCACTCCCCCCAGATCACGCAGTCGGATCTGTCGGGCGATCTCCTCGGCGGCCTTCAGGTTGACTTGATACGCCGTCTTCTCGGCATCATCATCGACTCGAAAACTGCCGCTGTTCACATCGATCGCGACGAGAGCTTCGGTCTGATCAATGACGATCGACCCGCCTCCTGCGATCGGAACATGCCGCTGCTGGATGAGGTGGATCGATTCCTCGATATTGTACTTGTGGAAGATCGGATCCTTGCCCTCGTAGAGCTTGATGCGGTCGACCTGTTTGGGGAGCACGACCTTCATGAATTCACGAGCCCGCTCGAATGCTTTGGGCTCGTCAATATAGATGGCGTCGATCTCCTTCGTATAGATATCCCGGATCGTCCGGATGATCATGTCGCTTTCTTCGTAGATGTCGACTGGCGACGACGTCCCCTGCAACCGCCCGACCAGCGTCTTCCACAGCCGCACGAGGTAGTTCATGTCCCGCTGCAAATCCTTCTGCGTCCGGTCGACGCCGGCGGTGCGGATGATGAATCCGAGCCCGCTGGGCGGTTCGAGTTCTCGCAGGATCTTGCGGAGGTTGCGACGTGCATCATCGTCTTCGATCTTGCGGCTGACGCCGACCCGCTGGAGGCCGGGCATCAGGACGAGATACCGCCCCGGGATGCTGATGTAGGTCGAGAGCGTGGGACCTTTGGTGCCGATGCCCTCTTTGATGACCTGCACGAGGACTTCGCTGCCCCGTTGAAAGATCTCCTGAATGGGCGGCTTGTTGCGGGCGTTTCGCTCATTGAAGCGTTTGGGCTTGCCGCGCCCCTTGCCGGGCGAGCCATTGTCGGATTGGTTTCGCTCGGCCTCACTGAGCAGATGCTTGTAGTATTGAAATTCAACGTCGGAGACGTGCAGGAAGCCGTTTCGCCCCACACCGAAGTCAACGAACACGGCTTGGATACTCGGCTCGATGTTGACAACACGTCCCTTGTAGACGTTGCCGACAAAATTCTCCTGGCTGTTACGTTCGACGTACAGTTCTTCCAGCACGCCATTCTCGACGATGGCGATGCGGCTCTCCTCCGGCTGGAGGACATTGATGAGCATTTCTTTTTTCATGACACACCCTTCGTCTCAGTTGACGAACAGCGCGTGGCCGGTCCTCGTCGGTCATGTCGGAGCGCATTTGAGGTGCGGTGACATGATCGATGGTGACCGATCGATTCTCTTCTTCTGAAAGATAGTCTTGAGAGTGACGCTCCCTGAAGGGGCATGAGAACTCGCAAGTCCGATCGTTCCTCACGTCGTGAGAGCGAGGATCGAATCGTTCCGATCGGTCGCTCAAGTGCGCCTGAGAGGAAATCATGGCGAAAGGGGTGATGATGACCCTTCGGTGTTCGGCGTGATGGACTGTTGGCACCAGATCGCAGGACTCTTGATCGGCAGCGAACAACGATCTCCCGACCACGGACATGACGGCTTCCTCGACAAGGGCCGTGAATGGTGTCCTGGGTGAAATCACTTCGCTGAGTTCCTCAAGATGGGCAAAGGTGTCTGTCATCAACCGGATGAAGGGCTCCCCGTTCAGAAGACGATACGCGCTGTGTTCTGAGTTGATTGTTGAGAGGTTACATGTGTATGCGCTATTTGATGGGCGCTGCCCGATCAGCTACTTCGCCAGATCGGGGCATAGTTTGTTCAGTTCTCCACGCAAATACGTTTCGACGTCTCGGGCCAGTTCGAGCTTGACGGCGTGAGCCGCGATCGCTTCGGCCTGAGGGATCGTCAAGTGACGAACGACTTCCTTAAGTTGTGGAATGACATGTGGCGTGGCACTGAGTTGCCGAATCCCTAACCCCACTAACAAGGGGATGTATTTGGGGTCGGAACTCATCTGCCCGCAAACCGTGACCGGTACGTCGTGCTTTTCGCCAGCCGCAGCGACCATCTGGATCATTCGCAGAATGGCCGGGTCGGCTGAGTTGTAGTACTTCGCGACCGCCGGGTTCGACCGGTCGACTGCGAGAGTATACTGGATCAGGTCGTTGGTTCCGATGGAAAAGAAGTCGACTTCTCTCGCGAAATCCTCGGCAAGCAAGGGCACCGACGGGACCTCCACCATCATGCCGACCTGAATGTCACGATTAAACGGAACTCCTTGCTCCTCCAGGTCTTCCATCACATCGTGTAGCGTGCTTTTTGCTTGTCGTAACTCGATGAGAGAGGAGATGAGTGGAAACATGATCCGGACATCCCCTAACGAAGCGACCCTCAGAATGGCCCGAAGTTGGGTTTTGAAGCGTTCCAGATCGTTCAGGCTCAGCCGAATGCTGCGAAGTCCGAGTTCAGGATTGGCTCCCAGGGGATACAGTTGAGGCATCTGCGAGGGGACTTTATCCGCTCCCAGATCCAATGTGCGGATGACGACCGGCTGCTCGGGGAATGCACTCACCACTTGTCGGTATGCCTCGCAATGTTCCTCCTCCGACTGCTCGCGGCTCGATTCAAGATACAGGAATTCGGTCCGGTAGAGGCCAATGCCGTCAGCCCCCAGCTCCTTGCAATGTTCGGCTTCCTCGGGGAATTCGATGTTCCCCATCAGCCAGATCCGCGAGTGATCTGCTGTTTCCGATTTCAGCGAACGCTGCGACACCAGACGCTCGGCAACGGATCTCGCGCGCTTCTCTGAGTCGCGGTATTCTAAGATCGTGTCCTCATCCGGATCTACGATGATGCGACCATTAATGCCGTCCAAGATTACGGTCTCGCCTCCTGAAACGTCCGTCACGATATCGCCAACGGCGACGACAGCCGGTATCTCCAGGGCACCGGCGAGGATCGCTGTATGGCTGGTGTATCCTCCCACCTCCGTCGCAAAGCCGAGAACAAAACGCTTGGGCAGCGATGCGGTCTCGCTGGGCGTGAGGTCTCTGGCAAGGACGATGACAGGTGCCGTGAGATTTGACAACTCCTCACGTCGTTCGCCCAGCAAGTGACGGAGTAACCGCTTCTCAAGGTCATACAGGTCAATCGCGCGATCGGCCTTGTACATGTCGCCCAGATTGAGCAGAACCTTTGCGTACTGTCCGAGAACACGACTCAGTGCGAACTCTGGCGAGTAGTGCCTGTCGCGAATCAGTGCCTCGACTTCACCCTGCAGTTTGGGATCGCGAACCATCTCCTGATGGGCCGCAAAGATTGCTCCGTATTGTGTCCCGAGTTGCTCCGACGCGAGTTTCTCGTTGTCGCCAATCTCGCGGCACACATTCTCCAGGGCACAGCGAAAACGCACAATCTCTGCATCGACAGCATCACCCGAAACAGAACGATGTGGAATCCGGAAGTCTTCAACACCCAGCACAAACGCCGGGCCAATGGCGACTCCCGGTGAAACAGCGATGCCGTGTTTCGTGTGCATGAATTGTGATGAAAAGTGCCCCGGGAAATCGATCTTGGGTGTTGACCCCGTCAGACCCGGACGCGAAAGGTGACTCCGCCGTCAAAACGAACACATTGTCCGCTATTCGGGCTCAAAGTTTCGCTCAAACAGGGCCGCTAAACCCTGAACCAAATCGTCTGAATTCGGGCCAACGGCTTCAATCGTGAGCACTGTCCCCAACGGAGCGCGGAGCGTCAGCAGATCGAAAATTGACTTCGCATCAACAGAGCGATCTTCGACCATGATGCAGACAGTGCCAGCAAAGTCGCGCACGTGCTCTGCAATCCGGGAACAGGGCACCATGTGCAGTCCGCTCTCCAGATTGACGGTGACTTCCCGGTGCGAAGTCGTCTCTAACGTCATTTCGGTCTCAGACCCCGTAAAACACGGTTCATGAGTCGGTTGATTCGAAGGGTTAGGGCTCGTCATCACAATCGATCTTCATCAGCTTCCCGCAGAAGTTCCATCACATCAGTTGCCGTTTTGGACTGCCGCAGGAAACTACAAAAATCGTCGTTCTTTAAATGTCGGGAAATGCTTTCGAGTCCCCGCAGGTGATCGCCCGGTCGATCCGGGGGCGAGATCAACAGGAACAGGATATAGACGTCCTCGCCATCGAGACTTTGAAACTCAACACCTTCCTTCGCGATCGCGATGGTGGCGACCAGAGAATCAACTGAGGGATGCTTGGTGTGGGGCACCGCGATGCCCCGACCGATTCCCGTCGAACCAAGTTCTTCCCGCTTCATGATTGCAGCGACGATGTTGTCTTCGTTCTCAGTGGCAAACCGCCCTGCACTGCACAGGCTCTGGACCATCGCACGGATGGCCTCTTCTTTGGAATTCGCCGTTAAGTCGGTGATAATGGCATCTTCAATGACAAATTCTGCAAGCTTCATTCGAGATTCCTTGCCCAACGACTCGTGGGCAACTCCACAGGGTCAGGGTCGCATTTTGTCAGTTTGTTCCCTGACGACACGTGCGGCAGGGAGAAAGACTGGATTATGGTTTCAATGGGGCCAAACTTGAGGGGGCATCAACGATCAGGATCTTCCCCAATCTCAAAACTCTATCCGGACAAACTCTATCCGAACTCAGCGCAACGTAAAGCAGATCACGCTTCGGGTTCCTCCTCGATGTCCGTCTCAGGAATTGCTCCGGTTGGTCGATCGCGGCGATGGTCTTGAAGCTTCTCTTTGTATTTGCGGATCTGGTGCTCCATCTTATGCAATGACGAATCGAAGGTAGGCCGAACATCGTCACCTGTGTCTTTCGCGACGAAATCGTGCTTGTGTTCCGTGTCAACAATGATTTCCGAGGTGACCCGATCGCTTTCAAAGTCTAATGTCACGTTGATCGCAGTGACGCGTTCGAAGTAATTGAGAAGTTTTTGAGCCTTTTGAGTAATGTACTCCCGCGTGCCATCAGGAATATCGCCATGTCGGCAGGTGATTGCCACTTGCACTGATCATCTCTCCACAAGAGGTCGGATTCGATTCCCAATCTCCGGTCTTCATCGACTAGATCATGGTTGTCAATGGAATGACCTATCAATCGCTATCGATCATTCAGCCTTTTGCCTCTGTGACGACTCGAATCGAGCGTTCGCCTCCAAAAGCATCAGACAGAGAACTTCAACGTACCACAGAGTTTACGCCCCTGCCAGTCACCTCTCGGTTCCCTCAGACATCACACTATCTTAGGAAACCCACAGCGGCTGCGAAAGGGGCGGCGACCCACAGTTTGAGAACCCACTCGGGTGCATCCGTTGCATGGTGGTGGGACGGGTTGGGGAGTGGGAGAAAAGCGGATCGGGCGGATGAGGCGGATCAGCATGGATTCGTGTGCTAAATGTTAGAGACCTCTGAGTGCTTTTGATGTCTTGTGATTCGGTTGCCTGGGACAGTCCGCAACCTGACCCGGAGACTGCGAACACAGAAGAACGCAGAAGGTGTTGACCACGGATTTCTCGGATGACACGGATGTCCGTCGATATCTGAGTCGAACGAGAGGTTTGACAGTCGAATGTCTCTGGTGACTGATCTGTGTGAATCCGCCTCATCCGCCCGATCCGCGTTTCCTTTCAATTCCATTCATCGTTCTGGCAGCTTTCAGTGTCCCCACCATCGAACGGATGCAGCTAACCCACTCAGTCAGCCAAGTCGGCACTTGACGGATGAATCGAGACATCCGACCCTTGATGTCGACATTCTGCTCTTCAAGGAATCATCCATGACCATCATTGGCGTCCCGCGTGAGGTCAAAGCCGACGAATATCGCGTGGCCATGTTGCCTGTCGGCGTTGAGGAACTGACTGCAGCGGGACATCGAGTGTTGGTCGAGCGACGTGCGGGCCTCGGTAGTGGGATCTTCAACGAACAATATGAAATCGCAGGGGCGCAGTTGGTCGACTCGGCTGACGAAGTTTGGGCCGAGTCGGACCTTCTCGTCAAAGTGAAGGAGCCTCAGCCGAGCGAATGGCCCCTCATGAGACCGGGGCAAACGGTCTTCACGTACTTCCACTTCGCTGCTGATGAAGAACTCACTCGCGCGGTCCTCGACACGGGCATCACCGCGGTCGCGTATGAGACTCTCCGCGGATCATCCGGCAATTTGCCCCTGCTCACCCCCATGAGTGAAGTCGCAGGACGGATGAGTATCCAAGAGGGAGCCAAGTATCTTGAGCGGCCTCAGGAAGGGCGGGGCATCCTGCTCGGCGGCGTCCCGGGAGTCCCACCCGCTCACATCGTCATTCTGGGAGGCGGCGTCGTGGGCAAGAACGCCGCCCAAATCGCAGCCGGGTTTCAGGCGAGCGTCGCCCTGCTGGACGTCAACGTCGATCGACTGCGGTATCTCGAAGACATCATGCCCGCCAATGTCGACACGATTTTTTCTGACAGACACAACATCCGCGAACAACTACAACTTGCTGACCTCGTGATCGGTGCGGTACTCATCCCCGGTGCCCGCGCCCCCAACCTCGTGACGACGGACGATCTGAGCCTGATGAAGCCCGGTGCCGTCATCATTGACGTCTGCATCGACCAAGGTGGCTGCGTTGAGACCAGCCGTCCCACCACGCACGCGGACCCCACCTATGTGGAGGAGGGGATCGTTCACTATTGCGTCACCAACATGCCCGGTGCCGTTGGCCGCACGAGCACGTACGCGCTTTGCAATGTGACATTCCCCTACGTGCATCGCATCGCCAACGCAGGGATCGAGTCCGCAAGCGTCACGGACGCTGGGCTCGCCGCAGCTGTCAACATGCATGACCATCACGTCACGAACGAAGCTGTCGCTTCCACTTTTGGAATTGAGCTTGCCTCGTTCCCTCGATAACTGCAACAGGCTCTGTCGGAAAACTCCGGGGTGGCCGGGTCTGGACCGAAGGGAAGGCCCGGACATCGATCGTGCAGGGCCATCCGCTTCGCTCCTGACCCTGCCACCCATGGTCAGTTCGGGTTTTCAGAAACAGCCTCGTTGAAGGTTGCGGGATCAACCGTCGTCGTCAGTTTCCATGTCGAGCTGACGCATCTTGCGGTACAGGTTGGAGCGGTGCAGGCCCATGAGGCGGGCCGCTTCGCTCATGTTGCCCTTCACACGTTTGATGGCTTTGCGGATGTACTCCTGCTGAAAGCGGTTGGTTGCCTCCGACAGCCCGACATCACCTGCGAGATAGTCGACGTCCTCGGAATCCGGACTGAGAATGAACGCCAGATCGTCCGTCTCGACTTCATCACTGGTCGACAAAAAGGCGACTCGCTCCATCAGGTTTCGCAACTCGCGGACGTTACCCGGCCACGCATGAGCCTGTAAGCGACGACGCGCTTCGGTCGAGACCGACATCGTCTTGCGATTGGCCTGCTTGCAGAAGTGTGCCAGGAAGTGCTCGGCCAATGGCTGCACGTCTTCCGGGCGGTCACGCAGCGGTGGCAAATCGAGTGTGACGACACTCAGGCGATAGTACAAATCCTCGCGAAACTTCTTTTCGCGAACGGCGTCGACGAGGTTCCTGTTGGTCGCTGCGACCACCCGCACATTGGTCGGGATCGACTGCGAGCCTCCCACGCGGGTGATCACCTTTTGCTCCAGCACCCGCAGCAACTTGGCCTGCCCGCCGGGACTCATGTCTCCGATTTCATCGAGGAATAACGTGCCGCCATCAGCCAGTTCAAACTTTCCTGCACGAGTGTCATGGGCATCCGTAAACGCTCCCTTCTCATGCCCGAAAAGTTCGCTCTCCAGAAGTGTCTCCGTGAGTGCTGCACAGTTCACGGCGACAAATGGATGATCGGCCCGCGGCCCCTGATAGTGGAGCGCCTGCGCGGCCACCTCTTTTCCGGTCCCACTCTCACCCAGGATCAAGACCGGCAGGTCGGTCGCTGCCAATCGACCAATGGACGCACGCAACCCTGCGATTGGAGGACTTTCGCCGATGATGCGCACACGCTCGACCGCCGCCTCCGTCAACTGCTGATTGTTGCGGATGAGTTGCTCACGCTCGCGCACACTCTGGACCACGGTCGCCACCTGTAGCCCCATGTCTTCCAATGCTTGTTCGTCGGCTTTGTCGAAGGCGCCTCCCTGTTTGTTGATCAATTCAAATGCACCGATCCGTTGTTCGTCGCCGTCGATCAATGGCGCGCACAGCAGGGTGCGGGTTTGATATCCACTCCCCTTGTCAACGCTTTTGTCGAATCTCTCGTCCGCGTACGCATCGTCGACACGAATCGTGCGACCGGACTGCACGACGTCCCCGACGATGCCCTTGTCGTCAGGAATCCAGAGCCGCCCTCCCTCGACCCCGAGAGCGGGGCAGGCAACGAGCTGACGCTGTTCGCGATCCCAGAGGAAGATACTCGCCCGATCACAGTCCAGGAGTTCTGTCGCCTTGTCAGCAATGCGTTCGAGCAGTGGCATCGTCTCCTTCTCACTGGCGAATTCACGCCCCAGCGCCAAAGTGCTTCGCAGACGTTTCACCTGTTGCTGTTCTTGCTGTCTCTGTTCGACGATGACGATGGCCCGCGACAGCACACGTGCCAATGCCCATCCGGCTCCCAGTGACTCCGCCTGCACATGTCGACCCCTGATCAGCAGCAGCTGCCCCGGTCGGTCGATCAACGGGACCACAATCGCCGAAGACTCATGCCCTCCGTCGCCCGCCACGTACCCTGCCGCCCCCCGATCAAGGGCCTCAGAAAGTGCTTGCCCGGGTAAGTCAGATGCCGTGATGGCGTTGCTCGAAGCGAAACTCGCCCACTGCGGGCTCCGCTTGACGACACACGCCCAATCGCCATTTAACTCGACAGCGATTTGCGGAAGGGCCCTTTCGAGGAATTCACCAGTGGTCAGAGCACTCGTCGTGATCGCATCGAGCCGATCGCAGAGTTGAACCAATGTTGTGTGCGGAAAATCCCGCGCGAGCCACGGTGACTCACTCCATGTCATCCAGTTGACAGCCACGGGCAGCTTGCCTCATTCGGATTGCGCGAACTACGCCAGCATGTTATCACGATGACAACACACTCGCGCCATCATTTCTAGGTCGCATTGCCGGGAATATCAAGCGAAACTGTGTCACATTGCACAACGGTTTGCCATTCTTTTGCCCCGCCAAATCATATGTGTCATGATTCAAGTGAGGCTGGATGAGAGGAGTCGTGTCGCTGCAACCATTGACAGGGCAGCGGTTTCTATCCGCAGAATTGATTGGCCAAGGTTGACAACCTCGCTTCCTGCTGCCCGTGCCAGCTCAACCTCGCCTTCAGACAAGCCTCCTTCCGGTCCAACAATCAGGACGACTTGCGACTCTCGGTTGATCGCAGCGAGTGGCCTGACGATGGGCTGCCCTTCAGGATGAGCGATGAGCTTTGGTAATTGAGTGGTCTGATGAAGCATCTCAGTCCAATCCTGGACCGGTTGAATTACGAGTAAATCGTTTCGTCCACATTGTTTGCAAGCCGCAATCGAGGCAGCCTGCATCTTCTCAAGCTTGCCATCACCAGGATGGACGACAGATCGCTCGGTCCGGACTGGGATGAGCCGCCGGACTCCGAGTTCGGTCGCCTTTTCAACCAGCCAGCGGAAGCGATCGGACTTGGGGACTGCTGTCACCAGCGTGATCACCGGAGTCACCAAGGGCTTGCTCGGCAGGCGTTCACGAACTCGCACCCGGGCCGTGTGCCTTTGTTTCCCCGTGACTTCTGCGATGACCTCCTGGCCTTCACCGTCAAACAGAGAAACGCGGTCTCCGACCGTCTTTCTGAGCACGCGCAGCATGTGAGCGGCTTCGTCCCCGGAAATCTCGATGAAATCCGTATCAAAAGTTTGGGGCACATAAAACCTGTGCATGATTCATCCTTCGCCGACTCTGTCGAATTCCACACGCTTCCCACACTCGACTCAACGTTGCCTGACAATCGTGCCGATTATAGCGATAGGTGCCGTCAGACTCCTGGCTCGTGCTCTCTCAATTCGATTGCAACTCTCACAGCCTTCGGCAATGCGATGCCCGGTCGACAACGGACAGCCCAAATCAATCAAGACGGAACGCTCAACATCGTTCGCCAGTTGCCTTCCTTCGAGGAGGCACTCGCTCGTCTATTGTTTCTCGTGGAGTATCGACGACCGTGTGGAGTGGTACTGGGCCACGCCGGAAGCGGCAAATCGGCATTGATTGAGGTTGTTCGCCAAGAGTTGTCGACCTCATGCTGTACCCCAATCGTTGTTGACTTGCAGACGTTGACAGCAACCGCTGTCCCGAGGACGCTCGCGGTCGGCATGGGCCTCTCCCCAACTTCTCAGGATTCTCCGGACTCATTGTGGCAGGCAATCGAAGACCGCACGGAGGGTGCCATGTCTGCGGGCATGTCGTACGTCCCACTCTTCGATCACCTCGAACAGGCGGATGCGGACACGCTTGCCGCCATCAACTGTTGCTGTCACCTGTTCGCTCGTACGCAGAATACGGTCCTCATGAGTGGGCGGCCACCCTTGCCTTTGGAACTGTCAATGTTAGTTCGCTCGTTGTGCGACCTGCGAATTGAGCTACCGTTGTGGTCGACTGAAGAGACCGCGCAGTTCGTCACGCAAGTTCAGCAAGTTCAACTGGGTCCTCAATTTTCCGAGAGTGCCCTCTCAGCCATTCACCTCTGTGCAGGCGGACGACTTCGCGACACACAACAGGTGCTTCGACTGGCGAACTTTGCGGCAGATGCTCAGGATCTTGAGACTATTGATGCTGAGTTCATTGAATCAGTCACCAGCGAAATCTGGCGGCCAGCGACACAGCTTCATGACGCTCCTGCCGTCAAGCCAACCACGTTGGAACTGGCAGCTTTCAGCAAGTGACATGACCGCACGCTTCGGGTGAACGAATCTCTCCTACTGCGAGAGGACCTCAACTGCCCGCCCTGCTGCTGCTGATTCGAGAGTCGCCTGTGTCAATGCAAACACGGGCCATGCACACTCAACCGGTGCGACGTTCGGTGCCGTTCCGTCGAGCAGGTTGAGAAACGTCTCGACCGGCTGCGACTCCTCCTCCATAGGGGTCAGTGGTTCGACGACGTTCCCCCGCGCAATCCAGGCCCGCATGTCACGGATCATGAGGTCGGCTTCCTCACAGTGCACATGCAGATCTTCCGCCAGATAGTTGGCGTTCCCCACGAAGTCCATCGTGATGGGGATTCCATCCGTCGAAACAGCAGACATGCTCGTCACAATCTCGACCCGACTGCCGCACTTGTCGCTGCGGGCAAACACTTCTGCGACGTCCAATCCTGTGACGAAAAACAGAGCGTCGACCTTGTGACTCCCTGCATCTCCCAGGAACCCGCCGATGTTGATTTCCGGATCGTCCCGCCATGTTCCGGCGATCGTCTGTTGCCACCGCTCAGACGTATGCGACCCAACGGAGCGGATGGCTCCCCAGCGACCCGAAAGCACCTCTCTGCGCAGAGTGCGATAGAGTGCCGAACTCCGCCGTTGATAGGCGATCGCAAACGGTGGCCCATCATTCCGCACACTCATAATGAGCCTTTTCGTTGCTTGAGCTGTGTCAGCGAGTGGCTTCTCACATAACACGGCCCAACCACGCTGACGACACGCGGTGACATGTTCAAAATGCGAAGACGTTGGTGTGCAAATCACCGCGGCATCGACATCATCTCGGCGAAGTAACCCTTCAAGACTCGATGAGACCACAGCGTCCGGCAGCAGATCTCGCCGAAGTGCCTCCGCAGCCGACTGATCAATGTCGAACAGTGCCATCACTTGCGACCGTTCGTCCTGAAGCAACCGCGACGCGTGAAATCGCCCCATACGGCCGCATCCCAGCACGGCGAATCGACGAGGCGTCGCCGTCGAAGTATTCGTCTCCGGCATCTTAACTTCTCTCATTGGTTGAATCGTGGTTCTCTCCATGTTATCCAGCACGCAACATCATGCGACCATCGAGAGACAAACATGAATCCCACACGCCTCCCCTCACTCGTGCTCGCGCTCCTCTTTGCCTGCCTGTCGTTTGGGTTCGCTGAGGGTTCATTCAAGACTGTTGATCTCAACATAAATGACTCCGTTGAGATCGAACTCCCCGATGGGTCGACGGCAACGATCGAGTTGCTGGACGTTCATGAGCAACGGGGTGAAGTCTGGAACGAAGTGAATCGAGCAACGGTTGACCTGCGCGTGAACGGCGTCAAAGCGACATTCGTCTCAGGAATGTATCATCTGCCTCGGACGGTTGGTGGCGTCCAGGTCGACTGTCCCATCACGGCAGGGGTGAAGGATCATAGTCAGATCGATCACTGGGCACTTGAGAAAGACGCCCGAATCCGCATCTGGCCGGGCGATGCTGACTGGATCACTCCCGACGCGTTCGTCTACCCGGCCAAACAACAATGGTTCGCCAGCCAAACCTGGTTCACCAACGAGCCAGTCTCTGCACGACCGAATGGGAAGCTGTACTATCACTCCGGACTCGATATCGGTGGTGCCGAAGGGATGGTGGACGTCCTCGCAGCGACCGATGCCCGCATCGTCAGCCTGGGCACAGACGTCCTCCCGGGACATGAGACCGACTCCCCCGTCGAACCTCGTTACGATGTGCTGTATCTCCTCGATGAACGAGGCTGGTACTACCGCTACAGCCATTTGCAGTCATTCGAAAATGAGCTGAAGCTCGGCGACCGGGTTACGATGGGGCAGAAGATTGGCACGCTCGGCAAGGAAGGAGCCAGCGGCGGCTGGTCACATCTGCACTTCGAGATCAAGGCCCGTCAGCCCTCCGGTCGCTGGGGTACGCTCGACAGCTACGCCTTTCTCTGGCAGGCATATCTCCAACAGTACGACCCCGAGATCATCGCCATCGCACGCCCCGCACACATCATCTTCGCCGGCCAAAGCGTGCAGCACGACGGCACGAAATCCTGGACATCCGCTGACCGTATCAACTCATACGAGTGGACATTCTCCGACGGTAGCCAAGCGAATGGACCACAGCCCCAACACTCTTACAGCCAATCCGGCACCTACATGGAGACATTGAAGACAACCGACGCCGCCGGCCATGTCGACTACGATTTCGTTCGCGTGACGGTCTACGACCCGGACCATCCCGATCGGTCGCCTGCCCGATTACACGCAGTCTTCTCGCCAACGTTTGACCTGCACCCAGGCACTCCCATCACGTTCAAGGTCCGTGCGTTCGAGACCACACATAGCGAGGAGGTCTGGGACTTCGGTGACGGCTCGCCAACGGTACGCACGAAGTCAGACGGGAATGTCGAGCCAAGGGCGGAAGACGGATACGCAGTCATGACACATCGCTACAAGCGACCTGGCGACTATCTCGTCCACGTCCACCGGACCGACGAATCTGGGCACCTCGCGGAAGACCGTCTTCACGTGCGGGTCGAGTCGGTCGATTCTATGCCCTGAGTATTTCAGATCGAATGGAGGAGTGATCCGCACGTAGAGTCAACAATTGTGTCTATTCCAGAATCCCATCAACAGGCTTCAGCAACGGCGGGATTCGCGGTGCGTCGATCGCTTGCAGGAGATTGACCTCGATCGTTCGGCACAGGGCCGTTAGCGGGAGGTGCTGAGGGTCGGTGCCGAATGGACCTTCAATCTCATCACCGATCTCATCCAGGCCGAAGAAGGCATGGGCGATCAGAAGAACGACAATGGGAGTCAACGCTCCCACAGTTCGCACCAATCCAAACGGCAACGCAAAGCAGTAGGACGCCACGATCCGGTGGGTGAGGACCGTGTACGCGAACGGGATCGGCGTATTCTTGATTCGTTCCGAGCCCCCTTGAATGTCGGTCAACTCCGTGAGGCTCCCCTCCAAAACCGGTAAGTGATACTCGGAGATCCAACCATCTCTCCACGCAGCACGCAGACGCAGACCGATCTCCTGCAGGATGGCGACCGGAACGTTCTTCTGCGTCCGCAAATGGTCGAGTTCGGCTTCCGAAACCAACCACTGCAGATCTTCGAAGGGATCCGTGTCCCGTAAGTGATGTCGCAGGGCATGAGCGTAGGCGATCGTTCGCTGAATCAGATCCTCCTGGAATTCGCGGATGGCCGCTTCGTCACCGACACCGTCGACTGGTGGCCCAATCAGCGTGAGCACCTGCCTCGCAAAGGAGCGTGACGTATTGACCAGCCGTCCCCAAAGTTTGCGGGCTTCCCAGTAACGATCGTAAGCCGCATTGTTACGAAAGCCGAGGAAGATACTCAGCGCCAGGCCAATCAGTGTAAACGGGACCGGAGTCAGCGAATACGGGTCGTCAAGTTCCGTGCTCATCTCAGCCAGTGTCACCACGACCGAGAAAGCAGTAATCGCCAGTAGGCGAACGTACGTTTGCGCGATCGAACTGCCTTTGATCGAGAACAACAGCCGCAGCCAGGAGAGGTCGCGCTTAACGATCATGGTTCATCCGTGAGACAGAACAGAGGTCGAGTCATCGCGGATGTTACACGATCAACGGCTGGAATTCCTGCTCGGATACGTCATCGGTGAACACAGTCCCACCCGTGCAGTTTGCGTGTGCCGGCAACGAGGCCAGCACGTACGGTCAGGTGCGTTTGGAGATGATCAAGCTAAACAAGCACGTTCTCCTGAATCGCAAGAACATGTTGCTCCTCAAGTGAAAGACCGGCCCCTCGCCGACGAACGGCCTCAGCCGTTCCTACCCTGTGCCGCAGATATCCTTGACGGCGGGCAAATCGCTTAGCGACTCCAGATGCAGCAGCCCCTTCATCGCTCAGCACAGCGAGTGACTACAGACGATGATGTCTCCGACTTTGAGGGCGCTGACAGCATACATAATCGACGCCGCCTCCGGTTCCTGCCCATCGGTCAGTCGCTCAAACAGAGCCTGTCGATCTCCGAAGACATGATCCTGAAACTCGTGAAGGAGTCTCTTCCATTTCACTCTTCCCAAACGCGAAGTGAATAAGCAGAGAAGGATTGCTTTTGGGGAGAGTGACGTTTACCCCACGCTGCCTTCCATTTGTAGTTCGATGAGGCGGTTCATCTCGACGGCATACTCCATCGGGAGTTCCTTCACCAGCGGTTCAATGAAGCCGGTGACGATCATGGCGGAGGCTTCTGCCTCCGTGAGTCCGCGTGACATGAGGTAGAGGAGTTGCTCTTCGGCGATCTTGGAGACACTCGCTTCGTGCTCGATGGCGACGTCGTCCTCTTCCACTTCGATATACGGATATGTGTCGGACTGACTGTCGGCATCGAGAATCAGGGCGTCGCAGACGACGTTGGATTTGCAGTCGGTCGCACCGTTCTGCACCTTGACGAGACCGCGATAGCCCGCGCGACCGCCGTCTTTGGAGATCGACTTGCTGATCACCCGACTGGAGGTGTGCGGGGCACAGTGGACCATCTTTGCACCGGCATCCTGATGCTGCCCTTCGCCAGCGAATGCGATCGACAGTGTCTCGCCACGGGCACCCGGTTCCATCAGGTAGATGGCCGGATACTTCATCGTGAGCTTGGAGCCGAGGTTGCCGTCGACCCATTCCATCAGCGAGTCCTGATACGCCATCGCCCGCTTGGTCACGAGGTTGTAGACGTTGTCGGACCAGTTCTGGATGGTCGTGTAGCGGAAGCGGCCTTCCTTCTTCACGACGATCTCAACGACCGCTGAGTGCAGGGAGTCGCTGGAGTAGGTCGGTGCCGTGCAGCCTTCGACGTAGTGCGCACTGGCCCCTTCGTCGACAATGATCAGCGTTCGTTCGAACTGGCCCATGTTCTCTGTGTTGATGCGGAAGTAGGCCTGCAGCGGGAAGTCGATATGCACGCCGGGCGGCACGTAGATGAACGAGCCTCCCGACCAGACAGCCGAGTTGAGGGCGGCGAACTTGTTGTCGCTGGGCGGGATGATGGTGCCGAAGTACTCGCGGAAGATCTCCGGATGCTCGCGGAGAGCCGAGTCGGTGTCGGTGAACAGCACGCCTTGCTTGGCGAGGTCTTCCTGCAATGACCCGTACACGACTTCGGACTCGTATTGCGCCTTCACGCCCGACAGATATTTCTGCTCGGCCTCGGGAATGCCGAGCTTCTCGTACGTCTTGCGGATGTCGTCTGGCACGTCATCCCAGGACTTCTCCTGTTTGTCCGATGCGCGGACGTAGTAGAAGATGTTCTGGAAATCGATGCCCGACATGTCGCCGCCCCAGGTGGGCATGGGCTTCTCTTCAAAGATCTCGAACGAGCGGATGCGGAAGTCGGTCATCCAGCCCGGTTCGTTCTTCAACTCAGAGATTTGCGTCACCATCTCGCGGTCGAGACCCCTGCGGGATGTGAACGCGTACTTGTCAGTTGGATCGTGAAAGCCGAACTGGTAATCGCCCATCGCGGCGACTTCAGCCTTCTCGTCTTCGATCAGGTCGTCTGTGAGGATGTCGGTGGACATGGTTGTCTTGCTTTCCGTGAATAGAACGCGGATGACGCCGATTGGGCGGATCACCGCGGATGAGTCTTGAAGGTTAGTTGTCAGATGTCTCGAAGGCTGCGTCGACTTCATTGAACCAATCGCCGACCTTCAATATGAAGCCGGGCAAAATCGTGTCGAAGTCTGCGGTGTCATCATCTGTGAGAACCGTCATCGATTTTGCCGAAGTCCAATCCTCGATCGTGCGTTTGCGGGGATCGACGATCCAGAACCGCCGGGTTCCGGCTGCGAAGAAGTGCTCCCGCTTCTGTTCCATCTCACGTTTCGTGTTTGATCGGCTCATGACTTCGATGGCCCAGTCTGGTGCGATGTCACAAATGGCGACCCGCGTGGCTTTGCCATTGGGAAATCGATCGAGGCGATAGACACCAAGATCCGGGATTCGGACTCGTCCCGGCTCAAGTCGTGTGAGGCCATCTGCACCAGCGACGATCGCGATTCGGTTCTTCCGGAGATAGTCTTCGATAAACCAACTGAGAATCTGTTGCCAGCCTGACTCTTCCCAGCCCATGTCTTTCTCCACAATCACGCCATCGAGCAGTTCACAACACTTGAAGCGGACAACGTCGTCCTCAGTGGCCGTGCCGGGTGCGGGGCTGAGCTTGATCCGGTCCAGAGGAATCCCGCCAAGTCGTTCTACGAGATCAGCGAGCGTGCCATCGACGAACTTTCGCTCCTCCGGCTCGGTCAGCAGTCGCTCTTGATCAAGTGTCGTGGACATTGTCTTCCCAGAGTATTGTCTTCCCAGAGTGCTGAGTCGCAGGGACGACTGGTTTTACACAGTGGCGGCTGTTTCCTCCTGCTGCGCCGCTTCCTCTTCGGCAGCCGCATCCGGATGCCGTTCGCGGACGCCGGCGTAGCCGCTTTCGTGGAGTTCGTGGGCGAGAGACGCATTGCCCGTTTCGACGATGCGACCGGCGAGCATCACATGGGTGTACTGAGGGATATTGTACTCCAGCAGGCGTTCGTGGTGGGTGATAATCAGCACGCCCATGTGATCGCCGGAGAGTTTGGCGAGACCTTCGCTCACGACCCGGACGGCATCGCTGTCGAGGCCGCTGTCGGTTTCGTCGAGGATGGCGAACTTGGGCTTGAGGAGTGCCAACTGAAGGATCTCCATTCGCTTCTTCTCGCCGCCGGAGAAGCCGTCGTTGAGGTATCGTCGGGCGAACTCGGCATCGATGTTGAGTTCCTTCATCGTCTCGCGGAGTTCGGTGCGGAACTCCCGCATCGGCATCAACTCTTCACCCTCCTTGCGATCCGGGTTGCGGATGTTCGTCATCGCATGTCGCAAGAAATCCGCCACCTTCACGCCGGGGATCGTCACCGGATATTGGAAGGCGAGGAAGAGTCCCAGTCGCGCTCGTTCGGTCGGATTGAGGTCCGCGAGGTTGGTGCCATCAATCGAGATCGAGCCTTGCGTGATCTCATATTTCGGATGACCCACAAGAGCGTACGCGAGAGTACTCTTGCCGGAGCCGTTCGGCCCCATGAGGGCGTGAATCTCGCCCTGATTCATCTCAAGGTTCACGCCTTTGAGAATCTCGGTCTCACCGACGTTGACGTGCAGGTTTTCGATCTTCAACAAGCTGGACATTGCGTACGGACTTCCAATGTGGGCCGCTGGCTTCGCCGTCGGCTCCAAGTGAGTAATGAAACATGAATCACTGAGCGCTTACGCGGTGATGATCTCCGGCTCTTGAACGTGACCCGTGTGGTGGGGGACAGGGAGTTGTGAGGTGTTGCCTTTGGTGAGTTTGCGGGCTTTGATTTTGTCTTGAATTCGCATCAGGCCTTCGAGCAGGGCTTCCGGTCGTGGAGGACAGCCGGGCACGTACACGTCGACCGGAACGACCAAGTCAACACCCTTCACGACGTGATAGCCGTACTTGAAGTAGGGGCCACCGCCGACGGTGCAGGCACCCATCGCGATGACATACTTAGGATCGGGCATCTGCTCGTAGAGTCGTTTGACACGGCTCGCCATTTTGTAGGTCACCGTGCCTGCGACGATCATCAGGTCTGCCTGTCGGGGTGTTGCACGGAAGGCACCGGCGCCAAAACGGTCGATGTCAAAGCGACTGGCACCGGTCGCCATCATTTCGATTGCGCAACAGGCGAGCCCAAACGTCATCGGCCAAATGCTGGACTCCTGGGCCCAGTTCATCGCCTGCTCCAGTGAAGTGGTGACGACGTTCTCCTCGAATTTACCTTCAATCCAGGTCATGAGTCTTTCCGTCTTCTACGTATGTAACAGGTTGTGGTGTCTTGGCTTTTTGTGTCGCTATGAATCGGCCACTTTACAGGCCGATCGATGTTTTTCCAATCATGTCCGGGCTATGTCAGCACTGGTTCAAACTGACAGCAGGCATCTCCATCGCGGCAGCACCGAGTCAGCGTCACAGGCACTCCCAGCACTTCCTCGAACACGGATTGTTCCAAGTCACAGATCGACGAATCCTCGATGGCCAGATCGTGATAAGGGCAACTGTGCTCTCGCAAGACGGGAAGAAGGTCGTCCCCTTGACGGCGTTGCTCAAGTTCCACCTGAAACCCTTGTTGAGTGAGCGCCTGCTGAAGGTGCTGGAACCGCTCAGACAAGGGAGCATCCACCTGAGCCGATCCATATCGGTCGACGAGCGCTTGTCGCAAGCGGCTCATAAGTCGCTTGCGAATACCGTCATCCTCAATCTGGCGAACCTCACGCCACAACATTGGTGCCAGCTCGCCGTAATCGTCGCCCAGATGACGCCTGCCAGCTGCGGTCAACCGGTAAACGTGACTGGGACGTCCGCGAGTCGCTGGAACCGCCTCACGTTCGATGAGTCCGTCAGCGAGCAAACGAGTCAGTCGCAGACGGATGGCTGTCGCTGTCACCCCTAAATCAGTGCACAACTCCTGCACAGTGCTATCGCCCAAGCGGTTCAGGCGCGCGAGGAATTGCTGGTCCGTGTTGTCAGCGGAAGTCTGCATATCGTGTGGGTTTCATGTCTTGTTTGCTTCACTTGATTCTATGGACCCCACTTCTTTTCGACAACAATGACTGTGAAAATTCTCGCAATCGGGAACGGGCCCTCCTGTTTCGCCGTAACCTCTTGTCTAGTATACTCTCCCGACTTTATGATCACGGGTTCCCTTCAGCTCGGAGACAGCCGATGCGGTTAGTAACTTGTCTGACGACCGCGCTGATCCTCACAACGGGATTCTGTTCGCTGGCAACCGCCCAAGAGAGCGAATCAGAGCCCGGTCAAATCGTGCATGTCTCCCCTGTCCCGTCTGCCCTGCAACAAGTTGACGGTGCCTTCAAGCATGCTGTCGAAGTCATGGAGTCGGTGCTCTTCTACCGGCTGGGAACGAGCGAACGGCAGTACGTCGTCTACGAACGGGGAGAGGCTTACGTTCGTGACCGATTTGACTTTTGTCCCTATGAGCAAGTCGATCCCAATGGTAGTTTCCCGGCAGAGACTCTCGACATTGATGAACTGGAGCTGCTCTTGGCCAAGGGGCGTCTCGTACCCGGTGATCCAGATTTGCCGGGGCGAGATCCCTACCATCGGGTCGGAATGCTCGACAGAGAGCCGATTGAGTATGTCACCGTTAAGATGCCTTACGATGAGCCTCCAATTGCCTATGGCGCCAAGTATGTCCATGATGAGGACACTGGGACGTGGCGCCTCGTCACCGCAAAACGAGGACTGTTGAGCGAGACCGATGTTCTGAGCGATGACCTTGTCGCGTCTCTCGCTGCAAACGGCTGGCTGCAGACCGCCGAAGAACCGGTCGATCCTGCGAAGCCCTATGTCCTGACAGAACGTGTCGGCGGTATCCCGGTGGTCGTCGCCTGGCTTTCGTGTGGGGCTGTGTTCTTTACTCTTTACATGGGGTTCTTCAACCTCTGGGGCTTCCGGCACGCGATCGACATCGTCCGTGGGAAGTACGACGATCCCAATGACACGGGAGAGGTGACGCACTTTCAGGCGCTTGCATCGGCCCTCTCGGCGACGGTCGGGCTGGGCAACATCGCAGGCGTCACCATTGCCATGACGCTCGGCGGACCGGGGGCCTTCTTCTGGATGTTGCTGTGTGGCCTGTTCGGCATGACGAGCAAGTTCGTGGAGTGCACGTTGGGCCAGAAATACCGACACGTCAAACCGGACGGCACCATCCTCGGCGGTCCGATGCGGTATCTTTCTGCGGGGTTGAAGGAAATGCGGCTTGGACTGCTCGGCTCATTCCTTTCGATCGTCTTCGCGGTGATGTGCATTCTCGCGAGTTTCGGCGGCGGGAACATGTTTCAAGCGAATCAGTCGGGCGGAGCGGTTGTCCAGATGCTTCAGGGAGCCGACGTCCAGCGTCTGAGTGACCTGAATGCACAGATCACCGCAGCGGCTGCTGCGGATGACACGGCACAGTTGAAGACACTGCAACGAGAACGTCAGGAACTCTCTGATCGTCTGACTCGGTCTGAGCAGATCATCAAACCGGTCTTCGGTGTCGTCCTCGCGGTGCTGGTGGCGGTGGTGATCATCGGTGGCATCAAACGAATCGGAGCCGCTGCTGGCAAAGTCGTGCCGACAATGTGTCTGATGTATGTCGCCGCTTGTCTGTACATCATCGGCATGCATCTGCCAGAGGTGCCGGGACTCGTCACTCTGATTTTCTCGGACTGTTTTTCGGGTCAGGCGATGGGCGGCGGTCTCCTGGGTGTGCTCGTGATCGGCGTGCAACGTGCCGCCTTCAGCAACGAAGCGGGCGTGGGCAGTGCGGCCATCGCCCACAGTGCGGCAAAGACTGACGAACCGATCCGCGAAGGTTGTGTTGCATTGCTCGGACCGTTCATCGATACGATCGTGGTCTGCTCAATGACGGCTCTGGTCATCCTTATCACCGGTGCGTGGGACAGCAATGAATGGATCGTTGATCAGGGACTCGAAGGAGCTGCGCTCACGAGCAAGGCCTTCGAGAGCGAGATCAGCTGGTTCCCTTATGTGCTCAGCATCGCGATCGTGCTGTTCGCTTACTCGACGATCATCTCCTGGAGTTACTACGGCGAAAAGGCCTGGGAAAGTCTGTTCGGCCCACGAAGCATCCCCGTCTACCGAGTGCTGGCCGTGACTGCGGTCTTCGTGGGCACGGTCGTCAACCTGGGCAGCGTGCTCGATTTCTCCGACATGATGATACTCGGCATGGCCTTCCCCAACATTGCTGGCGTCGTCCTGCTGGCACCTCGTGTCAAACGTGACCTCGCCGAGTATTGGGGACGGTATCAGGCAGGAGAGTTCAAGACGTTCAAATGAGTCGTCCTTGCCATTTGAGGTTTTACAACTGATATTTCAGGTTGACCATGAGCGAAGTCTTCTTGTTCGACCCACGGCTTCTCCGAGTACCTCCCTCTCGTGAAGAGGGTGCTGATCCTGCGAAACTCCAGAGACAAATTGCCCGGCACGGCGACTCTCTCGCCGCGATGCCGGAGATTTGGGTTTATCAATGTACGGACGATGAACTTGTGATCTACAATGGAGTCACCAGAGCGACTAGGGCAGCGAAATT
>JAJDEJ010000212.1 GCA_029259815.1 Planctomycetaceae bacterium | reverse complement strand
TGACGGGCCGGCAAAAAGGTTGCTCGCCCACCCGCTTCTGATGCAGGATCTTCGGTGAGTTGCTGTGCCAGGGGGCGATGAGTGGGGCGGGTGGCTCCTACGAAAGATGTCTGGGGCATCGATCGGGAACCGAAGTTTCCCTAACGGCCTATGCTGTTGCCATCGCCTGTTTCCAAGCGGCGACTCGGTGGATGTTGAGCCCCAGGGCGCGCAGTCGGGCGGTGAACGTGACCTTCTTCATGCCACGGATGCGCAAATGAGCCATGCCCATTTGATGTTTGAAGCGGGACATGGTGGCTTCGACGCCGGCTCGCCAGCGGTAGCGGTCTCGAAACTCGTCACTGGCATCATGCAGACGACGGGCTCGCTGTCGGACGCGGTCGTGGGTGTACTGGTAACGCTGTGATGAACGACCCACTGCTGCGGCCGGGCAGCGATCCTTGTGTGGGCAGGCTGCACACACCACAGAATCGAACAGCACCTGCAAACGCTCCTCAGCGATGCGGGTCTCCAGGGGACGATGTCCCGCTGGGCAACTCACCACGCGACCTTCATCATCCAGGTCAAAGTTCTCCAGAGTCAATCTTCCCTGCTTGGTCCCCTTGGCCGTCATCGCGGGAGCCACAATTTCCACCTCGCGTTGTGCACCGTGCGCGATGCAGTCGGTCGAGCCGTAGTGGGAATCGGCCAAGAGTTCCTGGGGGCTGATGTGTCGCGAGTCGGTGTCATCCAGGGCCGGCTTCAAGGCGTCCTGATCGTGCATTGTCAGCGGGTCGACGGCCACATGCGTGATCAAGTCAGGCAGCGACGGCTTGGATTCGTCGTCTGTAGGCTCGCTGGGAGAGTCGTCCTCGACGAACGTCTCCATGATCTGCACCAGATACCCGGTACCTTTGTGTTTGTTGTAGCGGGCATCGGGGTCGGCCGGACTGATCACGCCGTCGCAGCCTGAGTTCCGTGGAGGGCGGATCGCCACTGTCGATTCAGGATCATCGGTCAACTCGCATTGCTCATCAAAGATCCGTCCCAGCAGTTGATAGCTCTCCAAGGCGGCTGCTTCACCGTTGCGGAACTGCTCCACGAGTCGGAACACGTCCTGTGCCGCTTCGGGCAGTCGCCGCTTCGATTCACTCGGACGGGTGTTGGCAAAGCAGCCATCCCCTTTGCGTTCGACGTATTTGCGCAGGATTTCCGAGTCCACTTCCGCGTAGTCGGCAGCACACGTGCGTTTGAGTTCCCGCAGGAACTTGCTCGCGGCTTCAACAAGAATGCCCAGTCGCGTGAGACCACGAATGGCCGACTGGACCGTCGTTGAATCCAGCCGCTGCCGACTCGTGTCCACGCCGATCTTGGCGATCAACTGGTCCGTCAGTTCCCGAAACAGCACCTCATCCAGTCCCGACTCCAGGATGCGGTTGCGATAATTCCGTAGCGTCCGCTCGCACAGATAGGCATCCGGTTCGTGTCGGATGTCCAAGGCGTAATGCCACGCGATGTTCAGCGCCACCGCTTCAGTCGTCTGCTGATCGGTCAGATCATGTAACTGCTGCAAAATCAACGCCCCGAGCGCCACCGACAGATCCTTGCTCGACCGCCCCCGCCCCTCACAAAACCCAGCAGCCAGTTCACTCACTGGTAAATGGTCGAGCAGAAATTCTCGAAACACGCCCGCCCAGCTGAGTTCGAGCAATCGTCGCCGCTTCGGCCCCAAATGCTCCCACGGATCGAACAGTTCGGGGCTGTGATGGTCTCGCAGGCGTTTCATCGAAGCAGGGTAGCGCCGAAGCGAAAAATCGCAATTCCAATCCCCGACTTTTTGCCGGCCCGTCGACTTTCGACAATACCTCCGGCCTAACCGTTGGCAGGGTTGCTCGTAGAGACGCTCTAGGCCTGCGACTCATTCAGCGTTAGGGCGACCAAACCTCAACGGAACTGGAACTTGCCTGTGGCCACATCAATTAAACTGAATATTGATGCCCACTCCTGACTCACAAGGACAACAATTTCATGGAGTTCAGTGGGAGAAGACCTGTTGAATGGAAAGGAATCACCATTCTGCAGTGATCAAATAGTCATGGATCGATCGTGCTGCTGTTCGTCCGGCACCCATCGCCAGAATGACTGTTGCTGATCCGCTGACGATGTCGCCGCCTGCGAAGACACCCCGTTTCGTTGTGCGTAGAGTTTGTTCGTCGGCGACGATGTAGCCCCATTTGTTGGTCTGCATGTCGGGTGTTGTGGATTGAACGAGCGGGTTGGCGCCGGTTCCGATGGCGATGATGGCGACATCGAGTGGAAGGTCGAATTCTGATCCCTCCATCGGGATCGGCTTCCTGCGACCGGATTCGTCCTCGGGGCCGAGTTCCATCTTGATCAGTCTGACAGCTGTGAGGTACCCGTCGTCGTTGCCGAGGAACTCCACCGGATTGTGAAGGTTCATGAACTGCACGCCTTCATCCTTGGCATGATGCACCTCTTCACGGCGTGCGGGCATCTCCTCTTCACTGCGGCGATAGATGATGAAGGCATTCTTAGCTCCGAGACGCAGTGCGGAACGGACCGCATCCATGGCCGTGTTGCCGCCACCGATCACGGCGACATTTCGGTCGCGACAATCGTAGATCGGCGAATCGTAGTGTTCCGAGTCGTACGCCTTCATCAGGTTGACACGAGTGAGGAACTCGTTGGCAGAGTACACACCGCCGAGATGCTCGCCGGGCAGATTCATGAACTTGGGCAAGCCGGCTCCCGTGGCAATGAACAATGCGTCGTAGCCTTCTTCACCAAGAAGTTCATCGACAGTGACCGTCTTGCCGACAACCACGTTGGTTTGAAAGTCGACTCCCATCTTGCTGAGGTTGTCGACTTCGTTGCGGACAATCTCTTTGGGCAAGCGAAACTCGGGAATGCCGTAGAGCAGCACGCCACCGATCTCATGCAATGCCTCAAAGACCGTGACACGATGGCCTTTGAGCACGAGGTCTCCGGCACAGCTCAACCCGGCGGGGCCGCTGCCTACGATGGCGACCTTCTTGCCAGTGAGAGGAGCTCGATCCGGGAGGCCAACTTGTCCGGTCGCCTGTTCGTAGTCGGCAACGAAGCGCTCAAGATGTCCGATGGCCAAGGGGCTGAATCGCTTGCCGAGAATGCAGGAACCTTCGCACTGGTTCTCTTGGGGGCAGACTCGCCCCGTGACGGCCGGAAGCACGTTGTCTTCGCGAATCTTGGCTGCCGCTTTCAGGTACTCGCCATCCATGACGAGGTCGACGAATTCACGAATCTTGACGCCGACCGGACAGCCTTGCACACACTTGGGATCGTTGCAGGCGAGGCAACGCTGCGCTTCTTTCTCGGCGACGACGATCTCCAGGCCGAGATTGACTTCGTCGAAGTTGTGAGCACGCTCGTGCGCATCCTGCTCAGGCATCGACTGTCGTGGAATCTTCGTTCGTTCTTTGGGAGGCAGGTGTTCGGCCATCTCTGGTTCTTCACTTTGCTTGCGGACCGACTTCGGGGTGTTTCTGTTCCAGTCGGCAGTGACGGATCTCTTCAAGGTCGCCGGCAGGGTCCGCTTCGAGGGACTCCAACGCAGCTCGTTCCTGGGCTCGATACAACGTGTTTCTTTGTGCGAGGATCTTGAAGTCGACGTCGTGCGCGTCGAACTCAGGTCCGTCCACGCAGGCGAAGCGGCTCTGACCGCCGACCGTCACTCGGCACCCTCCGCACATGCCGGTTCCGTCAACCATGATCGGGTTCAGACTGACGATGGTCTTGATTCCATGAGGGCGAGTGACATCGGCCACGGCGGACATCATGGGAATCGGACCGATGGCGAGCACGCGGTCGATCTGCTCTCCGCCCTGAAGCAGTTCCACAAGTTTTTGTGTGACGAAGCCTTGCGTCCCGTCACTGCCGTCGTCGGTCATCACGAAGAGCGCATCACTCGTCGCCTGCATCTGCTCCTTCAGGATGATGAGGTCCTTTGTTTTGGCTCCGATGATGCTCAGGACACGGTTGCCCGCCTGCTTCATCGCGACGGCTGTCGGGTAGGCGATGGCGGTGCCGACGCCTCCCCCAATGACGACGACCGTACCGAAGAGAGACACTTCCGATGCTTCGCCCAGTGGTCCGACGACGTCCTGGATCACGTCCCCGGTCTCGAGCATGTTGATTAGTTTGGTCGTCTTGCCGATCCCCTGGACGATGATCGTGATGGTCCCTTGATCAACGTCGGAGTCGGCAATCGTCAGCGGTATCCGTTCGCCGTGCTCATGAACTCTCACGATCACAAATTGCCCGGCTTCCCGACGACGCGCGATTCGGGGAGCTTCGATTCGCAGGAGTTTGACGTCGAGCGCCAGAAACGTTGCTTCTCGAATGGGGAACATGACAGATACCTCACACCGCCGGGTGAAAACTCCGTTAGGGGAGATCGGTGACGTAAGTCGTCAGGGCCTTCATGTAGTTGTTCCGTTCGAAGGCTGACGGGTTCGGTGTGTTGCGATGGTTGAAACTGCCACGAAACTGATTCACCGACTTGTACCCATGTTCTGTGAGTAGAGCCTGTAAGTCCGTGAGCAGTTTGGCGACATGTTCGGGACCATGCCTGATGATCACTGCCGCGATCATCGCGACGTCTGCTCCGACAAGAATCATCTTGAAGATGTCGACAGCCGTATGAACTCCGGAGTTCGCAGCCAAAGATGCCTTGATCTGCGGGTCGAGGATGGCGATCCACCTCATGGGCAGCCGTACCTCTGCACGCCGGCTCAGCTCCAACTGAGGATTGATCTCCATATTTTCAATGTCCAGGTCCGGCTGGAAGAACCGATTGAACAGCACGAGACCGTCAGCTCCGGCCTCAATCAGTTGGCGAGCGAAGTTGGGCAGCGAACTGAAGAACGGACCGATCTTCACCGCAAGGGGAATTTCGATCGTGTCGCAGATCGAAGTCACCAGTTCGAGATATCGCTCCTCGACCTGAGCCGCAGTGAGTTCTGCGTCGGTCACGAGGTTGTACATGTTGAGTTCCAACGCGGAAGCACCGGCCTCTTCCATCAGCTTGGCGTACCGCGTCCAACCGCCAGGTGTCACGCCGTTCAGACTGGCGATGACTGGCATTGAGACGGCCGCTCGTGCTTGCTCGACTGATTCGAGGTAGTCGTCTGGACCGGCGTTGTAAGTATCAACCTCGGGAAAATACGAAGTCGCTTCGGCGTAGGAATTCCCTCCCTGGTCCATCAGTCCGCCGAAGCTCCACTCTTCGAATTCGATCTGTTCCTCAAACAAGGATGGCAGCACGGCCGCTCCCGCGCCGGCGTCCTCCAATCGTTTCAACACATCAACACTGCCCGTCAACGGGCATGCGGCTGCAACGATCGGGGATGAGAGTGACATACCCAAGTAGTCGCTTGTGAGATCAACAGTCATGTGGGTACCTCCTCCGGTGCATTCGACGCGAAATCACGATCGACACCGGCCATCTGTTCATAGTAATGCCAACGATCATCGATCTCCTGCTGGGCGAGATCGAAGAGTTGTTCTGCCCGATCGGGATTGGACCGCATCAGCGTTGCGAATCTCGCTTCTTTCTTAGCAAAGTCCCGGAAGGAAATCTTCGGTCGACGACTGTCGAGTTGGAAGGGATGCTCGCCGTCCCGCGCGTTGCGGGGATCGTAGCGGAACAGTGGCCAGAATCCGCTGCCGGTCACGTCCTTCTGATGACTCATCGTTTTCGACATGTCGATGCCGTGCGCGACGCAAGGTGAGTAAGCGATGATCAGCGAGGTCCCGGGATACGACTCGGCATCTCGGAAAGCGTTGAGTGTCTGGCGAGGATGCGCGCCAACCGCGATCTGTGCGACATACACGCTGCCATAGTCCACGGCCAACATGCCGAGATCCTTGCGTCGGACCGCTTTGCCTCCCGCTGCGAACTTGGCGACCGCCCCCAGCGGCGTCGACTTCGATGCCTGCCCCCCCGTGTTGGAATAGACCTGCGTGTCCAACACGAGGATGTTCACATCCTCACCCGAAGCCAACACATGGTCGAGTCCGCCGAATCCGATGTCGTAGGCCCATCCGTCACCTCCGACAATCCAGACACTTCGACGCACAATGGCATCGAGCGTACTGTCCAGAAGACGGGCATCAGCGGTGTCGATCTCCCGCAGTCGTTGGCGAATTTGCTGAAGACGTTGCCGCTGCTCGAGGATTTCAGCGTCGGTATTCTGAGAGGCATTGATTGTGGCTCGAACCAGATCATCACCGAGTTCGCTGGCGTGGAGCTTGAGCTGAGCGGAAGCAAACCGTGACTGTTCCTCCAACGCCAGTCGCATTCCGAGTCCGAACTCGGCGTTGTCCTCAAACAGCGAGTTTGACCAGGCCGGTCCTTGGCCCTCGTCGTTCGTCGTCCACGGGGTTGTCGGCAGGTTTCCACCATAGATGGACGAACATCCGGTTGCGTTCGCGATCAGCAAATGGTCTCCGACCAATTGGCTCAGCAGTTTGAGATAGGGCGTCTCGCCGCAGCCGGCACAGGCGCCGGAATACTCAAACAGCGGCTGCAGGAGTTGCGAACCTTTGACTTGATCGTGGGCTGCCGCTGAACGATCGATTTCCGGCAACGAGAGGAAGTATTCGTAGGCCTCTCGTTCGTGGTCGGCATGCGCCATCGTGGGTTCCATGTTGATCGCCTTGTGGCGAGCGACCTCCTTGCTACGCGCCGGGCAGACGTCGACACACACGCTGCACCCGGTGCAGTCATCGGGAGCGACCTGAATTGTCATGCTGTACCCGGGCAGATCCTTCCCGCTCCAGTCGAGAGACTTGAAGCCATCGGGCGTGCCGTCGAGTGATTCGGTTGGATACGCTTTCGACCGAATCGCTGCGTGAGGACACACCAGGGCACACAGGCCACATTGAATGCAGATGTCGGGATCCCAGATCGGAATCGAGGCGGCGATTCTTCGCTTCTCGAACTGGGCAGTACCGGTGGGGAAGGTGCCATCGACCGGCATGGCGCTCACCGGTAGCTTCTCCCCCATGCCAGCCAACAGGAGACCTGTCACCCGCTTGACGAAGTCCGGAGCCTGATCGGGAATCAGCGAACGTCGATGTAGATCCGAGGTGACCGAAGTTGGAACGTTCACCTCGTGGAGTGCCGCAAGAGCGCCGTCGACCGCGTCCTCGTTGCGGCGAACGACTGCCTGTCCGCGCTTGCCATAGGTTTTACGGATGGCCTGCTTGATCGCCTCAATGGCCTCGTCAATCGGAAGCACATTCGCAAGGGCAAAGAAGCACGTTTGCATCACCGTATTAATGCGTCCGCCCATCCCCGCTTCGCGCGCCACACTGTACCCGTCGACCACGAACAGCCGCAGTTGCTTCTCGATAATCTGCTCCTGGACCTCTGCCGGGAAACGGTCCCAAACCTCGTCCGCCCCGAATGGACTATTGAGTAGAAATGTCCCTCCCGGAGCCGCGAGAATGAGTACGTCCTGCGACTCCAGAAATTGGAATTGGTGGCAGGCCACAAAGTCAGCCTGATCGATCAGGTACGACGAATTGATCGGATGATCACTGAACCGCAAGTGGGAGACCGTCACTGAGCCCGCCTTCTTCGAATCGTAGACGAAATACCCTTGCGAGTACTTCGGCGTACTCTCACTGATGATCTTCACCGAGTTCTTGTTCGCGCCGACCGTGCCATCGCTGCCGAGTCCGTAGAAAACGGCACGGCTGACATCTTGTAATTCCTGCCAGTTTTCGGGGTTGTAATCGAGACTGAGGTGTGTGACGTCGTCATTGATGCCGATCGTGAAACGCTGCTTGGGCTGATCTCGCTTCAATTCCTCGAAGATCGACAGGACCATCGCAGGAGTGAATTCCTTGGATGAAAGGCCATATCGACCACCGATGACGCGAGGCAGGCGGTCGGCATTCGCCTCCTGGTGCCAGTTCTCCGCAAGTGCCGCGAGGACGTCCACAAACAATGGCTCTCCGACGGCCCCCGGCTCCTTCGTTCGATCCATCACCGCAATGGCCTTCGTCGTGCGCGGCAGGGCCTTGAGAAACTCCGCCGCTGCGAATGGACGGTAGAGTCGAACTTTCAGCAGTCCAACCTTCTCGCCTGCCGCCGTCAGGTGTGCGACAGCTTCTTCGACGGCACCGACTCCGGAGCCCATCAGGATGATGACGTGTGTTGCATCGTCGGCTCCGACATAATCGTACAGACCGTAGTGCCGACCGGTCAGTTCACCGAAACGATTCATCGTCTCTTGGACAATGCCCGGACAGGCATCGTAAAACGGATTGACGGCCTCCCGAGCTTGAAAGAAGACGTCCGGATTCTGTGCTGAACCTCGGAGGACGGGGCGATCCGGGTTGAGTGATCGATCCCGATGGGCTTTCACGAGGTCCCGGTCAATCATTTCTGCGATCACTTCCGCAGGGATCTCATCGATGCAGTTGAGTTCATGGGACGTGCGAAAGCCGTCAAAGAAGTGCAGGAAAGGGATACGCGAACGGAGCGTCGCTGCGTGAGAGATGAGAGAGAAATCGTGAGCCTCTTGCACAGATGACGCAGCCAGCATGGCCCAGCCGGTCATGCGAGCCGACATCACATCGCTGTGGTCACCGAAAATGGAAAGAGCGTGAGTCGCGATGGAGCGGGCCGCAACATGAAAGACCGTGGGCGTGAGTTCGCCAGCGATCTTGAACATATTGGGAATCATCAGGAGCAGGCCCTGCGAAGCGGTAAACGTTGTCGTTAACGCTCCTGCTTGCAGCGAACCATGAACGGCACCTGCGGCCCCTCCTTCGCTCTGCATCTCGATGACCCGGGGAACTGTCCCAAAGAGATTCTCGCGGTCGGCGTTTGACCACGCATCAACCATCTCACCCATTGGTGATGCTGGGGTGATCGGGTAAATCGCAGCGACTTCACTGCATTGATAAGCGATTCGAGTCGCTGCTTCGTTTCCATCAACCGTGATGCGCGTCCCAGGCATAAAGTGAATTCCACTGATGATTGTGCTTGTTGCATTCGACGTTTCAGTTTCCAGCTCGCTGTAGGGCACGACCTGCTGTGGGTTGACAGTTGTCCCCAAATCGAACGAACGAAAGCGAATGATGTGCCGTGATGACACACTGCTGTCATCCGACGGTGCGACAGTCTAGTCAACAAAGGTGGCATGCCCAAACCAACAGGAGGGCTTACGACCAAGTTGGAGTCAATTACTCCGGAGTCGACATCGTTCCGGTCCCCAACGGTCACGAAGCTGACCAAGCGACCTTACGAATCGTGAGTCACGTCCAGCGGGCGAGGGCATGTTCGGAACCTTAACGAGTCCGCTCCTATTGCGCGCTACTTCGCACATCCGTGCGGGGAGTGCGCGGTATCGCACACGGAACTGCTGGTCGAGGGTCGTCCCCACAACGAGATTCGTGGAATGGAAACCATGCGTACTTTTTGGCTTGATTGTTGCTGTTCAAGCGAAACGAGAGGGGGCATCTTGATCAAGTACCGACATGTCACCAAACCGGAGCAGGGGAACGCACAAGCTGACTGATGTGATCTGTGAGATCGCTGCCATTCAGACGTACCGCCTTCAAATTTCTTCGTCAGCATGAAAGCCATTGATTTGTGACACAGCTCCCTCTATCAGAACGACTCGTGAGTCTCCAATTCACTTCGCAGCTTCCCGAAGTGGCTCGCGAAGCGTTGGCCGGAATTGCTGCCGAACGCACCATCGCCAAGGGGCAAACTCTCTGCCGCGAGGGTGAAAGCTGCCACGAATTGTTCTTGGTGGCTAGCGGTCATGTCGGGTTGGACATGCTTGTCCCCGGTCGAGGACAGGTTCGCGTGATGACGCTTGGGCCAGGCGAAGTACTCGCGTGGTCAGCACTCGTTGGAAACCAGGGAGCAACCGCCACCGGCATCGCCCTTGAGGAGACTGAGACGATCGTGTTTCCCGACGATGCGCTCATCAATCTCTGCCAGACGAATCACGATGTGGGCTATCCAATGATGAGAGAGCTTGCCAAGGCCATCTCGCGCCGGCTGGTGACTTCGCGACTACAACTCCTGGACCTGTTCGAACAGGAATCGTTGTGACAGGAACGCACCGAAACGCAGCAGAGGCATTCTTCACTCCACCAAACCAATTCTGCCACGAGCGTCGATGAGGCTGACGATCTGATGAGCACGCAGTTGCCGAGCGAATGCCACATGTTCCTGCCAAAGAGTGAATTCCAGTTGCTCATTGATCTTCTGCGCGGAGACGGCTTCACTGTCGTCGGCCCGATGATAGACCAGGAGGCGATCGTCTATGACGAAATCACCTCGGTCGAGGAACTCCCGCTGGGATGGACTGATCGCCAGGAGCCGGGACACTACCGTCTTCAACAGCGTGACGATGATGCATACTTCGGATTCGTCGTGGGTCCCCACTCGTGGAAGAAGTATCTGTTTCCACCACTGACCACGGTGGCGTCAGCCCAGAAGACTGATTCCGGATGGCAGATGCGAACGCCCGATCCCGAGACAACGAAGTTTGCGTTTCTGGGTGTTCGGGCCTGTGAACTCGCTGCCATCGCCGTCCAAGACCGCGTCTTCACAGGAGGTCCGTACGTTGATCCGATCTATTCTGAGAGACGTCAGCAGGCATTCATCATCGCTGTCAACTGCACGGAGGCGGCGCCCACGTGCTTCTGCTCGTCCATGAACACCGGACCTCGATGCACTTCAGGTTTTGACCTCGCTCTGACCGAACTCGAAGATGGATTCGTTGTTGAAGCGGGAAGTGAAGCTGGTGAATCGTTGATGTCCCGGCTCTCCACGCAGCAGGTGACAGCCGCACAATTGGCGTCGGCTGAATCCTGCCGCCAGCAGGCCGTCGACCAACAGAGCCGACAACTCGACACAGAAGGCATCCGTGATCTGCTACTCGAGAATCTTGAACACTCACGCTGGGAAGAGGTTGGCAGTCGCTGCCTCGGCTGTACGAACTGCACGATGGTCTGTCCGACATGCTTCTGCTGTTCCGTCGAGGACGTGACCGACTTGGCCGGAGAAAATGTTGAGCGAAATCGTCACTGGGACTCGTGCTTCAATCTGAGTTTTTCGCACATGAGTCACGGAACGACTCGCAACACGATCACGCAGCGATATCGTCAATGGCTAACACACAAGTTGGCCTCATGGCATGACCAGTTTGACACAAGTGGCTGTGTCGGGTGCGGACGTTGCATCACGTGGTGCCCGGTTGGCATTGATCTGACCGAAGAAGTGGCTGCGATTCGCAACGATGACTGCACGAGTGAAACGGGAGGGACTGCATGAGCACTGTCACCGCAGGCACTCCGGCAACTGATCCCTGGCTGGCGCAGACCGTGCGAATTGCCGGCATCACGGACGAGATCGAAGGGGTCGCGACATACCATCTCGATTTCGCGGACGCCTCGGCAGCGGGGTCGTTCTCGTTTCGGCCTGGTCAGTTCAACATGCTGTACCTGCCTGGAGTCGGAGAAGCAGCCATTTCCATTAGCAGTGATCCCTTACTGCATGGCACGCTGGATCATACGGTGCGGATTGCTGGTCAAGTCACCACCGAACTGGCTCGTGCGGGCGTCGGCGCCACTTTCGGTTTGCGCGGTCCCTTCGGCTCTTCATGGCCGATCGATGAGTGTCTGGAAGGGGACGTGATCCTGGTGACCGGTGGCATTGGACTGGCCCCCCTCCGCCCTGCGATCTACGAGTTACTGAATCGCAGAACGGAATTCGGAAACGTTACATTGCTGTACGGGGCACGTCATCCCTTCGGATTGCTGTATTCGGCTGAGTACGACGATTGGCAGGCGAACGGGGTGGATGTCAACACAACCGTCGACCGTGCGTCTCCAGCGTGGCAAGGAAATGTGGGAGTTGTGACGCAGCTTCTTGATCGCATGCCGGTGGCCGATCCTGAGCGGACCAGTGTTCTTTGTTGTGGGCCGGAAGTCATGATGTGGTACACGGCACGATCGGCACTTGGTCGTGGGATTCCGAAGGAGCGGATCTGGATCTCCCTCGAACGCAACATGAATTGCGCCATCGGACTGTGCGGTCATTGTCAGTTCGGGCCGACATTTGTCTGCAAGGATGGACCCGTTGTGCGGTATGACCGTGTCTCTCAGTACCTGAGAGTGGAGGGATTCTGATGAGCGCTCCTGCCGCAAGACCGAAGCTCGCCGTCTTCAAGTTCGCATCGTGCGATGGCTGTCAGCTCTCATTGCTGGACGCTGAGGATCAATTGCTCGACGTCGTGGGCTTGGTTGACATTGCATATTTTCTCGAAGCCACCAGCAAAATTGTGGATGGCCCGTACGACGTCGCCCTCGTCGAAGGCTCAATCACGACGCCTCGTGATGAAGAGCGCATCCAAGAGATCCGCCGACAATCAGGGTATCTGATCACCATCGGAGCGTGTGCCACCGCAGGTGGAATTCAGGCACTGCGGAACTGGGCGAATCTCGACGATTTCATTCGGACGGTTTACGCAAGTCCTCAGTACATCAGTTCGCTTTCGACCTCGACTGCGATTGCTGATCACGTGGCTGTCGATTTTGAACTGAGGGGGTGCCCGATCAATCAATATCAACTGATCGAAGTGATTCAGGCCCTGGTCGCAGGCCGTAAGCCGCATACGCGGACGCACAGTGTTTGTATGGACTGCAAACAACAAGGAAACGTCTGCATTACTGTGGCGACAGGCGAGCCCTGCCTGGGCCCGGTGACGCAGTCGGGGTGTGGGGCGATCTGTCCGACGTACAATCGAGGGTGTTACGGCTGTTACGGACCGGCGAAACAGATTCATGCTCAGAGTTTGACAGATCACTTGATACGCCAAGGCACAGCCCCGGCTGAGATGGTTCCGTTGCTGCGCAACTTTAACTCCGGAGCGGAACCGTTTCGCGACGAAAGCAATCGGATCGAGTCGCTGACCTGACAAACCCAAAGGACATCGTTGCCGTGTCGAATCGCACGATCAAAGTCGAAGCACTCACCCGTGTGGAAGGTGAAGGCGGATTGTATGTGCAGCTGGACGGCGATGAAGTTCGAGACGTCAAGCTTAGCATTTACGAGCCCCCGCGGTTCTTTGAGGCTTTTCTGCAGGGGCGGAAGCTCGAAGAAGTTCCGGACATCACCGCACGTATCTGCGGTATCTGTCCGGTGGCATATCAGATGAGTGCTGTTCACGCTCTCGAAGCGGCGTTGGGTGTGTCGATGACTCCGGAGATCAGACGGCTGCGTCGGTTGTTGTATTGCGGGGAATGGATCGAGAGCCATGCACTCCACATGCATCTGCTCCACGCACCAGACTTCCTGGGCTTCCACGGCGTTACCGACATGGCGGCGCATTTCCCCGATGAAGTGAATCGTGGCTTGCGATTGAAGAAGCATGGAAATGAGTTATTGGAAGTGCTGGGAGGACGGGCCATTCACCCGATCAACGTCTGCGTCGGCGGGTTCTACCGAGCTCCCAAGCGAGAAAAGTTGACGAAGTTGCTGCCGGACTTTGAGTGGGGACTTGAGGCGGCAGTTGAAGCGACACAATGGGTGGCGACACTCGACTTCCCGGATTTCTCCCGGCCCTATGAGATGGTGGCACTCCACCATCCAGACGAGTACGCCATGAACGAGGGGCAAGTCGCCTCGACGAGCGGCCTGTCGATCGACGTCCGAGATTATGAGCAGCACTTCGAGGAAAGGCACGTCCAGCATTCCACAGCACTGCACTCGGTGCGGCAGGGAACAGATGCAAGTTATCACGTGGGCCCGCTGGCCCGTGTCAATCTGAGCCTCGAACAACTTTCGCCTCGGGCGCGGCAACTGGCGGACGAACTCGACATCGACTGGCCCTGCTGGAACCCCTTCCAGGCGATCGTCGCTCGTGGTCTCGAACTCGTGCATGCATACGAGGAAGCCATTGAGATCATCCGGGACTATCGCCCGATTCAGCCTTCACAGATCAAATACACGCACCACGCCGGATTCGGCTGTGCTGCGACGGAGGCTCCACGCGGACTCATCTACCATCGATATGAAGTCGACCGAGACGGCAAGATCGTGTTCGCCAAGATTGTGCCACCGACATCACAGAACCAACAGCAAATTGAGGAGGACCTCCGCGACTGGCTGCCACGGGTCATCGTTGATGACGATCAACAGACGGCCCTCGACTGTGAACGACTGATCCGCTGCTACGACCCCTGCATTAGTTGCTCCACACACTTTCTTCGACTGACCATCGATCGTGGAGAGCCGGCATGACGAAACAGCGTACACTTGTGGTCGGCATCGGCAGTCCCCATGGTGACGATCAGGTCGGCTGGGTCATCGCGGAGATGCTGCGGAGTGTGCTTCCGCAACAGATTGACGTCAAACGGGCTGCCACTCCCAGCCAAGTGCTCGACTGGCTCAGTGGAACAGATCGACTGTTCGTCTGCGACGCCTGCGAAGGCCGCCTCAGCGATGCGTCGCCAGCCATCTGTCAGCGTTGGCGATGGCCGACTCCGCTCGTAGCCTCGGTGCGTTCGTCCAACAGTCACAGCTTCGGTCTGCCCGGTGTCTTTCAGCTTGCCGAGCAGTTGGGGACACTCCCTGACGACGTGATCGTCTATGGCATCACGGGAAGAAGCTTCAATGCCTTCGCAGACATTTCCCCCAAGGTTGGTAGCAGTCTGCAGGGCGTTGTTGATCGCATTGCAGATGAAATCCAGTCTGATTCCAAGACTCCACCCATGGAACCGGTTGGTCATGCATGAATTCTCGCTCGTCCGATCGTTGCTCCGTCAAGTCGGCGACCTGCTCGTCGAACATGGGGGCGTTGGTGTCAAGGCGATCCGTGTTGAGATGGGCCCACTCTCTGGAGTGGAACGCCAGTTGGTGGAACTCGCGTTTGATCAGGAGGTCGTCATGACACCCTGCCGAGGGGCCCGACTTGTCATTGAGGAAGTTTCACTCACTGCGATCTGCCAGGATTGTCGAGCTGAGTTTCAGATGCAGGGCTTTGATTTTGTGTGTCACTCTTGCGAATCCCGACAAATCCAGATCACAGGAGGGGACGAGTTTCGACTGTTAGATGTCGACATCGCCGTCTCTGAGGCATCTCGTTCAGAATTGCATCAACGCGTCTAGCACTTGGTGAGGACATGACATGACCACCACGAACAAAACCGTCCCCGTCCACCGCGACGTCAAAGCGGAGCTGCGTCAACAGGCGGAGGAGATGCGACAGACATTTGCCAAGCGGGGCACGCTAGTTGTCAACGTGCTCTCGTCACCTGGAGCGGGCAAGACGAGTCTGCTGGAAGCGACGGCACGGCACTGGGGAGACCGACGCCGCATGGCGGTGCTGGTGGGAGACTTGGCCACTGATCGTGACGCTCAAAGATTGGCTCCGCATTGTCCTGTTGAACAGCTCACGACGGGCGGAGCCTGTCACTTGGAAATTCCACTCGTCAAACAGGGGCTGGCAAAACTTGGCTCGAACGATTTCGACTTTCTGTTCATTGAGAACGTCGGCAATCTGGTCTGTCCCGCCTCGCATGATCTCGCTGAGCATGTACGAGTCGTCCTGCTCAGCGTGACGGAAGGGGATGACAAACCAGGAAAATATCCGAAGATGTTCCGGACGAGTCAGGCACTGGTGGTCAGCAAAACTGACCTCTTGCCACATGTCCCCTTCTCGCTGGACGCGGCCATTCGTGATGCACGACAGATTCAGCCCGACCTTACCGTCATGCCGGTCTGCTCGCTCTCAGGAGAGGGGCTCGAACAATGGTGCCGATACCTTGACGATCAGCGGAAGGACATGATTGCCAAGTCAGTGACCGATGAAGTGAGAGTGGCCGTATGAGAGTGGCCGCACCCAATCTCGTCGCAGGCCGGCTGACCGTGCAGGGAGACGTGCAGGGAGTCGGCTTTCGACCCAGCGTCGTACGACTCGCAGTCCAGTTGGGTCTGTCCGGGACCGTCCGCAACGCGGCCTCGGGAGTACAGATCGAACTCGAAGGTGAAGAGGCAGACGTCACTGAATTCCGCCGTCAGTTACCAGTGAGTCTGCCGACAGAGGCTCGGCTCGATTCGACGGAGTGGGATTTCTGCGATCCCACGGGAGTCGACGGATTCCAGATCACTGAGTCCTCCACCGCTGGACCGCTCACAACACCCGTTCCTCCGGATCGTGCGACGTGCGATGCCTGTCTCCAAGAAGCGGCCGCCCAGTTCGACCGCCGGATGGGGTATGCATTCATCAGCTGCGTCGACTGCGGACCTCGATACTCCGTCATTGACACGATGCCGTACGATCGCAGCCGGACGACGATGCAGCAGTTTGCGCTCTGCCCGGAATGTGAGCGAGAGTACGTCAGCCTCCGTGATCGCCGATGTCACGCACAAACCAACGCCTGCCCGTCGTGTGGACCGTCTTTGTGGCTCAATCAGTGTGAAAGTCACACCTGCTCACTCTGGGAGTCGGTGGCGGAGGTGATTCTCAGTGGAAAGATCCTCGCGATGCGCGGCCTGGGGGGCTATCAGCTTGTCGTCGACGCGACGAATTCGGTCGCCGTTCAACGATTACGAGAGCGAAAGCGACGCCCCACAAAGCCTTTGGCAATCATGGTCCAGTCGCTCGCGGACGCTGAGGCGGTCGCTGTGCTCAACGAAGACGATCGGGCAGTGCTTGAGAGTGCTGAGCGTCCGATCGTTCTGGTCCCCAGGAAAGAAGCAAATCGCCTCTGCAACGAGATTCATCCGGGGCTCGCTGAACTCGGCCTGTTTCTCCCGACCACTGCGATGCACTGGTTGCTGCTGGACCGGGTGCGGCGACCGTTGGTCGTCACGAGTGGCAACATTGACGGCGATCCGCTGGCAGTCCATCCTGGACAGGCTGAACAGGAACTCAGCGGCGTTGCCGACGTGTGGCTGCATCACAATCGTGACATCGCTCGTCCCGTCGATGACAGTGTTGTCCGTTCGCTTGCAGGCCGTCCTGTCAGCCTGCGGTGCGCGCGAGGCATTGCTCCACTGTCGCTTGCTCCTGTCGCAGACCTCGTCACGATCAATCCCACAAACGAGCGCAACCCCTCATCCGCACTCACAACCGAAGCGATGATGGTTCTGGCAGTGGGGGCGCATCAGAAGGCAGCAGTCGCCCTGTTCAACGGGGCACAGGCGATCCTCGGTCCGCACATTGGCGACTTAGAGTCATTGGCCATGCGCCAGCGGTTCATCGAACACGTTGGTCAGCTCCAGACAATTTATAACTGCAGGCCGCATCTCATTGTCCACGACCTGCACCCGGACTACTTCACGACGCGTTGGGCACCGTCGCTCGGAGGTCGCACGCTGGCGGTGCAGCATCATCATGCTCATGTCGTCAGTGGGATGGTGGAAAACGAGTGGTTGGACCGCGAGGTGCTCGGTGTTGCATTCGACGGAACCGGTTATGGGACGAACGGGACGATCTGGGGCGGTGAGTTTCTCCGTACGACAATCGACGCCTTCGAACGCGTAGCCCACTTGCGACCGTTCTGTCTGCCCGGAGGAGAGTCTGCGATCCGTCAGCCGTGGCGGGTGGCGGCTTCGCTGCTGTTGGAAGCAGTCGGCGAAGAGGAGACGCAGCGCGTACTCCAAGGCAATGGTCTCGATCACGCAATGATCGCAGGAGTGCTCCGGCTGGCGGGCAGCGGCCAACTGTCACCCGTCACGAGCAGCGCCGGGAGGCTGTTCGATGGAGTGGCCGCGCTCATCTTGGGGGTTAACGATGCCGCCTATGAAGGACACCCCGCCATGCTGCTGGAAGCCGCGGCTGATTCGTCGGCAACAACTCAGTACAACTTTGAATTCCTTGACGCATCACCTCTGCAGCTTGATTGGCGGCTGGCGATTCGCCAACTCGTCATCGACCGTCGGAACGGACACTCCGCTGGGATCATGGCCGCAAAGTTCCATCGGGGACTTGCTTCTGCGATCGCCGATGTGTGCCACCGCTTCGATCTGCCAGTTGTGCTGAGTGGTGGAGTGTTTCAGAATCGTCTGCTGACCGAGCAAGTGGTCTCTGAGTTGCAGGGTTCCGGACTGGACATCGGTTTGCATCGCCGAATCCCTCCCAATGACGGAGGATTGGCTGCGGGGCAACTCGCGATTGGAATGGCTCATCTGACTAGAACTTTTTGACATCCAGGAAGGCATTTCATGGGAGGGCGAGGCTCCTGCCGAGCCGAAACGTGTGAGAAAATTTTCATAAGGGGCGATTGTCCTGCGAAGCTCGACTCCCGTTGGACCGTTTCTCAAGTGAAAGGACCCCGCCCAAACTGCGCGGCTCGGCAGGAGCCTCGCCCTCCCGTATGTCAACACGACCGAGTGACGTTTCCGATGGTAGAAGGAGAAATGTGAGATGTGTCTTGCCGTCCCGGGTCGCGTCATCCGCTGGATCGACCGTGATCCCACATTTGCACAGGCCGAGGTAGAGTTCGACGGCGTTCGCCGGACGTGCCATATGGCGTGTGTCGCCGATGCCCAGGAAGGGGACTACGTCATCGTCCATGCCGGCGTGGCCATCAGTCGCGTTGATGAGGAACAAGCCCGACTGACACTGGCCGATCTGGCTCGTCTGGGTGAACTCGATGAGTCATCGGAGCCGCCAGCGTGAAACATCTGGACGAATTCCGTGATCCAAAGCTGGCTCGTCGCCTGGTTGATGAGATTCGCCGCACTGTCAGTCAACCAAGAGTCTTGATGGAAGTCTGCGGCGGCCAGACACATTCTCTGCTGCGTCACGGTATCGCGACTGAGTTGAACGAGGTCGTGGAATTGATCCACGGTCCAGGTTGTCCCGTTTGTGTGACACCAGCGGAGGCGATCGACTTTGCTCAGCAGTTAGCTTTGGAGCCGAACGTCGTCCTGGCCAGCTTTGGTGACATGCTGCGTGTGCCGGGCACGAGCCGCAGCCTGCTGGACGTTCGCAGCAGAGGCGGTCATGTCAAGATCGTGTATTCCCCATTGGATGCAGTCGATCTGGCGAGACATCACCCGGATCAGCATGTCGTGGTCTTCGCGGTCGGATTCGAAACGACGGCACCGACGACAGCACTCGCCGTCTTGCAGGCAGCAACATTGGGTTTGAAGAACTTCAGTCTGCTAGTCGCTCATGTGCGTGTCCTGCCGGCAATGGAAGCTCTAATGCAGTCCCCCGGATGTCGGGTCGAGGGATTTCTGGCGGCGGGACATGTCTGCACCGTCACTGGCTTCGACGAATATGAGAGCTTTGTCCAGCGGCACAAGACACCGGTCGCGGTCACCGGGTTTGAACCTCTTGATTTGCTCAACGGCATTCGGGAGTGTGTCAATCAACTGGAGGCTAACCAGTGCGAAGTGACGAATCGATATGCCCGCAGCGTTCGACAGGAAGGGAACGCCTCTGCGCAGGAGATCGTCAGCCAGGTCTATGAGATCGCTGATACCCCCTGGCGGGGGTTGGGAGTCATCCTCAAGGGAGGCTATCGATTGCACGGAGAGTTCGAGGCGTTTGACGCGGCGCTCCGTTTCGAAACGATCCTACGACGGGTCGACGACAGATCGAACATGTTGACTGTTGATGAACAGGGCTCACAGACGGGCTGCCCGGCGGGTGTCTGCCCGAGTGACGATTGCCGAAGCGGAGAAGTCCTGAGAGGTCTCATTAAACCAGTCGAGTGTGCTGCGTTTGGGACACGCTGCACACCGGACTCTCCGCTGGGGGCTCCGATGGTCTCGGCTGAAGGCGCGTGTGCTGCCTACTTCAAATACCAGCGAACAATATAGAACGAACTTGATGCAACAACCTGCATGGCAACTCGGCTGCCCCGTTTCGCTCGGCCACAATCCTGATCGTGTGACACTGGCACATGGAGAAGGCGGTCGGCTGATGCGTGAGCTGATTGAAGGGACAATCCTCCCGCGATTTGGACACGACAGCGAACTGAGGGCCCCTCCTGATGCGGCTGTTCTCCCTCAAGTGACCGGCAATCTCGCCTTCACAACAGACAGCTTCGTTGTCTCTCCGCTGTTTTTTCCGGGGGGAGACATCGGCAGACTCGCTGTCTTCGGAACCGTCAATGATCTGGCGGTTGCCGGAGCACTCCCCCTGTGGATCAGTTTGTCCCTCATCATTGAAGAGGGATTGCCGATTCCGGTTCTAGAACACATTCTGGAGAGCGCAGCGGCGGCGGCCCAAGAAGCTGGTGCGCAGATCGTGGCCGGCGACACCAAGGTCGTCCCGGCAGAGACGGCCGACGGACTGTTCGTCACCACCAGCGGAATTGGCCGCGTGCTCCCACCGCCGCCCCTCGGACCAGAGACCCTTCATGTTGGAGACGAGCTAATCGTCTCCGGCCCCATTGGTCGACATGGGATTGCCATTCTGGTGGCAAGAGAACAGCTTGGTTTGAATCCACCACCTGAGACGGACTGCGCCTGTCTGCTGGATCCAGTGCAGCAGCTCCGCGACGCCGAGCTGCTGTTCGGCGGACGCTGTGTCGTCCGAGCAATGCGTGACGCCACACGTGGTGGCGTCACGGCTGTATTGCACGAATGGGCTCAGGCCTGCGGGCAGACTCTGAGCGTCCGGGAATCAGACATCCCCACGACACCTGACATCCGCGGGGCAGCGGAGTTGCTCGGTCTCGACCCGCTTCAGATCGCCTGCGAAGGAACAATGCTCGTTGCAGTGAAAAGCGGCACCGGCAAAGCCGCCGTCAGAGCACTGCGAAACTCGTCAACTTCACGCGACGCAGCCATCATCGGCGAAGTGAAGAAACGGGGGCTGGCACCGGTAAGCATTCAGCGAGCACTCGGAACAGAACAGCCACTCGACGAACTCTCGGGAGCGATGCTCCCCCGGATCTGTTGACCAGCAACCGATTCAACGACTCGGGTGCCTACGGGACAATGCGTGGTCCTTTGATATCAAGAAAAGTGCGGGTTTCCGAATCGAGCGACATATAACCGCGGCGAACATCAATCTCGCAGGACAGAATACGATCGACGTGACAGACTCTAGACCATTTTCATGGATTCTGTGCAGGAGCTTGTGCGAGGAATGGCCTCTCCCCACTGAAAGGCCCTCCTGCTTGACACCTGAAGAACAACTTTGGGATTGCTCTGGTTCTGACACAAGGCAACCACGATCGGGTGACACTGGTCGGCTTGTCCGCCAGTGCATTTCAGTTGAGTGTCATGGGTGGCTGTGGTCGACCAACTGGAGTCCACAGCCAATCTCGTTGGAGGATTTTCGCGACGACCGTAGCCACGCATCGCCATCCCTTTAAGACGACGTACTCTCGGCACCAGGCAGGCGGTGTCCTAGCTTGTCGCGTTTCGTTGCGAGGTAACGTTCGCGGTTGGCTTCGGGGGGGGCGATGATGGGAACTTGGTCAACGACTTTGAGGTCCACCCAATGCTCGAAGGCTTCAGTCTTCTTCGGATTGTTCGTGAGTATGCGGACCTTTCGCAGCCCAAGGTCTTTGAGGATTTGCAGGCCGACCATATAATCGCGGAGGTCGGCCTGGTAGCCGAGGCGGTGATTGGCTTCGACGGTGTCGAGGCCCTGGTCCTGGAGTTCGTAGGCTTTGAGCTTCGCGGTAAGGCCGATGCCGCGGCCTTCCTGCGGGAGGTAGACGACGGCTCCGGTCCCTTCGGCGACGATCATCTCCATGGCCATGTGCAGTTGGTCCCCGCAGTCGCAGCGGAGTGAGCCGAGGATGTCGCCAGTGAAACATGAGGAGTGCATGCGGATCAGTGGGGCCTCGACCGATGACAGGTCACCCCACACGATCGCCAGCGGCTCCTGATCCTCGTGCTCGACGCCGTAGGCAATGAAGCGGGGCTTGCCGTAGTCGGCCGTTTGAATGTCGACTTCGACGTCCCGACGAATGAGTTGTTCGCTAGTGCGACGATAGTGAATGATGTCTGCGATTGAGACGATGGGCAGATCGTGCTCTGCGGCAAACTCGTGAAGTTCGTCGATGTCTGCCATGCCGGTGCCCTTACGGCTGCAGATTTCAATGAGACATCCAACGGGATTAAGACCGGCCATCTTGAGCAAATCGATTGTTGCCTCTGTATGGCCAGCCCGTCTCAGTACGCCTCCATCTCGAGCGAAGAGCGTGTTGATGTGCCCTGGTCGCACAAAGTCTTCTGGAAGAGAAACCGGATCGGCGAGAGCTCGAATTGTTCGAGCCCGTGCGTCGGCACTGACCCCGGTGCCGCTGTCTCGGTGATCAACGAGCATCAGAAATGGCGTCTGATGTGGCGACGTGTTTGATTCATGGTCGACGAGTGGATTGAGCCGGAGACGATTGGCGTTGTCGACAGTCATCGGCGCACACAAGACACCTGCTGCCTGACGTAGCATGAAGTCGACCATCTCAGGTGTGATCGACTCCGCCGCACAGACAAGGTCCCCTTCGTTCTCCCGCTCGCGGGCATCAACCACGATCACGAGCTTGCCGGCTCTCAATGCTTCGAGGGCAGGGGAGATGTTGTTGACCTGCGACCGTTCCAACGGCTGGTCGGCCTGGGACCGAGCCATGTCAAAATTTGTCACTTGTGAGGATTCCATAGAACCATTGTTCTCCCTGAGTCGTTGGCGTCAACGATGTTGGTGGGGATTGGCTGACGATTCATCCGATCGTCGAGAACAAATCGGGGTGAGGCAACATCCCGAGGACCGCTGTTGACCGATGCTCTCCCTCCAGGAAACGGCAGCCCCAATCGTCCAGGGGTGACAATCTGCATCAATGAGGGAATTGCGGTCGGTTGCCAACGATTCATGGGATTGATAATGTGCTGGACTTCTCGCCCCCAAGGACTGTTCGAGTCCTCCTCCCTAAGGCAGGCCGATTGAGACAAGTCTATGCGTAAGACAGAGTTAGAGATGTACAAGCGGCGACTCCTGGAGCTGCGGGCCCGTCTTTCGGGAGATGTGGGCTCGGTCCTCTCCTCTGGTTTGGCCGGGGAAAAGACGCAAAGTGGTCGGACGGGAGGCGACGAGGCTGATCTCGGTAACGATCACTGGGATGCCGAGTTGGCTCTCAGCCTGTCGCAGAATGGAGCCGAGACCCTCAACCTGATCGACGAGGCGCTCAAACGGATCGATGAAGGAACATACGGCACCTGCCTCGGCACGGGCAATAAGATCGCCAAAGAGCGACTCGATGCGATCCCGTACACGCCATACTGCGTGGAATACGCGGCGGAAGCCGAGCGCAACGGCGGGTGATTCTGTTTCCGGAGTAACCCCATCGTTGGTCATTCCCGCGCAGGCGGGAATCCAGTGACCACGGAAGCTCAATCCTCATCAATTATTGTGCCCAACGCCGTCTGGATTCCCGCCTGCGCGGGAATGACTGAGTGTGGATCGAACACAGTCAGAGGGAACATGTTATTCCCATGTCCTCATACTTGCTCCACGAAATCTGGTCGACATATCAATGAAATCAACCGGCGACTCGCTGGAACCGTTCGACCGCTTCCTCGACATTCGCGCGGCTGTTGAAGGCACTCAGGCGGAAGTAGCCTTCGCCCGCTGCTCCAAATCCGCTGCCGGGTGTGCCGACGAGGTGTCCATCCTTGAGCAGCCGGTCGAAGAATTCCCAGCTGCTGAGTCCTTCGGGCGTCTTCAGCCAAATGTAGGGAGCATTCACTCCGCCGTAGACGTCGATACCGATCTGCTCCAGCCCCTCTCGTAACAGGCGGGCGTTCTCCAGATAGAAGCGGACGAGTTCTTGCACCTGCTGCTGTCCTTCGGACGAATACACCGCCTCAGCTCCTCGCTGAATGATGTAGGAGACACCGTTGAACTTCGTGTTATGTCGCCGTGCCCACAGCGGATGCAGCGGCTGCTCACTTCCGTCGGCTGTCTTTCCCGTCAGAGTGCGGGGGATGACCGTATAGGCACAACGCGTGCCGGTGAAGCCGGCATTCTTGCTGAAGCTGCGAAACTCGATTGCGACGTCACGGGCTCCTTCGATCTCATAGATTGAGTGCGGAATGCTCTCGTCCATGATGAATGCTTCGTAAGCCGCATCGAAGAGCAACAACGAATCATGCTCTTGTGCATAGGCGACCCACTTAGTGAGTTCGTCCTTGGAGAGAACCGTCCCTGTTGGGTTGTTGGGGTAGCAAAGATAGATGACGTCCACCGGCTCGGTCGGCAGGGCAGGGGTGAAGTTGTTTTCAGCTGTAACTGGCAGGTAGGTGACTCCGGCATACTTGCCTCCCTCTGCTGCGTCTCCTGTATTACCCGCCATCACGTTCGTGTCGACGTATACGGGATAGACAGGGTCGCAAACGGCGATGCGATTCTCACCCTGAGCGAGGATGTCGAGCAAATTGGCCGTGTCCGACTTCGATCCCTCTGAAACGAAGATCTCGTCTGCCGAGATGTCACAGTCACGAGCACAGAAATCCTGAGCCGCAATCTTCTCTCGCAGCCACTCGTGACCTTGACTGTCATCCATGTACCCGCGGAAGGTCTCCCGCTGGCCCATCTCAGCGATCGCCTTAGTCATCGCCTCGACACAAGCGGCGGGCAGCGGTTCTGTCACGTCGCCAATACCGAGGCGAATCAATGCCGCATCAGGGTTTTCTGCCACGAATCCCTTCACACGGCGTGAAATCTCGGGAAACAGATAGCCAGCCTGGAGCTTGAGGTAATTGTCGTTAATGCGTGCCATGAATCGTGCTTACAGGTGGTCGCGATGAATGTGGAAGGCGTCCGTTGTAGAGCGTCTGCGGTTGGTTTTCAATTCTCCGCCTCTCCTTAATCTCCAACGACATCTCCATACCTTTGCGCGTCTTCGCGACTCAGCGTCTTTGCGTCAAAAAACTCGAAAACTCTGACGCAAAGACACGAAGGTGCAGAGACGCGCGAAGACAGAGAACGGGAAAGTGGCATCCGACAGTGATTCGTGGGGTCAGTGTGCTGCGAATGATGATCCTGCTAAAATCCGGTCGTGGCCGATCGAGGGGATTATCGGTTAACGTCAAGCTGGAGTTCCGGTCATGGCTTCGTTGACCGGAGGTCTGTCATGCCATCCTCTTCACAGGAGTTTTTCAGGTTCAATGATCGCTGTCGCTACTGATTCCCGATTGGCCGAGATTGCGGCCAAGGTCGATGCCGAGGAGCGTTTGACATTCGAGGATGGGCTGTACCTCGACGAACAGGCCGATCTGCTCACACTCGGGCGACTGGCCAACCAGGTGCGTCAAAGGAAGAACGGTCGATATGCCTTCTACAACACCAATATCCACCTCAACCCCACGAACGTCTGCGTGTACCGCTGCACGTTCTGTGCGTTCCGTTCGGATCTCAAAGCGGAAAAGGGGTACGTCTTCTCCGACGACATGATCCGCGAGCGAGTCCTCGAAGCGAAAGAACAGGGGGCAACGGAGATTCACGTCGTCGGCGGCCTGCACCATCTCAAAAACTTCGACTGGTACATCAACGTCATTCGCGTGATTCACGAGACGTGGCCTGAGATCCACATCAAGGCCTGGACAGGTGTCGAGATCCAGTGGTTCGGTCATCTCACGAAGAAGCCGTACGACTGGGTGCTTCAGCAGATGATGGACGTCGGACTGGGGAGCATGCCGGGCGGCGGGGCGGAGATCTTCGACGAAGAGGTCCGGTCACAAATCTGCGAGCACAAGGCCGACTCCCAACGCTGGCTCGACATCCACCGCGCAGCTCATGACCTCGGCCTGCGGACAAACGCGACCATGCTCTACGGGCACGTCGAGGAAGCACGTCACCGCGTCGACCACCTCTGCCGACTCCGCGAGCTGCAGGACGACACGAACGGCTTTCAGACGTTCATCCCGCTCGCCTTCCATCCGGAGAACACGGGCCTCTCGCATCTCCCCAAACCATCCGGCCAGATGGACCTGCGAATGATCGCCCTCTCCCGGCTGATGCTCGACAACTTCGATCACATCAAAGCGTACTGGATCATGCTCGGCGAGAAGACAGCCCAGGTCGCCCTCGGTTTCGGAGCCGACGACCTCGACGGCACAGTCGTCCACGAACTGATCTACCACGACGCCGGTGCCAAAACCCCCGAGGGCTTAACCGTCCCCCAACTCCACCGCCTCATCCAGGAAGCGGGTTGTGAACCCATCGAACGCGACACGCTCTATCGTCGTGTGATTCGCGACGGTGCGAAATGGACGATTGGCGAGCCGGTTTGTTGATTCTCTTTGATGAGTGAAGCTGTGCCAGACGCATGAAGGATTGTCTGTTCCTCGTTCGTTGCGTCCGGCTAGAGCGGGACCTACGGTACAGAGTGAACCATCTCTGGATAGCGGGTGTCGGATGCCCAACACAGAATATGCTTTTTGTTTGGGAAGAAGGAGACTCTCACTTGTACGTTCCTCTCAACAAGTTGATACCCCACCTCCAGGAACTGACGGACATCCTAATTCCTGACGGTGACGACATTAAGAACTTCCATGCTGTTCAGTTACGCCTGGAGAAACTCCCCTTTGCATTGCAGGCTACTCAGCAGGCGTTATGGAATTGCATACAAGAACACAACTCTCTGATTGAACGTTCTAATCTCAGTCCCGGGACTTCTGTTCTCCATTTGTCAGCCGAGGATAGAAACCGTCTTGCAGTCCCCGTGGACAATTTTCTCGATGCGGCAATCCGCACACAGAATGCGTTGACCGAATTCATAAAGCAGTGGAAGCGGGTCTCAACCGGGAAGGCGTTTGACAATACAAGCGACAGCCTGCGTCGCCTTGCGGAACAGGTACGCAAGGAACCCGATATCTTAGATCCGAATCTTTGCTTTTTTCTGCACGGCTATTGGGACAATCATGGTCTGCGACTCAGGAAGTACCGTGACCTCGCACAACACAAAGCTGTGATCGCATCCGACGCTCGATTGTTCCGAACGAAGAGTGGTGAGCTAGGGATTTACATGTTGCTTCCAAACAATCCAGAATGGAAAGACTCTGCGAATCTTGAGTATGGAAACCCTCGGATTCACGCGGTCGCCTATGTCAAAAAAGAGTTCAATGAACTCGTGAGGATCTGCTACTTAATCACGTTCCACTTGTATCAGACTCTTCCTAAACGAGTTACGCCCGATGGAACAAAAACCCAACGATTATTCATCGTTCCGATGCGGGAACCTGCTCGCTTCCCTTCTGGGCTTGACGGACACCAAAAGATAAAGGAAACAGAAACTGCCGCCGCAATTGAAGAAACTCTCGTTGCAACTAACAAATGGCTTAGCAAAGTGGCTCAAGCTATGCCTGACGATCCTGATGTGTCGGAGTGATCCTCTGGTTGTGGATGACCAGGTACCCCGGATTGACCAATAGGCGTGCCACTGCTTGTCTGGCCGACAGATCGCGAGGAATGCGCGCTCGGCACTGCTTCGGCCGGGCAAGCAGTGCCGCATGGTCATTCAACGTCCACTCCTGCCCGACCGAAGCAGTGGCACGTCACTCGGTTCAGCACAGGCACACGGTCGGCTGCGAACCGGTCGAACGCGATTCTCTTGACCGCCGTGTGATTCGCGATGGAGTGAGTTGGACAAGCGGCGAGCCGGTTTGCTGACCCGACGCGACAATGCGTCTCACACTCGACTTTCGACTTCCCAGTGAAGATGATCAGCCTTCACGGCGACATGGCTGAGGCTTATCCGTGACGGGTGGCTGGGATCGACCAACGGGAGCCCCCAGTACTGGGGGCGAGCTATCGCTCGACCCCACCCACCGCCTTATCTGATTCATGTAGATGATTGGGGGCACCCATGACAAGAATTGCAGTGACGGCAGCGAGTGGGCAGCTTGGTTCGGAAATCGTCAGAGCCACGATCGATGTGGTTGGCAAGGACCGTGTGATCGGGCTGGCCCGCACGCCCGGCAATGCGGCGTCGCTCGATATCGAAGTCCGGCCAGGCGACTATGACTCGCCGAGTGATCTGGAAAACTCGCTACAGGGAATCGACGCCTTGCTTGTCGTTTCCGGAATGGATGCGCCGGAGAAACGCATCGGTCAGCACCGGAATGTGATCGAAGCAGCCAGGAAAGCTGGAGTGGGCAAGATCGTTTACACCAGCGTTCAGGGGGCTGAGGAGAATACCGCATTCTCCCCGATCGTTCAGAGCAACCGTCAGACGGAAGAAGACGTCCGTAACAGCGGTCTCCAGTGGGTCATCGGTCGCAACGGCATCTACATCGAGCCCGATGTCGAGTACATCGAGACGTACAAACAACATGGCGAGATTGCGAACTGTGCCGGCGATGGAAAGTGCGGCTACACGACACGTCCAGAACTGGCTGACGCGTACGCGCGAATGCTGACGGAATCAAAACACAACGGTCACACCTACAACCTGCACAGCCAACCGATCACCCAGCAGCAATTGGCCGAGTTCCTGAACGAAGCCTTCGGCACTGATCTGAAGTATCGTGCCATGTCGGTCGCCGAGTATCGCGAGGAACGAATCGCAGAGCTCGGCGAGTTCATGGGCACTGTGATCGCCGGAATCTATGAAGGCATCCGCAACGGAGCAGCGAACAACGAAAGCCACTTTGCCCAAGCCGCGGGTCGCGAGCATCAGAGTTGGCAATCGTATTTCGATCGACTCAAAACAGTTGCCAGATAGGCGTCACGTCAATTGACCCTGCGATGAAGACTCACGGGCGGCCTCTGCAAGCAATCTGGGCCGCCCATGTTCACGCGCGCGGCGTCTCTCGGTATGCTATCTGAGTCATCGAGCAAATCACCGAGCAAGGATTCGCCATGAGCGAAGCACTCCCGCGGACATCCCATCGTGAACTGCAGTTTGACAATGGCACGGCGATCGGCATGAGTCATCTTTGGGTCGGCGGTCAGTATTGCACCATTCTGACGGCTGCGGGTATCGTTGGGTGTGGCATCTATGACATGGAGACGCCTGCGGAATTCGATCAGGCGATCGCCATCGCCAAGGGGACTCCCACCAACCCGCTCGTTGAGCCTGAAGACCTGTACGACGCGAAGATTGTGGACTGCACTCCTAAAGCACAGAAATACGGCATCGAGATCGGCATGACTGGACGTGAAGCGGTCGAGTTGATGTTGAAAGCAGTTCCCTCCGTCAGTTGACGTCCCGTTCCTCACGCTGGAGTTCAAGATGACTGCTGTGACAGCGACTCCGATACGAGTCAAGCAAATCGACCATGTGACCCTGGTCGTCAAGGATTTGAAGAAGAGTCGGCAGTTCTTCGTCGATCTGCTGGGAATGGACGAAGTGCCGAGACCCAATTTCGGTTTCCCCGGCTTGTGGTTTGAAGCCGGAGGCACGCAGATCCATCTGATTGAAGAGCATGAAGAATCGGGGCCTGCGAAGATCTTCGTCCCGGAGAAGTGCCAGATCAGCCGCACCCGTCATTTCGCCTTTGAGGTCGACGACGCGATGGCCACGATCGAATGCCTCAAAGAGCAGGGCGTCCCCATCGCCGCAGGACCCAAAAAGCGACCGGATGGCCCGACGCAACTGTACATCAACGATCCGGATGGAAATCTGGTCGAACTCTTCTCGCACACACAGTCGTGACGACAAAAGCCCGTTCACGAGCCAAGACTCTACTGGATTTGGCTCAGCAAACTCATCTATACTGGTGCATCACCATCTGCTGACGAATGCATTCCGGGCCACCCCAAGATTCTTCAGGAAAAACCTATGTCACCGACCATGGCGAAGCGGCTAATCATCGGATCGATGGCAGCAGCCGGAATCGTGGCGCTCCTGTCCGTGCTGGATCTGGCTCTGAAAATCCCCTTCAGCGGCGAATACATCGCGATGGACATTCTGTTCCTCTGCAGTGCTGCGATCATCATCTACCTCGGATGGGACGCGTACAAGGAATTGAGATAGTTCCCCGCGTTGGTCTGAGAGCATTCTGCCCCACGATCCGAACACCAAACTGACAACACGTGTGGGACAAACTGTTATTCACGTTCGTCTGCATCGCTCTCCCGGTCGCCTGGGGAGTCGTCGTCAACTGGTTGTTCGATCTCTGGCGGGGACAGCCGGACACCAAGGATGACGAACGTCTCTTTCCCGATTATCAAATCTGACTGTTTTCACCTCTGTCTGGGACGTCAGTGTCGGGATCATTTGACATCGAACTGCTGCTGATCTGGGTCGTCGGGGGAGCAGTCGGGTTTCTGTCCGGCGTGTTCGGCTTCGGCGGGGGATTCCTGATTGTTCCTGTGCTTAACATTGGGCTCGGTTTACCGATGCAGATTGCCGTGGGTTCTGCCGCCTGTCAGGTGCTAGGACCGGCGACAACGTCCGTCCTCGCTCGACGACGATCGTGGGACGAACTCCGTCTGCCGCTGATTGTCTTTGGAGGGTTGGCTCTCGGTGTGTACCTGGGAGCGGATGTCCTGCACTCGCTGGCGACATCAACGTCCAATTCGCAGACAAACGATCGCAGTCATTCCGCAGATGTCCTCGTCTTATCGATCTACCTGATCCTGTTGGTGACGCTCGGATTCTTTGCTCTCTGGGAATCAAGCCGTGCCTTGAGGGATGATCCGATCCGGACAGGATGGATCGCCGGATGGGCCCTGCCACCGCTCACACAACTCCCGGGGCTGGGCGAGACAAGGGTTTCAGTCCCTGTGCTCGCGTGGTTTGGACTGGCGGTCGGGTTTCTCTCTGGCCTGCTGGGGATGAGTGGCGGGCTGCTGTTGTTGCCGGGGCTGATCTATATGCTCGGCATGCGTTGGCGGGCTGCGGTCGCAGCCTCGATGTCGATTGTGTGGCTGGTTGCTCTGCAGTCGACGATCGCACACGCCTGGCTTGGTCACGTTCGCCTTCCGATCGTGATTGCCTTGCTCGTCGGAGGGACTTTCGGTGCCAGGCTGGGAGTGTATCTCAGCCGCAATGTCGCCCCTGCTCGCGGGAGACGGAGCTTCGGTTGGCTCGCTCTCGCAACCGCAGCCATGATCAGTGTCAGACTCTTCTCCCTGATCAGAGCCAGCGTCATGCAGTAGCCACTACGGCTCGACGACTGTAGCATGAGACGACTTCCGTACGATGTCATTTCATGCGCCCTTCGACACGAAACAAACCATGTCCGAGAAACAACTGCTCCTCCTCGCTGGAGACTTCGTCGAGGATTACGAGATCATGGTTCCCTTTCAGGCATTGCAAGCAGTCGGATACACAGTGCATGCCGTCTGTCCGGACAAGCAGTCGGGCGACACGGTCCGCACGGCCATTCATGACTTTGAAGGGGATCAGACCTACACGGAAAAACCGGGCCACAACTTTACTCTGAACGCGACGTTCGCCGACGTCCAAACTGCGGACTACGCTGGACTTGTCGTCCCCGGGGGTCGTGCTCCGGAGTATCTGCGGCTCAATGAACGCGTCCTCGAAATCGCAAGAGGCTTTGCCTCAGAACAAAAACCAATCGCCGCCATTTGTCACGGACTACAAATCCTTGCAGCTGCCGGTGTGTTGGAAGGACGCTCCTGCACCGCCTACCCAGCCTGTGGTCCCGAGGTGCAAAGCAGTGGGGGGACATTCGTCGAATTGTCGGCTGACGATGTGCATGTCGATGGCAATCTGGTAACGGCCCCTGCATGGCCTGCTCATCCTCGATGGATCGCTGCGTTCCTGAAGGTGCTCGGCGCAACGGTCACCATTTGAACAACACTCAAGCGGGTGGAGAGAAGAGGAATGGACGAGAGTCGCATCAGCCGTTGGGTCGTGCTCGGCGCCGCCTTGGCCGGTCTGGCGGTGATGACCGGAGCCATCGCAGCACACGGAATCGAATCCCATCTCGCCAGCAGTTATGAAGGACTGACCCGCACGATCGTCGGCGTCGAAATCCCAGCCGCACAGAAGTATCTGGCCGACTTCAAGACCGCGTCCCGGTATCAAATGTTCCATGCTGTAGGGATGATCTTCGTCGGCTTGTTGGCCGATCGCCGCCGCAGCCACCTGTTGTCCGTGGCTGGCGGAGCTTTCCTGGTGGGGATTTGTCTGTTCTGTGGAAGTTTGTACGTCCTTTCGCTGATGGCGAATGGATTCAGCGATGGCACACGGCATATGATTGGCCTGACCGCGGCGACAGGCGGCACCTCGTTCATCGTCGGCTGGGCCTGTCTCGCGATCGCTGCCTTTCAGCTTCGCCGCGATGAATTGGCGGCCCGCTGACCCCACGCGAATATCATCACACATACGGAAAAGTGCTATGTCCGGTTACTTCGGCTATTTCATTTTTCTGGCTCCTGCCATGCTGCTCATGATGTGGGCTCAGCATCGGGTCAAGGCGTCGTATGCTGACGGAATGCGAGTTCCCGCTCCCCTCTCCGGGGCTGCAGCAGCTCGTCATATTCTGGACACTCATGGTCTGCAGGATGTGCCGGTGGAACAAACCCCTGGTCGGCTGTCAGATCACTACGACCCCGGCCATCGAGTGCTGCGATTGAGTCCCGAGGTGTATGCCTCACAGACGGCATCGGCCGTCGGCATCGCGGCCCACGAAGCGGGACACGCATTACAACATGCCACGCATTATGCTCCATTGGTCATTCGCAACGCCGCCGTCCCTGCCGCTCAGGTTGGCCCGACGATCTTCATGATCTCGCTGGTTGCTGGTTCGTTACTCTTGAACGCAGGTTCGAGACTTGGCCTCACGATCCTCTGGTTTGGAATCGCCGCATATGCATTGGTCTTCCTCTTTCAATTGATCAATCTGCCCGTGGAATTCGACGCCAGCAATCGTGCCAAACGCCTCCTCGGCGAGCTGGGTATCGTCGATGCGAACGGCGCTCAAGCCGTCCGCAGCGTGCTCAACTCAGCCGCCTGGACCTACGTCGCAGCCACACTCCAGTCGCTGCTCATTGTGCTATTCTATGTCTTTAGGATTCTGGGTCGCGGCAGTCGTCGTTGACCTCTCTTCGCTTGCGAGCTACTCCACAGTCATAAGGACGCGAACCTCATGCGATTGGGCATCATCAGCGACACGCATGGACACCTCAAGTATGCAACCGAAGGGGTCGCTGCTCTGCAGGCAGCGGGGGTCGATGCTGTCCTGCACTGCGGAGACATCGGCGTGCCCGCGATCATCCCGCTCTTTGCCGGTTGGCCAACGCACTTTGTCTTCGGTAACAGCGACCATGACATCACCGACCTACAATTCGCCATGCAAGAAGCCGGGCAGACCTGTCACGACCGCTTCGGCGACATCACCCTTGATGGCCGGCGCATCGCATTGTTGCATGGAGACGACACTTCCAAGTTGATGAATGCGATCTCGTCACAGGACTACGACCTTATCTGCTACGGCCACACTCACGAACGAGAACAGCACCAACAGGGCAAAACGCTCATCCTCAACCCCGGCGCCGTCTACCGTGCCAGCCCGCACACCGTCGCCGTCGCCGACCTCTCAGACATGACGGTCGTACATCTCGTCGTCGAATCAGCCGATCAGGAGTGACACGTCAATCGGCGCGACATGTCCGTCTTCTGGATGATCCAACAGGTGCTGCAATCGCTCGCCAAGCTCTGTCGGAAACCGCTCGGGCCAGGAGTCATTGAGCAGCCCGACATCGATCATGTCGATGAGATGCATTTGATCTTTTCGGCGGAACGACGTGAGCTTCATCCTCACCAATGACTCCAACGACAAGACGCTCACATCCAGTGAGAGTTCGGATTCTGTCACGTCGGGAGCAGGAACGACATACTGTTCGCGGACCTTCTCTCCTGCAAAGACGATATACACGGCATCGCGCGCTTTCGCATCCGGCCCATCAAGAAACATGTCGATGCCTGCCGAATGACGATGCACAAACCCGGCAGACTCCAACGTGTGAATGACAGCGGGCAAGTCCTCGCGGCGAATGAGGATATCGACATCGCGCGTGTTGCGCACCGCAGCCTCGTCCACACGTGAGACCCAGGCCGCCACGGCATTTCCACCGACGACCGCATACGCAATCTGTGCCTCGTTCATCGCGGCGGACACACGTTCAAGACGTTCGCGGACTTTCTCCACAGCACGCACCATCCGATCGAGTGAGATTTCACCGTAGGACAAAACCAGACTTCCTATGACTGACATGACACTGCTTATGACGAACCGCTATCTCCAATAGATCAGCCGTTCCATTCGCGATCAAGATTCATCCACACATTGCAGAGTTCAAAGAGCAAATCGGATGCAATCGTTCCACGGGTACTTGACCGCGCGGCAACCATTTCCCCGGCGAGACCATGAACATGGACTCCAAGATGAGCCGCATTGAACGGCTCCATCCCCTGAGCGATAAGCGAAGTGATGATTCCGGTGAGCACATCGCCTGTTCCGCCAGTCGCCAACGCACTGGTTCCCATGTGACTTACGGCAATGCGGTCTCCATCTGTGATGACTGTCCCTGGCCCCTTGAGAATGAGTACGACTGAATTGTCCGTCGCAAATCGCAACGCGGCTTCTTCACGACTCGACGGATCGCTTGCTATCTTGTTCCCGGTCAGGCGAAAAAACTCTCCCGGATGCGGGGTGAGTATGCGCGGACCGCTATGACTTGCCAGTTGATCGCGATTCTGGGACAGCAGGTTGAGCCCATCCGCATCAACAACCAAGGGTGTTGTCGTGGTCTGAAATAAATCCGTGACTAATGTTTCCAGCATGTCTGACTGTCCCAACCCTGGTCCGATGGCCACGGCATCCATGAACGCGATTCGATCACGAATGACGTCCAAGGCTTCTCGTGTCATTCGCCCTTCGTTGTCCTCCGGCAGGGGTATGGTCAGATACGATGGCTCGAATCCGGCAACAATTGAAAGGATCCCCTCGGGCACAGCGATGTAGACGAGTCCGGCTCCCGCACGCAGGGCGGCGGTTCCTGACAGGATGGCCGCTCCACTCATCCCACGGCTGCCGGCGATGACCAGTACGCGGCCAAACGTCCCTTTGTGACCGTCGTGTGGCCTTTCGAGGAGCGGCGGGAGTTCTTCGTAACGCTGCATGTCATTCGGCTCCCGCATGCTTGCCGTGGGCAATGAGACCGGCGACGTACCCTGCCTTGAAGCCCGCGTCAATGTTGACGACCGTCACATTGGCCGCACAACTGTTGAGCATCCCCAACAGGGCAGAGAGCCCACCGAACGAGGCACCGTACCCCACACTCGTGGGCACAGCGATCACCGGACAGTCGACCCATCCGCCGACCACCGAGGGCAGGGCCCCCTCCATGCCGGCAGCGACGATGACCGCGTCGGCACCCTCAAACCTCGCTACCTGAGCGAGCAATCGCTGGGGTCCGGCCACGCCCACATCCACGATCAACTCACATTCGCAGTGCATCCATCGCAGGGTCTCCAAGGCTTCCTCAGCGACCGGACGATCGGACGTGCCTGCGGTCACAACAAGCACACGACCGTACCCTGCCGCCGCCTGCGAGTAGCGGACGGTTCGCGCGTCAGGATGATAGATCGCATCGGGAAAGGCTTCGATCAACCAATGTGCCTGTTCGGGGGAAACACGCGTCGCCAAACAGTCCTGCCCGGCATCGGCCAATCGTCCAAAGACCTCCACAACTGTTTGTGCCGACTTCCCCTCTGCAAAGATGACCTCAGGAAAACCACATCGTCGCTGACGATCGAGATCGACCTGCACGCCGTCCACGATTGCAGTCACAGGCTCGACGGAATCCGCCAGTTTGGTCTGCAATTGCTTCAGACCATCATCAGGAGTCAGATCTCCTTGTTGGATGGCGGTCAAGAGTTCGCGAAGTTGGTCGTTGTCCACGCAGTTGGTTACTCATCGTTAGAGGGTTCAAGTTGTGGCTCAGATGCGGTCCAATGCATCGACCCAACGTGCGATCACGTCGACCCACTCGGCTGACGGGTAGGCATGTCCGTGATCGGGAATCGTGATTAGGGTCGCGGGAATCTTTCGCTCCCTGAGACTCTCCAGACTTGCCTCGGTCGCTTCAAGAGCCGGATCGTCTGCCCCAAGCATGAACTGAATCTGGAGTGGAGAATCAGGGTGGGCCTCCGGCGGTGGCACCCGTAGCGGTGCTCCCACGAGCGACATGCCTCGAAAGACGTCACGCTCACGAAAGGCCGAGACCGCCACGATCGGCGACGCATCCCCGTATCCATGAACTGCGATCCGATGTGGGTCGATCGTGTAGTGCTCGCGGATCTCTTCCACAAGGTCTGTGACGAAATCCACATCTGCTGGTGTCCAACCACTTGGCTGGGATGACTTCGGCCCCACAAGGATCAACCCTCTGCGGTCACAAACTGGCTGCCATAACTTCAGCACTTCCGATTCCATCGTATCACCCGCTGGATGTAGCCAGACAACCAGACCGCGGGGCTGACCCGGATCGTATGACTCAGGCACGTACGCCCAATAGGCTCGCGACTCATCCTCGCCGAGCGCGTCGACCCATCGACCGACACGGACCTCTTCGTCGCCGCGATCGCTGTCGGCCGACTCAGCAGCACTGGGGAGTGTGTCAGGGACTTCTGCGGTCATCTCGCCAAGAGTGGCGCTCACAGATTCCTCATTCCCCTCTCGAATAACCGTAAGTTCGACAGCGTCATCCGGCTGCATGTGACCAATCGCCTGTCTCAACTCGGAGACGTCCGTGACCGGTATTCCGTCAACGCTGATGATGCGATCGCGTCGTTGGAGTCCTGCAGCCTCAGCAGGCGTGCCCGGGAGTACGAGTCGGACAATCGCACCAGCGGCATCTTCCCCCGTCAATGTCACTCGCGAAGGCAAGATGCCGAGCATCGGTGCGGTATAGGCCTCAAGTTCGTCGACAAGTGTCAGCTCAATCGTCTGCTCCGCATCGTCTCGCAGGAACGTCACGGTGATCGGTTCGCCCGCATACTTGCTACCGAGAATGTGACGGACATGCGGCACACGAGGAGTTGCGATGTCGTTGATGTGTGTGATGACATCCCCCGCACGCAGGCCCGCTTTATATCCGGGTGACGTCGGCCTGACGCGGTCGAGCAGGGGCCGTCCGGCTGTCAGTCCCTGCTCTCCGAACGTCACACCAATACGGCCCGGATGCAGGTCCTCGCCCTCCTGCAAGCGACCGAGGACACGCGTGATCGTTTCCATGGGAATAGCAAAACCAATTCCCGAGTCGTACCATTCGACGCCAGCGGTCTCATTGGACTTCTGCGGATCAAGAGGGACAAGCACACCGATCGCTTCGCCCTGGACGTTGACGAGCGGCCCACCGTAATTGGTGGGAGAAATCTTGGCATCGGTCTGGACTGCCCGACCCCAGATGCGTCCGACTGCACTGACAATGCCGACCGAGATGTTGGGGAAGGGCTGATCGTACGTTCGGCCAAGGGCAATGGCCCACTGTCCCACTTGAATGTCCTCTGCAGAGGCCGGTGTGATCGGCTGGAGGCTGTCAGCATCGATCTTCAACAGAGTCAGGCTGCGTGCGTAATCGTTGGCGACGACATCTGCCGGGAAATGTTGACCGTCGGGCAACGTCACCAGGATGGACGCCGGTTGACTGGCAAAGTTGAAGCTGCTGGTGATGATCCAACCGTCTGCGGCAACGACGACGCCCGTGGTTGGCCCACTGGGAGTCAACAGCCCATGAATGACATCAAGCCCCCCCACCGTCTCGATCCGCGCAATCGAGGGAGCCGCCATCGCAGCGGCCTCGCGAAATGCCTGCTCCTCCAACGACTCTAATCGCTCGTCAGCAATCACGACCGACAACGACATCGTGATCGAGATGAACAGAGTTGAGAGCGAGTGATGACGCATGTGAGTCAGACTTGGATGAGTCAACGTTGTGGAAGCGTGCGCGGGGCGGTGAGTGAAATCGTGAGCAGGACACCACCTCGACGCACGACGACTGTCAAATCGTCGGAGGGTTGCAACTGTCCGAGTTCTTCCTCGAAAGCTTTGCAGGAATGCACGAGGCGATTGTTGGCGAAGACAATCAGATCATCCGGCTGCAAGCCCTCCGCCATCGCTTGAGAGCCGTCGAGGACTGCATCCACATAAGCCGGGGTGCGTTCAACAACGTCTGGCACCAGCACAATGCCGAAATCAATGGAATCGAAGTTGTCATCAAATTCAGTTGACTCACTGTCACGGTTTCGTGAGAAGTCTCCCGATTGAATCTGCCGGATCGTTGTATCCAACTCCGACAACGGCATCGCATAATTCAACCAGGTATTGCTCTGAGAGTTCTGCAACTGTCTTCCGATCATCCCCAACAGTTGACCGTCGCGAGTGGTCAGCACACCACCGGCAGCACCGGAGTTGTTCGTTACGGCATCGACGACATAGACCGGCCCCGTGTAGGAGACATCGTAGCGACCACTCCGAGCAGAGAGTTCGTCGGTCGCTGCAATCACTCCGTGAACAACGGAAACTGGCTCGTCCCCCACGGCCACTTCAAAGACATTGCTGAACGCCAGTACTCGTGTCCCAGGACCCGCATCCGAGATCTGATCCAGATCGAAGAAGGGCAAGTCCTGCGCATCAATCTTCAGGACCGCCAACTCCAATGAGGGCTCGGCTCCGAGAAGTTCCGCATCGAACCGTCGTCCATCATCGAGCACAACCGTCACCCGGTCTGCATCGAGCACATGGCTCCAGACCGTCACCAGATGCCCCTCCGCAGAGACGAGGAACCCGCTGCCATACGACTCCAGATTCTTGACACCTCCAGCACCAAAAATCTTGACCACCCGCGGCAGCACCGTCTCAATCGTCTGCCGCGAACTCTGTGCGTGTGCGACAGGAGCCGTACACAACAGCAAACAAACAAGGACTGCCGAGATTCGCAACAATTGACCGTTTCGGGAAATCATCGTCCCACCTCCCGAATCGTAAGTGCTTCAATGATCCACTCTCCCACGTCCTCTCCAGAATGGCGGACTGAGAATATGGAAGGGAACGTGCGACCATCATTGGTTTGCCATTCGATGATGCGAACCTCGCATGGATCTGCATCCGGCTCAGTCTCCGTGTCGAAGCCAACCAGTGTCCCAGCTGATTGTCGGAAGTACCAGCGACTGGTCGTTGATCCGCGTGTCGCAATCAGCACGTCGACTTTCTCTCCGTCGCCATCCAGCGGTTCGCTGCCGAGGTAGTAGAACTCAGTAAAGCGATTTTCCGGCGCAATCAACATCAGACGCAGGTGGTGCATCGCCGCGATGAGTCCTCCGGTCCCCGGGGGCTCGTCCTGAAATGGCTCGCCGATGTTCTGCAAGAATGACTCCGATCCCAGCGTGAGGGCGACGACGTCATCATTCAAGTTGACTTCAAAGCCCTCATCATTTGACCTCTTTCCGCTGATTCTCCACGAGCCGGCAGGAAACTCGCCCAAGCTGGAGATCTCATCTGAGATCCGATCTCGGGCAACTCGATTGAACCGGTAATTGGCAAAGCCGTCACGGGCTTCGTACAAATCCGCGTACTCATCGGGAATCCGTGGTTGTTTGAACAAATGAGCCAGCGGATGCCCCGCCGGGATTTCAGGAATCGGAGGTTGAGGTCCGTCTTCCCCTTCGCCATCTGGAGTCTCCGACTTCCGCTGAGGAGGACGTGTCATGGGGGGTCGCTGGGGCATGAGTTCAGACCTGCTGTGCAGAGGACGCAGGCGAACCATCACCTCGTGTTTTTCTCCATCACGACGATAGACGAGCGGTCGTTTCCATCCGTTGGGAAAGATACCGAGGATATTCTTGAACTGATTGACGCTACGGATCGAACGGTCGGCGAAGGAGACAATTTCGTCACCCTGTCGCAATCCGCGGCGATAGGCCTCCGACTGCGGCAGAATCTGATCAACGGTCACCGACCCGTCGGACTCGCTACGAACTGTTGCCCCGAGTGTTGCGTGATCAACGATGCGCCCACTCTGCAGGTGATCAAGGAAGTGCATAATTTGATTGATGGAGATGGCGTATCCAGCGCCGATGTTGACTCGCCCTCGTTTCTCGAACGAGGCCCGTCCATTGATACCGATGAGTTGTCCGTCCGCGTTAAACAATGGCCCGCCAGAGTTGCCGGGGTTGATGGAGGCATCGACTTGAATACAGTCGGTGTATTCGAGAATGGTCCCCGCAGGGAACTGATAGCGATGCACTCCACTGACAATGCCGTACGTCACTGTGGGAGTGAAGTCGGTCGCCAGCAGGAAGGGATTGCCGACGACATAGGCCCAGTCTCCCACGCGGACCGTGTCGCTGTCACCCACCTCGGCGATGGGGAAATCGTCCCGTCCGAGGAGTTGCACGAGGGCCACATCGCCCGTGGGATCAATGCCGATAATGACAGCTTCGTAAACGTTTCCATCATTGAGGCCGCACTTCATAAAGGGGCCAAGGTCTTTGACGACATGAAAGTTGGTGAGCGCAAGGCCGTCCTGCCGAATGAGGACGCCCGATCCGCCGTTAGTGCCTGCGTCATCGAAGATGGCGACTGTGGGGGCTGAGATCCGCTCAATGATTGCGACCCGTTCCCGCTCGGCTTCGAGCACAAGGGAATCGACTGCCTCGCTCACATGGACGACACAGAGACAGGCTCCTACAGACAAGAGAAGCCGAACGATGCTGGACGGAAAGGTCATCACTTGATCAGCCGCGCCTCCACGAGGTCGAGATGCTCACAGATGCCGTTGGGGTCGGTCGAGATGACTTCGATTTCCAATTCACGGATGTCGGACACGTCGATGTCGAGTTCTCGCGCATCGTCTCCCCGAGCGACCTGATCCTCATGCAACACACGCCCATCCCCGCGAATGACAACTCCTACTTGGGGTGCACAATCGCCAAGATCGTCGTCAATCCCCATCAGACTTTGGAACCGGCGGTATTGCCGCCCCAGTCGATATCGAAGCACGGTCCCTGAGTGAATCCAGATCCCATTGTCATAGTGCCGACCGTCAAGCAAGAGAGGCTCACCCCGCGAATTCTGACCACGGCGATATTTCCAGACCTCCTCCAGATACAGAGGGTGATCGACCGGATACTCGATCGACGAGGGCTCGATCGCAGCCAGGAATTCAATCTTCCCCAAGCTGAAGTCGATGCGGTGAACATCCTTGCCTGCGATCGTGAGTGCATGGCCTTGGCTGGTCTCGATGTCAAGAGCATCATCGTTGAGGTGGATACTGGATGCCGCGATTCGTTGTCCATCAGTCAGATCAATCACGCAGAGAGGATTGATGCCAGCCGACTTTGTGTTTGCGTAGATCACTCCGAACACACGCTCTCGCGGCAGATCGATCGCCCGGCCATCAATCAGCAGGCTGATCGATGCCTCATTAATCGTACTGACGACTCCGGCCACGTGATCGAGTGCATCGCCTTTGCGGATCACGACGAGGTCATCATTCGTGTCGCGTTGCAGAAACCCGTCCCAGGCAGCAGTAATCTTGGTGTCGAGCAAAGCGAGCCGCAGGCTCTGGACGGCGGTCGCGGGAATGGTGATCTCGCCCAGATTCTCATTGATCAAGACGAACTGTTGTTTGGCGGCAGTGATGATCTTCGGCGCAAGGATCGAGCCATCGCGGAGGCGAAGAGCGGGTTGCGAGGGCGGCAGGGCTGTGTCTCCACGGGCTGCCGAGGAAGGTCGCACTTCCTGCAGTTCGCTCAAGGCAATCTCGCGAGGTTCGCCATCAATAATGAGGACGGCCTGCGTCGCACTCAGCGATTGCAACTCTCCGGAAAGACGCTCTCCGTCAAGCGTTGCCGCATCAATGGGCAAGCCCGTCATGACAAGGAGGGTGGTGATGGCAACCGATGCAGTCATCGAGAATTCCGGGAAGTGATGTGAGTTTAGGGAGCTTTACGCTGAGCCAGTTTTTTGAGGTACTCTTCGACCGCCTGACGATAATGGGCGGGGAATTGACGATTGATGAGGTTCTTTGCATCCGCCTCAGCCTTGTCCGGGAGTCCGCCCCAGTGGTCACCGTCGCCGAGATCCTTTGGGTCGACATCGCCCGGTCCCGTCTGGCCGGCAATTCGTGAGTCGTCGAGCGGGTTCCCTTGTCCGCCTTGAGGTTGGCCTTGTGACTGTCCGCTCGCTGAACTGCTCCCGCCTCCTTGCTGGTCTTCCATCTTCTGGATCAGTTCGTCAAGGGTGGCGATGATCTTCTCTTCCACCTCCTGCACCCGCGGACCGCCATGCCCAAGCGACAGTCTGCGGCGTACATCCTTCATCTGCCTTGCGACTTCGCCCAGCGACTTCTCTTCCAGGCCTTCCAGGTCGGCCTGCATCAGTGAGGCAACCGAACGATAACGAGCAGGGATGTCTTCTGTATTCTCCAACAACTGAGAGATCGTGCTCAGCCCTTCTTCCCGCAACAGCAGACTGTGCTGACAGACTGCCTTGTAAAACAGACAGGTCGCCGGATCGATGAGTTCGTTGGGATCAATCTGATCGAACAGCACCAACGCCGGTTCGTACGAGTGTCCGACCGCCAAGTAGCGAGCATAGAAGAATCGGACATTGTGATTGAAAAACTCATTCTCACTGTCACCATCAAGCACATCGAATGACTCTGATACTGACGGAACAGGACGATCAAGCGTTGCATCGACGAGTTCGCGAGTTGTGGCATCTGCGAGATAGAAGGTTTGCATCACCGCGTCGAAACGCTCGCTGATCGAGGGATCTGATCCTTCATATTGCCACAGTGGTTCAACGGTCTGCCTCAAATCGTCATCAACGTCCGGCTGGCTCTCCAGCCAAACGACTGCACGACTTTTGGCTTCCTCAACCGATAACGGAGCGTACACGAACGCGTCTTCAGCCTGCCCGGAAGCGGCAGACAGAAACAGTCCGCAGAGGCACAGGACGAATCGCAGATCGCTTGAGGATGGTCGCAAGGACGTCTCCCGGAATGAGTAATCGGTCACTTGTTCTTCCCAATCGACAGATCGTACGTCGCATCCTGGATCCGCTCCTGACGGCGGCTGAGCTTGCGGAGGAAGCCAAGATCGTCGAGGTCCCGCGCTTGCTCACCCTCGAACGCAGAGCCGTACTGTTGGGTGAGCCGGTTGATTTGAATTTGCAGCGAGCGGATCAACTTCAATTCTGCAAGTTGATCGACCAGTTCGGGATCGGTCGGCTGTCCCGGCTGTTGGCCCTGACCGTCCTGTTGTTGCTGCTCCTGCTTTTCCATTTCCTTTTGCAAGGCGAAGATCATCTCTTCCAGCGACTCAACGATGAGCCGCTCCAAGAGTTGGGTCGTCTCAGCTGTCTGTCCTCGCTGGAGTCTCCCACTGACCGCCTGCATATTGTCGATCATCATCTCAACCGCCTCGGGAAATGCGACGGACGAGCCTTCTTCCTTGAGGAGCATCAGTGCTTTGTCTGCTTCGGTGAGGTTCTTCTGTTCGTCCCGACCAAGCCTGGTTGATTCGGCCAGATGCCGGTCGTCGTCTCGCTCGTCGACTGGCACGCGGTCGAGCTTCAGAGTTCCGTTGTTGATGTTGAGCTGCAGTTCGAGCATCCGCTGGAAGCGGGCTTCGAGCTGGGCCAGCAGCATCTTGCGTTCTTCCTCACGCAACTGCCTGAGAATCTCCTCCAACTCGGCCTTCATCTCTTCGAGTTTGGCGATGGCTGCATCCTGCTCGTCGGACGCTTCGTCCAATTGCTCCTGCTGGAGTTGCTCGATCGCCTGCTGCATCTGCTCGCGAGCCTGCTCGAGTTGTTCACGACCGGGAGTCTGCTCGCTGGACTGCTGCGGTTGACCCTGTTGGGGTTGTCCTTGTTGCGGCTGCCCCGGTGGTTTCTGCTGTCCTTCCGATGGCGACTGCTCTCCCTCCTGTGGCTCGCCCTCCGACGGTTCACCTTCTGACGATTCGCCTTCTGACGGCTGCGACTCACTTTCACTCGGATCTTTGCTCTCTGACGGTTCCCCCTCACTGGGTTCTCCGGGCTCCTTTGGCTCGCCGCTCTCCGAATCGCGGGACTCAGGCTCACCTTCTTGGTCGGATGGCTCGCCCTCGCGCGGTTCGCCACTGTCCTCCGCGCGGCGTTCGGCGTCTTGCTGATCAATCTTCTCTGCAAGCCGATCGGCATCTTCCGCAACCTTTTGTTGATCGCTTTGCAGATCCTGGGGGTCGCCCCCGCGTTCCGTGTCGGCTCGGACATCTTTCTGTTGGCCGATGATACGGTTGGTGTCCTTGAGTAGATCCTGAATGCGGGCGATCTCAGCATCAATGCGGTCACGCTCATCTTCGCTTTGCAGGAGCGCCAGCAATGCAGACAGATCAGCAAGCAACTCCTCCTGACGAGAGAGGGCGTCGCCGAACAACACATCGCCTTCATCGCTGGGCGTAAGAGACTCGACCACCCGCTCCATCTGCGCGGAGATACGTCGCGAGGTACTCTCCCGACGTACGCGAATCAACAACTCTGCCCGGTCCGGGTCGGTCCGACGAGTGTACTCCGCCAATTCGAGGAGTTTGTCTTCCAGACGATCATAATCGTTCTTGAGTGCCTGCTGCAGAATGTCCAGGCGCTGCTCCTCTGTTGAAGACGTTTCGGCAGCCTGCGGTTGCTCATCATCTGTCCATCCTGCCCTTGAATTGGTGAGACAAAGACAGAACGCGAACACGTAAATCAAAAAAGTGATATGCCGGGTATTGGACATAAAGAAGTTCCCTGCTGTGAGGGAGACGCCTGATGAGAGATGATGGTTCCTGTGAAATTGGCGATGCACGTTTTGCGATCGAGATCTATTCATTGAACAGGGAGTCAATGTGGGCCTTCTTTGTGCGGTTGTGAAGCTCTTGCTCTTTCTCCAACAGCGACTGATACAACTTGACGATCTCGTTGAACGTCTCACGACGTCGCATCTCAGTCAGCACGCCGTCCATGCGATCAAGCATCGTTTCGATGGCATCGATGGCCGCTTGAATCTCCTTCGTTGAGCGATCACCTTGCTCGTGCACAAGCCGAAACAGGGCGATGTTCTGGTCGGCTTCAGGATAGTCGAATTCGTTGATCTGGTGGAGAGGAGTCAGGATTCCGTCGTCGATTCGCTCCAGGGCGGTCGAGTTGTCGACACGGTTGTTGACCATCTCCTCGCGGATATCAGAGAAGGATTCCTCGATCGAACGGGTCTCTGTGTGGTTCTTACGGAGTGACTGCAGACGACGGTCTGCACAGACGGCGAGCGAGGTATTCGTCTGATCGAGCAGGGCACGTTGCTCATCCGTCGGCTGCTCGACCGCTCGCAGATCACGAGCTTCGCGGCTCAGGACGAGATGTGCTGCGAGATCATCGCGGGCTTCGGTCACCTCGTTGATAATCTGTTCGAATCGCAGCCGGAGGTTGAGTTCCTTGTCATACAGGATCGCCAGCAACTCTTCGTTGGAGACGACACGGAAGGTGTACACCTCGCCATGACTCTCATGCGGCCCGGTGACATCATCACCATCTGTTGCGAACACCGAGAGAACCAGTTTCTGACCCAGACTGAGTTCCAGCGTTCGCACACTGAATGGTTCGGTGGCCTGTGGCTCGGCCCCCCCCAAGGTGAATGACTTATAACCAGATGGTTCCAGAGAGAGTCGCGTGTGATCGTATTGCTCTGCATCGTCCACACGGTGTCCAAAACTGGCCGTACTGACGCCGTAGTCGTCGATGATCGTCCCTTCGATCGGAATACGAGCGAGTCGTGTGATCGAGCGACCGATACCCTTCAACCGGGTCTCGATGACAGGCGGAAGATCGACGATGCCGTTGATGGTGAGCCGGATTGGTTCCCCACTCCGAATGTCGTCTGCATCGTGCAACTCGAACTGCAGGGGCACATCAGGTGGTACGGGTAACTCGAATGGGACAGAGTCCTCCCAGGTCGACAATCGCTCGGCAGCGTCAGACGCGACAATCAGAGGTAACTCAAAGCCGAAACCGTCACTGACCATCAGACTTTGCACGTCACCCGCACCCAGAGGATACGTCGTTGATTGTTCTGTCTCCGCTGACTTGACGATGAGTTGACTGGAAACGATCGAAGGCTGTTTCGCTTCGGACAGCTCGTCTGACGTTGTCGCGTTCGCGAATGACAAGTCGAACAAGGGTGACCGAATCCGCACACCGAGCAGCGGTTTGTTCGTCTCAGCACGCAATACGAAACGGGTGCCCACCGGGAGTGAGACCTGTGTTCCCTGCACGGGGACTTGTTGATCGGCAAACGCGTTCATCCCTGTGTAGGCCGGGTAGTCACAGTCGAGCGAGATGCTGTCAATGCGTGGTGGGTCGACGACATCGACCCGGTAGGGCAGTCGATTGGTGAAGTCTCCACCGACAACCCAGAGTTGATGATCGTCCATCGCGCGACTGAGCACGTGTCGAAATGTCTGATCGCCGACCTGCGTCATCGTCACACGCCCCTGACTGCTGCCAGTCTCTCCGACCGTGCGGTAATGCAATGTCACCTGCTCGGGGACGACCTTGTCGTCCGGGACATCGACTCGTACCACCAGGTCTGCTCCGCGCGGGTGTCGGTATTCGTCGTCCGTGGTGAGCCTCCGAAACCTGTCGCCTGGTTGTGCAACGACGCCGACTGACAATGCTGACCGGCGGAAGGGATCCCAGTAGTTGTCTCGTCCGAGCACAAATGCCGAGTACCACCGCTGAACAGATGAGGCGTCAGCAATTCCCAGCCCGGCGATCGAGACGAGGAGCATGATCGCCCCGGCAAGTGCCCGTTTGAGAGGGCGACGATCAAATACGGTCTCCAGATCAAGCTTGCGTGCCGTGAGTGCAGCGTCTGTGATCGTCCGTCTCTGCATCGCGGATGCGAACGGCGTCTCGTTCCCATCACCATTCTCTGCCAACTCAACAGCCGTGATCAGCCGATCGTCCAACTCGGGGAATCGTTTCTCCAGCACCAGTGCCAAGGCTCGACTGCGAATCTTCCGCATGAGCCGAGCCACAATCCACGCGAGCACTCCCCCGACCAGACTGCACAGCATGACGATCAGAAATGTCGATCGCAGCCAGCCGGGAAGTTCCAGTCGACTCAATCGGAAGTAGGCCCAGTCGGTCAGGTAACTCAACCAGAACAAGCCGCAGATCACCACCACCACCAGCGACACACCCTCGATCAGCACGTACCGACGAATACGACCGCGCAAGTCGTTGAGGACGCTGAGTACGTCGTCAGGCAGTCGTGTGTGTGTGGTGGCCACGTCGGGGTCCGGTTGATTGCAGATCAAAAAGTGATTTCACGGTTGGTACGCCACTCGACGAGATATTCACGTCAACTCAGTGGGAGTAGTCTAGTGGTGCGTCACGGCTAAGAATTCGGGTTGGGTGGCAGGGTCAGACCAACGGGATGGCCCTGCGCGGGTGGACGCCTAACGTCAGGGCCATCCGCTTCGCTCCTGACCCTGCCACCCTAAAATCAAGCAGTGACGCACCACTCGCGTTGTTTGACCAGTTGGGCACATTTTCGGTCCTTCCTCGGTGCAGCAATTGCAATGACTACGGTTCTGGAACACTAATCCACGCGAATGTTCACTAATTACTTAAGAGCGCCGGACTGTCTAACAGCAATGAGTGTGAATTCGTGGAGATTTGCGTTTCCTCATCTTCCTGTCTGTGTTCACTGTCAAGGATAAGTCATGGGGACTTCTCTTCTGAAAAGTGCAGTTCTTGATCGGATTGCGTCATCGGTTAAGCCAGCTTCAGGAGTTTTCGCGATAGCCACTCGAGTGACAAGAGGCCAATCAGTAAAAACATCACCCAGCGGCGGTCCCAAAGTTCGACCACCTGCTGATCGAGCACAAATGTCTGCCCCCGATTCGGCAGAAGTTCGGGCAGACGAGTTGCTGCATCCTTCAAGGGGATGTACTCCCCGCCCGTCTCCGCGACGAGGGCTTGGAGTTGGGACACATCCTGCCGCAACGACTCCATCTCCAGCTTGGGCAATGTGACCATCACTTCGCCTTTCACGCTTTCGGCTGAGTCGGGTACGGGAAGATCGAGGCGATACTTGCCTGGTGTTGTCACACGAAAGTCGCCGACAAACTCAGCGGGGCGAGTTTGATCCTGACGCAATACGGGCGATGGGATGAGCGGTCGGCCACGAGGATCGTAGACGTCGATGGTGACTGTCTTCTGATCCAAAGTTTCAAAGGAGGCCGTCAAGACCCGCGCCCGCACGGGCACCGTCTGCCCCACACCATATTCGCGGCCGTCCAGGACGATCATCGCTCGCTGAAGGCCACGTTTGGAACGGCCTTCTGATGCCATTCTTGTCAGGTTGATCCAGAAACGTTCGTTGTACGCCTCTTCGAGTGCTCGGAGTCGCCAGATCTCGGGACTCCCAATGTAGGCCGTGATGCCCTGTCCGTATCGCTGCGACGCGAGGAGAATCGGTGCCCCTTCATCTGTTCGCGAGAGAGGATCACTGAAGTAGCCATAGACCGTGGCACCACTCTTCTGGCCGTTGGTGGGATAGGCGCGGAACACGCCGGAAAACTGGTCCCATGCCAGTTGTGACGTTTCCGGGTCGTCCGTAATTCGCAGAAAGGCCGCTGCTTGTCCCTCGGGGGTGAAGTCAATTTGCCAAGGCTGGTTCCAACGGTCTTTGCGATCAAACTGCGGACGCACGGGCTCCAACACCACAGGATACAGCGTCAGCACGTCCGCAAACTCTTCCTCTGCAGCCGCCAGTTGATGGGTAAAGATGTCACCAGCGATTGTCACCAACCCGCCCCCTTCGCTGGCGATCCACTCGGTCAGCCACTCGCGGCGTTCGCTCGGGATTTGCGACCAGTCGATGTCGAAGGCCATCACCACATCGTAAGAAAACAGTCCCTCACGAGTCTCCGGGAAATCAAACAGCACCTCATTCGCGTCCTGAGAGATGCCGACGCTGCCGGTCTGCAGCCAGACGTCCACCTCCATCGAGGGATGACGATACAGCACATTCTTCGCAAACCGATAGTCACGCATCGGCCCTCCCGCGATCATGAGCACCCTTGTGGGTCGATCAAAGATGTTGACTGTCCGGGAGACGAGATTGTCATCATCGCGACTCTCCAGCAAGGCGGGGGGCGGACGGACCTGGACGCTGTACTCGACCTCAGCGGCGGATGTGGGCGACTGGGAAAACGTCACCTCGACCGGCACGCCATCATCACCCAATTGCACCTCCTGCGAGTCCTCCACGGACGTCTCATTGGTATCCGGGTCTCGTCGCAAGAGTTCCACCAACACCGAGAGTGGACCAGAACGATTCTGCTCTGCCAGCCAGTCGCTGACCCCTGATGATTGCAAGAGAGCAGTCACTTCAAACGCATCGCCCACATGCACATCTGAGGGAACGATCAGTCTCGCGAGTTGCAGATTGACGGGCGGCTTGGTGCCTCCGACCCCCACCCCAAATAAGGGCACGCCTTCCCGTTTCGCCCGACGATTGGCCGACGTGACGTCACGTCCGACGTTGTTCGCCCCATCAGTCAGCACCACGATGCCGGCCAGCGTCTCACTGCGGCTCTCCGCCAGCAGCTTGTCGACGGAGTCACCCAGACGCGTGGCAAGGCCTGTTGGCTGAAGGATCTTCTCCCAATCGGCTGACGCCTCGTCATCGGTCGACTCTACGGGACCTTCCGAGTCCGCCAGGGACAGACGTTTGGGAAGCCGCAATTGACCGGTCAGGAGATCGCTGTCGAATGTCGCGACATCGACCACATGTTGCTCGCGCAGCTTGTCGATGAGTGGAGATTCAGACAGCAGCTGTTGTATGGCCTCCCACCGCATTTCCGTCGGCTCAGTCGATGAGATGACCGCCGGGTCATCGGCCGGCTGTTGCATTGAGGTCGACGTGTCAGCAAGAAGTATCACCTGCGAAGGCCGGAACGATTCCTTCTGCGTCCGCTGATGGGGATTCAGTGCGATGATCAGCACTCCTGCAAAGGCGGCGAGTCGTAGCAGGAGCAGCCAGGCACGTTGCAGACCGCTGAGTCGAGACGTGTCGTGCCACAGGAAAGTAATCAACAGGACCGCAGCGATGGCGAATCCGGCGAACAACACTCCTTCCGCAACCGTCTGCGGCGGGAAGTCGACTTCGACTGTCGTTGTTGAGGTGACGTCATCGGCAGTCGATGCATCCCCGTTCGCCAACAGAATGTGACCGCTCCACGTCATGTTAATCCGTTGTGAATACCCAGGGTCATCGCGTTGAGCGGGTTCCCGGTCTCCCTTGACTCTTGTCTTCACGCGGAACGTGATGACTACTCTATATGTGATACCCCAACCGATACGCCAACACTTGTTCACCAACGAATAAGAGGAGCAGGCCAGCGAGCAGCCACCAGCGAACGTCCTGACCGGGCGGCTCGTTGCGAATCCAGTCGAGGGCATCCCCCTCCTGAATCGCGACACTGATTTCCTCTCCCCACTGCTGAGTCAGGGCCTCTTCGTCGGCGACGATCAGATCGCTTTCCTCTGTAGGGACATTGTAGGCCATCCAAGTCTCTTCTGCCTGCTGCTGATGATCGAATCGACGAACAATGTAGACACCGGGATCGTCCGTCTCGCGAAAGTTGGCGACCCAGGCATCGGCAATCTCGACATCAGTGGTGCCTGTGGGAGCCATGGTTTCCGGAGCGGCTGCCTTGAGAGAGAGCACATCGTCGTCGGGGGTCACGATCTCCAGATCCTCCAGATAGTCGGCCCGATTGAGCCGTTCCTCGATTGGCTCGCCGACGATTCGCTGTGGCTGAGACCGATTGCGGCGGGCAATATGCTTCTGCAATTCGAGTTGCATGACCGCGAAACTCGGAGCCGCGTCACCACTGGCCCAGTTGTTCCACACGTTGCCGTCAGTCGTGGGCAGCGGTCCCGCACTCGTGAGAAACGTGACCACGCGGCCCTCTCCATAGGCATGTTCGAGAATCAACGGTTCCCGGTTTCGCAGACGGGCGATGACGGTCGCATTTCCAATTTCATCGCTCCCGGCTTCGACGACTTCCGTATCGACTGGAAGGTACTGATTGATGGTGACCACGTCGATGAACGGATTGTCCTGTCCGCTGAGGATGCTGAACATGGGATGATTACTGACGAGTACGTCCGGCCCGGACTCGGTCAGCGAATGGTCAAGAGACTGAGGCGTCGCTGACAAGGGAACCGGGAATAGCCCAGCTCCCTCTTGATAAAGCGTCTCGTTGTAGTACGCCGACCGAACTGTGTCACCGACGTACCAGACCAACCCACCTCCATTCGCGACGAAGTCCTGCACCGCTTGGAGGGCATCGGGCGGCAACTCGTCGACATTAATCAGGATAATGGACTGAAACGGTTCGAGGTTGCGTCGCCGCATGCCGCTGACATTGTCAATGACCGGTGCATAACCGGTGACTGTCCGGTCAGCCGCCAGCGCGTCAGCGATGAACAGCCCCTGCTCGCTGGCGGGCGAACCGTCGACGATCAGAACCTCATTCTCCAGCGGCACATCAATCGCCAGATGTCGCGTGTTGTCTGTCTCCAGGGCATCTGTTTCGAGAGTCACTTCGATGCGATGTTTGCCCGGTTCGACAAAGCGGACATCAAAATTACGCGACTCCGTTTTGCCAACTGCGATGGCTTCGAAGAGCAGATTCAACGGCAACCGCTCGCCGTCTGCGATGACCGACAGTCGAACATCATTCGCTTCACGTTGACCATAATTCTGCACGGCGACAGCGAGTTGGACCGGAATTCCTGCCGCCGCGACCTCCACCGCTCCGGTGAGACTGGTGATGCCCAGATTCTCGTGACCGTCCGACACCGCCCGGATGAAACTGATACTGACTTCGGATTCGTCAAGCGACTTGATGGTTTCACTAACGGTCGAAGCCCCCACCCAGTCACTCTTGCGGAAGTCCGAGAGAACGTGCAGGTGTTGAGCGGCTGACCGGTCATCAGCAAGCCGCTGTCCGGCTGCTTCCAGTCCGGCGACCAGATCGACCCGTTGATGCGTGCACTCGAGTGCCTCCAGCTTGGCGGAGAGCTCTTCGACCAGTTGAGTATTGATGTCTCGCTCACCGAGGTTGGCAAACGTGCTGTCTGGTTGCGACATGAGCAGCAGGGTGAACCGCTGCGTGCCGGGACGGCGAGCTCCTTCCGAGACGAGCTTGAGAATGACAGCTTTGGCCTGGTCAAAAGCGGTCTCCTCACCCACGCGGTCTCGCATCGAGCCACTGTCATCAAGGAGAAACACGTGATGTGACTTCGCCCCCTGAAACAGCGTTAACTGACTCGGGTCAACGATCAGACGCGATATCAGCAGAGCAATCAAGGCCACGATGAGGACGCGAAACAGCAACAGCAGCAGTTGCTCCAGCAGGATGCGGCGACGATTGTGCTGCTCACTGGAGAGCAGGAACTCCATCGCCGCGAACCGCACGCGGCGAAACCGCAAACGATTGATGAGATGGATGATGATCGGTGCCGCGATCAACGCCATCCCCGGCCAGAAAAAGGCCGGGTTGAGAAAATGTTCAGCGATCCAAGACGACAGGAAATTCATATTGAAAGATGCCCGCAGGCGGATTCGGCCCGAGTCTTGTCGCCCGTCATGTGGAAGCTGAAACTGTTGACGGCTGTGCCAGGAGGGCGGCTGCGAAACCGACGATGTCTTCTTTGTCTCGCATCACCTCCGCAAGGCGGTCCAGTCGTCCCGCGTCAGCACAGAGCTCTGCAAATGAGAAGCCCACGTCATTCCCCAGACCGGTCAAATGCTCGGCAGCGACTTCAACGGCTTCGTCGAGCTGCTTCGACCGCACGAGCAAATCGACAAGGACGTAAGCCAGCAGCGGCTTATCATGCTCATCCGGCTCATCATCAAGCTTCTGACGGAAGTAGGCGAGAGCCGTGTCCACATCCTTGCCGAGGATCACGTGGAAGAAGTACCGATGAGCCGGATAGAAATCCTCGAAAGGCGGCTCTCCGGGGTACTGCAACTGGGAATCGAGCCGCTCGCCGTAGTCGCACAACTGCAAAACAAGGTCCAACTCGTCAGCCGGCGATTCGATCGAGCGCGCGAATCGGACCACTGAACTCAAGTGGGACACGTCGATGTGATAGTTGCCGCCTTCGAGGAGCCAGTCGCGTCCCGTGAGCAGCTCGCGAAGCGACGCGCTCGGCTCGATCAAGGGCATCTTCTCCTGAACTTGTCGCCGGACCGACTCTGTCAGATCACGATAGAGTTCCTGAACCATGATCTTTGCACAGTCGCTCCGCTGCTCCACCGAGAGATTGCCCATCGCCTGATCGAGCGACGTGATGGTGTTGCACATGCCGTGCGAGCGAAGAATCATCTTAACGCCCTTGAGCGGATGCACCCGCTCAAACAACGCAATCTGCATGACATTCTCACTCGCCTCGTCGTAATCACTCGCGATCGGCAGCGCATCGATGGCTTCAGCGACAGGCTCCGGCTCGCGAATGACCTGCAGATACATCCAGGCAGACGGGATGTCGCCGTCAGCAATGAAGAGCTTGCCAATCTCTCTCGCTGCCTCAACGTAAGCGTCCTCGACCTCTTTGCGATGTTCCTCAGGGACATCATCAAAGGACGTGGGCCGCGACAACGGGAGTCCGAGTGATTGCTTCTTGCGAATCAGCGTGGCATCAAACAGCTTATGATAGGCCTTCTGCTCGCGAAGCAACTCGATCAGTCGATCAAGAGCCGCATCCGGACCTTCGCTGGCAGAAAGTTCTTCGAGTTGTGTGTAGTCCGCTTCAGACATGGTCAGACTCGTTATCCCTTGGCTCGCAACGTGAGACGATGAATGTGGTGAGTGACTTGATGCTTAATGGGTGCCGCAGGAACCACAGCCGCCACCGGACTGCGGGACAGTCACCAGGCCCTCAGCATCGACCGGCTGCACCTCGATGATCCCCAACCCGGCAGCCGCTGCCTGGAGAGCAAGTTTGGTACAGTCCGGTCCTCGTTCATTGAGAACATAGAGGATCAGCTTCTGTCGGTCGAACGTCCACTCCAGGTCAATGAGTTCCAGCTCAAGTTCCCATTCGGCGATTCGACGTTGCCAATCGCCAAAAACCTGCGCGGCTTCCGTGCGGAGTGTCTGAGCCGTTGCAAGATCGTCCTCACTCGCGCGTCTCAACACAGAGGAAAGGGGCGTCGCCGTATGGTCGTTCACTTCTATTCCGAACGTCGGATCCCTGAGTGAGGTACGGACTGGATCCAGAACCTCGCCCAGTTGCAGACCTCTGTGAGTTTCAACAAGGATCATCTCCCCTCGCGCAACGGGTGCGATCTCGTCGGCATCGAACCTCGACACTTCCGGCATTGTCCCATATCGCACGAGGATTTCAGTTGGCACGACGGTTGCTCCTGAGTTAAGTGGTTTCGGGCCGTTCCCCCGGTGTCAACTGGGGATCTGGCTCATTCAATCGTAGCGAACAGGTACTGGAACCGACAATCTGGTCACCCATTGATCAGCGAGCCCGGCTGGGACTGACCGTTCCGTGTTGAACCTCACCGAATCACTGAGCTTTGAACTGACGACCCTACGAATCTTGAAGAACTCTCCCACACTCTCCCCATCGGCGTATCCCCGCTAACCGTCACATGTTGTCAACGAAGCCGACAGCAACGACTTGGCGATTGGCTCATTGGGGCATAAAATTGCCAAACCGACTGATTGGACGCCCTTGATCACCAGCTAGTTCATCACGGTGAGAACGTTCATTCGGTGACAATCAGAGAAACTAACAAACAGATGTCCAACGCGACTATCACCGTCGACGACCCTGAGCAGGTACGAACCTTGCTCGGGGCACAGGATCAGTATCTCCGCCGCGTCCGTGAAGCGATCGGAGTGCAAGTCGTGCTGCGCGGTGACGAGTTACTGTTGGAAGGAACCGATCAGCAGATTGAACGGGGACGCGATGTCATTGATGAGCTGCGAGCCATCATCGACAAGACGGGCGAACTCCAGGAGGCCCAGGTCATCCGCGCGATCGAGCAGAGCACTTTCGATGACGGTCCGAGCGACCTGCCGATTGACTTGTTTGACAAGGCCAAGAAGGTCGAAGCCCGAACTGCTGGCCAAGCCGCGTACGTCGATGCGATCCGTAAGAAAGACCTTGTCTTCTGCAGCGGTCCAGCGGGATGTGGGAAAACTTATCTCGCAGTCGCGATGGCACTCAACGCCTTGCGAAAAGAGCTGGTTCGCAAGATCGTGCTGGTCCGTCCAGCGGTCGAAGCGGGCGAACGTCTGGGATTTCTCCCGGGCGACATGCTCGCCAAGGTGAACCCCTATCTCAGACCGCTTTTGGATGCTCTCATCGACATGCTCGACTTCGAGCAGGTGAAGCGTTACATGGAGAATGACGTCATCGAGATTGTCCCGCTCGCCTTTATGCGGGGGCGGACACTGAATGACACGTTTATCATCCTGGATGAGGCTCAAAACACGACCGTCACCCAAATGAAGATGTTCCTCACCCGCATGGGTGAAGGCTCACGCATTGTCGTCAACGGCGATGAAACGCAAATCGACCTTCCGAAACACGTCTCCTCCGGGATCGTGGATGCAATCAGGCGGCTGAGAAACATTAACGGGGTCTCTGTTGTTCAACTGACCGGTCGTGATATCGTACGACATCGTCTGGTCAGAGAGATCGTGACCGCCTACGACGAGAGCGAGAACAATCGCCGCACTTCCTCCAAATCACCTCGCAGGAGATAGCACGCGAGGGACGTCCGGATGCTTGACTCCCAAGGACGTGACGCGGCCCAGCCGCGAATCGGAATGAGGACTTATGTTTCTCTTCGGCCAAAAACGGCACCGTCACACCCGCACGCACTCCGTGCGCGGTCCCGAGTCCGGCTGGGACTCGCTGTGGAGCAGACTCAAAGACCGCTCGTTGCTGGGACGGCTGGGCCTGTGCCTGCTGGCCGTGCTGGTGATGTTGGTGGTCGTCCCCAGTTGGTGGATTCCCTTTCCGTATCGTGAAGGACAGATCGTGCCCAACGGGGTTGTGGCATCGATTGACTTTGAGGTTGTTGATCAACGGGAGACCTATCTTCTCCGCGAGAATGCGGCTGATGCTGCACCATTCGTATTTGAGAATAATCCGGCAATTCTCGACTCGCTCCCTGCCAACTTTGAGGCGGCAGTCCTGGCCATTGACAAGGCTGAAACCCTCGCCGATCTGCCAGAAAAAGTGCGTCACGACTTTGGACTGGTTGCCCCCTCTCCTGATGCCGCAGAAGGACTTCAGTCTCCTCAAGAGCGTTTCATCGCCTTGAAGGGGGCTGTTGCGGAAAAGGGTCAACAGACTCCCAAGCAGCGTGTGGACGACTTGGTCTTCGACCTCACCATTCTGATTGCTCCGCTGCGCTCCACCGGCATCATTCCGAAAGGAGTCCGACCGGAATTGGGGATCGGCTATGAGAGCCGTCTCAAGATCAAGCCAGTGGTAGATGCCGAGTCAAACGAAGGGGCCGAAGATGAAGCTGATGAGACTCTCTTGCTGGTCGATGTTGATCTCCCGGATCTCCTGCGAGGGACCGGCAACAAGAGCGTGAAATGGGGATCAAGTCCCACAGTGGATGCGATCAAGCCGCTTGTGACCACATGGATGCTCAACCAGTATCCCGCAACGCTGCGATTCGATCAGGGTGCGACCGAAGAGGGAAGGGCGGCCGCTCGTGCAAGCATCCCCGATGTCGAAATCCCGTATTCCAATGGGGGATCACTGGTGCAGCCGGGCAGCGTGCTGGACGCGAATGATCTTGCCTTGCTGTCCGCCGAGTACGAGAAACTCAAGCAGCAGGCCACTTGGGCCGATTTGTCCCTGCGGATTGTCGTTGTTTTTGCCATGCTCGCGGCTCTGGCGGTTTTGAATGGGTACTACCTGTATCGGAATGAACCGAACGTTGTTCAGAACATCAACCGACTGATCGTGTATCTCACTGCGATCGTCGTGGCCGTCGCTCTGGGAAGGATGTTGTCGTTTGATCCCTGGCGAGCTGAGGTCATCCCGCTCGTGGCAACTGTGATGGTGTTTGCGATCGCCTACAACCAGGTGTTTGCCGCGCTCACGGGATTCACACTGTGTCTGGTCGTCACCCTGGCGACGACGATGCAACTTTCACAGTTTGTCGTCCTGATGACGACCGCCGCGACTGCTGTGTTGCCATTATCCCGCGTTTCCTCACGGACAACGTTGATCAAAGCCGGCTTCTTCGCGGGGTTGGCATATTTACTTTCATCCTTGGGAGTGGGAGTTCTGGAGACTCAGGGCGTGGGAGAACTGTTCCATGACTTCGCGACCCTCAAACAGAGCCTGAAGGGTGCCGCGTGGTGCCTTTTCGCCGGGTACTTTGTCGCCGGGAGTCTCCCATTTATCGAATCCACGTTCGGCGTCATCACTGACATCAGCCTCCTGGAGATGAGTGATCCGTCACATCCGCTGTTGCAGGAATTGGTCCAACGTGCACCGGGCACGTACAACCACTCGATCTCAGTCGCCACCATCGCAGAGTCTGCCGCAGAAAGCATCGGTGCGAATGGCCTGCTCGTGAGAGTCGGTGCGTACTTTCACGACATCGGCAAGATGCTGAAGCCACAATACTTCATTGAAAACGTGCAGTCGGGCACTGAGAGCCGGCATGATCAGTTGGCACCAGCGATGAGCACTCTGATTATCATCGGGCATGTGAAGGACGGCGTCGATCTGGCGGAACAATACAACCTCCCGCAACAGTTCGTCGATTTCATCGAACAGCATCATGGCACCACGTTGGTGGAATACTTCTATCACGAGGCGACCCGACAGGCGGAAGAAAGCCCGGACCGCAAGTCGGATGCCGAAGAGTCATCCTTTCGCTATCCGGGTCCCAAGCCGCAAACCAGAGAGGCTGGTGTGATGATGATCGCAGATGCGTGTGAGAGCGCCAGCCGCACGCTCACTGACCCCACCGCCAAGCGGCTGGGAACTCTGGTCCATGAACTCGCCATGAAGCGTTTACTTGACGGACAATTCGACGAATGTTCGCTGACTCTGAGAGAAATCGCCACGATTGAAAAGTCACTCGTCAAGTCTCTGATCGGCATCTATCATGGACGCATCAAGTATCCGGAAGCCCGCACTGCATGACTGCGAGCGACGAACTCTCTGACCCCACGATCCAGGTCGGGGCTGCCCCGCCTCTCGCGAACGGCATTCAGTTGGCCGTGACAGACCAGCAGTCCCACCTTCGTCTCGATCATGAATTTCTGAACCAGGTGTCGGAAACACTGCTGGTCGATGAAGGCATTGCCCATGCTGAGATCAGCGTGGCTGTCGTCGATGACGCTGGAATTCACGCCCTCAATCGCCAGTACCTCGACCACGATTACCCGACAGATGTCATCAGCTTTCTCCTGACAAAGAGCACCGAGGGAGCGTCACTCCGGATTGACGGTGAGGTCGTGATCAGCGGTGAGACAGCCGTCCGCGCAGCGGACGAATATAGCTGTTCCCCTCAAGAGGAATTGACCCTTTACCTCGTGCATGGTTTGCTACACTTGTGTGGTTACGATGACCAGACGGAGTCAGATCGCGAAACAATGCGGACGCAGGAGCAGATTCACTTGCAAAAGTTCGGAATCGAACCACACTATTAAGCAGTTAGGACAGTGCCTCGATCGGCACTGATGTTCTCTCCCTATTGGTAAGTCAGTTGTCTCCTACCGTACTGAGCGTCATCGCTGGTCTGTTCATCGCCATCGCATTTGGGGCGACCTTAGTGGCTTACAGCCTGCGGACATTCTCCCGCAGCCGGCTGGCCGAACTCTGCCAAAGGAACGAGAACGAATCTCGCTTTGGAGAGATCCTCAAGGAGGACATGCGAGTACTGACCGCCTGGGAAGTTGTCCAACTCGCCTCTCTTGTTGTGGGACTCACTGCACTGATCCATGTGGCTGCTCCGGTCGGTGGCGAGGTCATCAACTGGATCTTCCTGGCTGTCGGATTGTCACTGGGTGCCGTCTTGGTATTCGTGGCCATCCCCTGGTCGCTGTCTCGCGTGGCGAGTGAGCCGATGCTCTACACAGGGTGGCCACTGCTGATCGCGGTCGCCCGGGTCATGCACCCGGTCCTAGTCGCGACCAATGCGATCGACACGCTCGTCCATCGCGTGGCCGGGCGACAAGACCCATTGCCAGAGAATGCAACATCGATCACCGAAGAAATCCAAAGTGTCGTCGACGAAGGCCATCGTGAAGGCCTCCTGGAAACACGCGCAAGTCACATGATTCAGCGAGTCATGGAACTGCAGGAAGAGGACGTTCGGGCCGTCATGACGCCACGAACAGAAATGGTGTGTATTCAGAAAGACGTGTCGTTGGACGAAGCCCGCCGGCTTCTGCTCGATGCGGGACATTCCCGAATCCCCGTAATCGGTGATTCTCCCGATGACATTGTCGGCATCCTCTACGCAAAGGATCTGCTGAGATACCTCGTCTCCGAAGGCGAAACGGCTTGCCTCTCCGACATCATCCGCGAGCCATTGTATGTACCAGAGACGACAGGAATCGACCTGTTACTCGAACGGATGAAGCGTGAGCGTTTTCACATCAGCATCGCCCTGGATGAATACGGCGGCGTGGTGGGATTAGTCACTCTTGAAGACATTCTGGAGGAGATCGTCGGTGAGATCGTCGATGAGTTCGATCAGGCCGAGGAGGAGCCAATCCACCAAATCGACAGCCGGACGACGATTGTGGATGCACGCGTGCATGTTGACGACTTGAATGAGCAATTCAACTTCGGCCTGCCAGAGGATGACGACTTCGACACAATTGGGGGGTTCGTTTTCTCTCAGTTGGGACACGTCCCCGACAAGAACGAGTCGCTCACCTGGGGTCCCATCCGCTTCACCGTTCTGGAAGCCGATCAACGCAAGATCATTCAACTTCGCATCGAACTGGACGAAACTCTGGTCTCCACCTCTGATGAATAGTAAGACGCTGAGGGGAGCATCAGCGGTCGATTCACAGCAAATCAAGGCCCCACAAAGCCGCGAGCGTTGCCAAGATCACGACCAGTCCCCACAGGCACCATCGCGACCATTTGGTCGGTCGTCGGGGTCCATGCGACCAATCGAGCTTGAGTGTGGCTTCGTCGCCAAGCGTGATCCGATCACCACGGTACAGCTTGGAATCGATGACCCGCTCACCGTTGACAGTCATCCCATTTTTGCTGTCCAGATCAACGATCTGCCACAGTGTCCCGTCGAAGAACATTCGGCAATGTCGAGAGGACAGCCGCATCCCGTCGAGTGTCAGATCGGCTTCCTGACCGCGCCCAATCACCAGGCTCGCCTTCGACAGCTGATACAGGCTTCCGTCTGGCAGCCTGAGCATGGCTCCCGAACTCGCCGCTTGTGCATCGGAAACCGCCATATTGGACAGCAACTGCTCAGCCTCGGAAGAAGCCGAGACGGCCTCCTGCGTCATTGGCTTCCTGGAATTCGGCAAATCTGACGGATCGACCGGTGAGGTTGTGGGAGCCTGTGTTAATCGATCGGGGTCCGTGCCGCGGGTCGTCGATGAACTGAGTCTGGCAGCACTTGAGAGTCTCGCAACTGTCGACATACGACGCATGCTTAATCGACCCGTCCTGATGGCAGTTTGCATCCGGATGCGTGTCAGTTTTTCAAAATCAAACTTGATTGGCTGACGGCTTGCAAACGGAATCAACGCCTGTTGAACCTCCGCCATTGATGCGAATCGGTCGCGGGGGGATTTTGCCATCATGCGCTGAACAATCGCTGCCATTTCATCAGGAATGCCTGGGACAAGATCCTGAGCATTGGGTGCCGGTTCTGACTTATGAGCGTCGATGATCTGCTTCGGCGAGGCCCCTGAAAACGGCCGTTTGCCAGTCAGCGCCACAAAGAGTGTGCATCCCAAACCATAAACATCTGACCTCGCATCAGCCGAGAGACTGTCGTTGGCTTGCTCGGGAGGAATGTAATCAGGAGTCCCCAGACAATCATGACCGAAGATCATGGCCAGTGAAAACTCCTCTTCGCATGCGGCTTCGTTCAGCAGCGCGAGACCGAAGTCAATCACCTTGACCATCCCCGCATTGTCAATCAACACGTTATCCGGTTTCACGTCTCTGTGAACAAGACCCTGCTGATGAACGAAGCCCAGCGCATCAGCAGTCTGACAGGCAATATCGCAAGCAATGTTCACCGGAAGCTTCCCGATGATACCGACCAACTCATGCAGTGCGATCCCCGGAAACGGTTCCATTGTCGTATAGTCGACTTCACCAAACACATCATCGGTCACGCCCATGTCGTAGGTCTGAACGATGTGCGGATGATCGAGGCGTAGACCGGCTCGCCCTTCCAGTCGGAAACGGGCTCGCATGCCGGCGTCATGTTTGAAACGTTCGGAGAGAACCTTGAGCGCGACTTCCTGATCTCGTTGCGAATCATGAGCCCGGAAGACGGTGCCCATTCCGCCGACTCCAAGGATGTCGCGAATCGTGAAGTGCTCCATTTGGAGACGGCGAAAGCGTCCCTGAAGCAACTCGCGAGCTTGATACCGCGTGAGAATCTTCTGAGCGATGAGATGCTTTGCCAGTGATTCCGAATCCGTCTCGTCGACCTCGGGGAAGGTCTCAAGTGCGGTCGACAGTGCCTCTCGATCGACAATGCCGCTGCGGTGGATCGAGTTCAAGAGCTCGGAGACGGCGACTGTCATCGATGGATTGGGCCCTCTATCAACGTCAACATCAGCTTCCAGTTGATGCAACGTCAAGGTTTCGGAATGACGACGTTTGTGTCTGGGAAACCCACACAATCATGAGAGATGCAACCTCATTCCAACTCGCAGCAAATCATCCTCATTGACAGTCATTGACTGATTGCAAGAAGGATAATTGTAGCCTTGTATTCATTGAAATCCAAGATTTCCACGACGAATTCAGTGACGCCGTTTCGATGTGAGGATTCCCTAGTGGTCCGTCACAGCTTGATTTTCGGGTGGCGGGGTCAGGAGCGCAGCGGATGGCCCCGGTGTGAGGACGCGGAATGTCAGGGCCATCCCGTTGGTCTGACCCTGCCACCCAACCCGAATTCATAGCTGTGACGCTCCCCTAGCCTCGACTCCAATCCAGGCAAATCAGATGTCCATCAGCGAAGCCGCAGACTGCCCATTCTCCAAATGGGTCACACGTCAGTCGCCTCACATCATCCGGGGTTGTCGTTGACCATAGCAATTCGCCGTCCGCATCGAGCCAGTACAGGTGGCGTTCGACAGTCGAGGCCAACAGTCGATTGGGGTCATAGCTTGACGCTAAACGGTTCACCGTTCCTTCAACAATGTAGGAGCCGATTGGATCTCCCTCACCGTCATAAGTCTGTACGCCATGGGTGAACCCGGCAATGTAGATGAGGTCACCATCACCCGTCGTTGCCATCTCGCCAACATTTGACCAGAGTTTTTCCTGCCAGATCTGTTCGCCGTCCAGAGCATGACAGCAGATCAATCCATGCTCTGCCGCCCCGATCAAGATGGACTCCGACGTCAGAAAACAAAGATGCTTCAGAGGACGAATCGTCTCGAAGCCCGCGACCCGACGCTTCTTCGCGTCGAAGATGAGATTCCCCGAGTCGGCCAGACTCACGGCGAGATACTGTCCGTAGGGATCAATGGCGATTTGCAGACACTCGACGGGCAGTTCGAGCTTCCACTGCTCTTTCAGATTTCGATCGAAGAGATGAATTTCCGAGTCTCCGACCAGCGCGATCGAAGTCTGTCCGTCATCACTCCAGGCGATCTCTCGGATGGGCTCGCGCAGCCGATTGACCGCCGAGTAGTCGCCCCGTCTGTCGATCCGATACAGCCCCCCCGTTTCGTCGGAGACCAGAACCTCACCCGTTTCACGTGCCAATCGTAAGCCGGTCAGCGGAGCGTCTGCCCCGAATGTCCAGCGGACACTCGGTCCGATCCCTCGCCCCTTGCGAACCCAGTCCGGCTTGGGAGGGGGATGGGATCGGTGATCATTCATGGGCGAGAAATCGTCTTATCGACGAGAGTACTGCGGGGCTCGCAGCGCCCCCAGGGCAGCTTGAATGTCCGGATCACCAACGACATCAAGGTCCGTCGACCCCCGCCGTTCGGGAGCGTCATCCGACAGGGCCACGTCAATATCCGGTTTAATGCCGATCTTACTCCAGTTGTCTCCGTTCGGGGAGTAGAACTTGGCCGTCGTGAGCCGCAGGCCAGTGGCCCAAGTCCCCGGATAGATCGTCTGGACCGACCATTTCCCGAATGATTGCCGTCCCACAATTGTGCCGCGATGATGGTCACGAATGGCTCCGGCGACAATCTCGCTGGCACTCGCACTGTGATCATCGATGATCAGCGTCACAGGGATATCCCACGTACCAATCCGATTGGCCGAGTAACTCAGGTTCTGGTCCGCATTGCGACCACGGGTCGACACGATGCGCCCTTCAGAGATGAACCGATCACAGACATGCACGGCAGCCGAGAGCAATCCGCCCGGATTTCCCCGCAGATCCCAGATGAGTGCCTTCATCCCCTGTTGTGAGAGCCGATCCATCGCAGCGTCCATCTCGTCAGGCGAGCTCTTCTGGAAGCCGGTCATGCGGATGTACCCGATGCCATTTTCATCATCGATAATCTCAGCAATCGGAATGCTGTCCACTTTCACAGCGCGTCGGATGCAAACCACGCTGCGGACCGCAGGCGTTCTCGCAGCCTGAATGTCCAGCTTCACGAAGGATCCGGAAACGCCCGTCAACAGTCCGGCTGCTTCGTCTGTCGTCATGTCACGACAGTCGTTTCCGTCAACGGCGACGATGTGCTCGCCTGCACGAAGACCATTCTCGAATGCCGGGCTCTTCGGCAACACGTCAACGAGTGACATTCCACGACCGGCATCGGCCTCCATGACGATCCCGATTCCAACGAACTCGCCGTCGATATTGTTGTTCAGATCGCGGTAGCGTCCGGGGGTCAGGAAGTTGCTGTAGTCGTCGAGACCGTTGCAGCCCCCAAATGCGTATTCAAGAATCACCGTCGTTGAGTTGAGTCCCAGCAGTTGCTGTGCCCGGTTGGCCACTTCGCGGATCATGGCGTGTGCGTCTGTCCGTGACCGTAGTCGCTTGTTCCAGTAACTGTCACGCAACTCGTCCCGCATCAGCTGAATGTTCTGCTCGTCGGCCCCGAATGCGTTCCGCTCGATGAATCGCTCATTCGCCAAACTGAGCCAGAGACTCTCCGTGCCATGGGCGACATACCATGTTGTCGTGATGGGGTCGACATAATGGTCCCGCACCTGGTCGATCACACTGTCGAACAGTGCGAATGCCTCGGCAGTCGACAGGGAAAGCAGTTCGTCTTTGAATGACAGATCCGAGTAACGGCGATCGATTCCAAAGTGATACTTGGACCGACGCAGACCGTATTGCAGATGATCACTCTCGGGCCAGTCCTTGACCGCCTGCTTATAGTGGTCAATCGCGTCGCGCCATTGACGGGTCTGCTCCAGTCGGACGCCTGTCTCGATCGCATCCCGAATCACCGGATCAGACGAGGATTGAGGCTCAGCGGAAACCGCTGCGTAAACGCAGGTGAAGCATCCCACCAAAGCCACCAGAAACGTCTTTCGACGCAGTCGACCAGCGAATTCCATCGTTCCCCCCCTCAAGGTCACTCAGTGGGCCGTCGGCGTGGACGATTGGTTGCACGCGTCGCGGTGACGCCCTGTCAACTCAATCTGTCGCAGTACGGTTGACTGCCCCGTCTCGGTTCAAACAGGTGAAGACTTCACCCAAATAACTGGGCCACTCGTTGTGTCAGTCGTGCCGAATTGACGCGACATTTCAACATAGGTCACGATGGTCGCTCGGTCAATTTCCTGCAAGGATGCAACGCTCCCTCCAACCTATTTGCGAGGATTTTGCTGGAACGCAGGCCGGGTTAGACACGTCAGACCGCATTCAGGAGCTGGGGCAACATTGCGATCGACGCAATGTTTTCCGGGCATTTCAGCATCATCCGCCGAAACCTGACACACCAGGTTGCCCACATTCTCTGAACAGGTCACTTGGGCACGGAGCAGCTTGACGGTGTGCAGAAGGTGCTGCTATTCCGCCGAGTTCGTTCTCGAATCTCAACGTCATTGCGCTCATCTCCGGACAATGGTCATGACCAGAACATCCCGATTCTGTGTCGCGACCAGCACACGTGTCCTCCTCCTGGCAGGGCTCGCGGTGACGGGATTCGTACCCAGCTCATCCGCTGAGTCGTATTCGCCGCTCATCAGCGATGCAACGACGCCTGTCAGCGGTCCGTTTGACGCATCGCCGCCTGACCAGCGACCGCCCTCACAGTTCGGAGCTTATCAGTATCTCGAACCGTACCCACGCTCCCATTTGGACCAGGGACTTCAATTCTCGACGAGCCCTACTGCGAAGACACCGCCGACGACTCCTGACTATTCTCAACTCTTTGGGCATACCATCCAGATGGAGCAGGGCGAGATTCAGCAAACTCAGTATCCGCTTGATAATGAGAGTCCCGCGACAGATGACGTTGGTTCGACAGGAGCGAGTCGTGAGCCGCGTTGGATTCCACCTGTCCTGGCTTCACCTGAGCCGTTGGACCATACGCCTGAGTCTGGATGGGTCAGGATCGGCAGCGCAGGCGCGGATGCGACCCATGTCGTCGGGACGGGCAACACGCTCGGATTCACGACACTGACTGCCCGTGTCGCACTTGAGACGCCACGCTTTCCTGCGTTTTCTGTCCGACCAACACTTGGCTGGCACAACCTGAACGGACCACGCAGCACGGATCTTCCCTCCCAACTCTACGACGTCTCCGTCGAGATGCGAATGTATTGGCCCTTCGGAGATCGCTGGCTGGGCGAGTTCGCCATTGCCCCCGGTCTATTCACCGATTTTCAGAACACGGGAAGCGATGCAGTCCGCATCGTGGGTCGGGGCGTCGGCTACTACCGCTGGTCGCCCGAACTGCAACTGGCCATCGGTGCCGCCTACCTCGATCGACAGGACGTTTCGGTCATCCCTGTCGCAGGCGTCGTTTGGACACCAACGCCCGATGATCGCTTGGAACTTCTTGTCCCTCGTCCACGCCTCGCCCATCGCTTTCGTAAAGACGGCAGTCATGAGCGTTGGGTGTATGTCGCTGGCGAATTCGGCGGGGGCAGTTGGGCCATCGAACGCACGAACGGCACGGACGACATTGCCACCTATCGAGACTTCCGGCTGATCACAGGCATCGAATTCAAATTCGCCGACAAGTCCAGTTGGCGAGTCGAAGGCGGATACGTCTTCGGACGCGAACTCGAGTACGACTCCAACATCGGCAACTATCAGCCTCGCGACACGACGATGATCCGAGCCGCACTCAACTACTGACGCTGTGTCCCCTCGTTCCCAAACCCCGTTTGGGAACGAGGAACGATTGTGCCGCTCAGATGCGAATGAAGTAACGCTGCCGATACATCCACCAGGCGATGAGCCAAAACACCGCGAATCGCGCAGTCGGCATGAGCAGTCGCCCGTACATGTCGTCGTCTAATGCGTTTTCGCCAAACAGGGTCTGCAGGAATCCGGTCAGGTGAATCGACACGACATTGTCTTCTACCCAACCGGCGATCAGTTGCCCCATCAGATACATGGCGAGCGAGTTCATCCCCACAATCGCGAGAGGAAACGCCAGCTTCTTCAGCGGCAGGATGTCGAACACCACGTAAAACGCGGCCAACATCCAAATGACATAGGCCCCGCTGAACAGCACCCAGGACGGCGTCCAGATTCGCTTGACGATCGGACACGCGTACTCTCCCGCCAGCAGACCGACGAGCATGCACCCTGCCCCCATGCCCACGAGGATGCCAACTGTCTTCCACGGCGTCCGATGCCGGATCAGCAACTGACCACAGAGAATTCCCAGCAACGTGGTCGCGATCGATGGGATGAAGTTCAGAGTCTGGTAACCGCCGCCGTTGAATCGAAAGATCTTCGAGTTGTCAAACAACCACTTTCGCAGAAAGTCCGGTGCCCACGACTCCGCGTCGGCTGTCGCTCCGGTCGATTCCAGTCTCTGTTCACTGGGATTCCGCAGGAGGTTCAGGAACCACACGTCGAACGCACTAGCAGCGTTGCCGTTCTTCGACCAGGGAGCAAACGCACCCTCGTAAACCTCACCCTCCTCGACGCTCGCATTGACGGCTGCGAAATCATAGTCCGGAGGAGGTGAGTACTGCCAGAAGACGAACCAGTACCCAATGAGAATGCCAGCGAGGGCAGACCACTGGACCCATTGTTTGCGTCCCAGCAACAGGTACGCAAATACGTACCCCAGCCCAATCTGTGCCAGCACATTGGGGAAGATCCAGTTGGTCCGATCCTGCCCAAGGGAATACAGAAACACGCCCAGCAGGACCAGGACAGTCGCCCGACCAACAGCGTGCCCCAATCGTCGCAGCCCACTCGCACCGAGTGTCTTCCGCCTCGCATACGAGAACGGCATGGCCACACCGACCATAAACATGAATGCAGGTTGAATGAGGTCCCAGAACGAGACTCCCATCAATCCGAATTTGCTCTCCCACTCCGGGTGTTCAAAGTGGAACGCCAGCGGTTCCCAAAACGAATAATCCCACGTCTGCCAGACCGGGGCATCCTGCGGCAGCGAGGCAAAACGATAGATGCCAAACCCACTCGCCGCGAGCATCGTCATGATGAACCCGCGATAGACATCCAAAGACACGAGACGATCGGCCTTAGCCAGCTTTCCCGCGATCATCTGGGGGTCGGAAGCTTGAGTCTTCTGGCTCAAATTGTAGGTGTCCGCCATCGCGCTTTCCTCTGATCGTTCTTGTCGACCACGTCTCACTCCGCAGCATACTGCGGTCCAAACAGTTCATCCACCCGTCGCGTTGACGTCGAGGCTCTCTGCAAATCTCCTGAGTCGCCGGACCGAATTATTGAGCGCCATCTTCCACAAATCATTGGTTGACAATCACTAACATCACCTCGATGACATCCAAACCGTTTTGGGCATTGATGAGTGGCGGGGTTTCCTCTCAAGCGGTAGGAGCGGTATAATCCACACAATTGGAATTATCGGGATTCGCCGCTGCGCAGCCTATGACTGCTGATTCAACTCAAAGTTCGAGGCCCACAACCTCTCCGCGAGACAATGTCCGCGCAAGAGAACCTGGCACCCTTAGGCAGCTTGGCGAAGCGGTGGTGATTCTCGCACTGGCAGTCATCGGGTTTCGCGGGTTCATCACCGAAGGCTACATGATCTCGACGGGGTCAATGGCTCCCTGCCTGTTGGGATTCCACCGGCAGATCGTCTGTCCCGATTGTGCCTACACATTCTCTCGGGGGACGCGTTACGACGTCGATGACACAATCCTGGCTCAGGGAAAATCGCCAGACTTCGGTGTTCGTGCGTCCGCCGATACGGTTTGCCCGAACTGCGGTCTGACGGGCATCAATGTCCAAGCTGTTCCCCGCAACGAAGGGGATCAATTGCTCGTTCACAAACATTTCTACCAGCTTCGCTCGCCACGACGTTGGGAAGTTGTTGTCTTCAGACATCCATCGGAACCGTCTCAGGCATATGTCAAACGAGTCGCTGGCTTGCCGGGGGAGCAGGTGCAACTGGTTGACGGAGATGTCGTCGTCGATGGCGTGCTACAGCGAAAGTCGATGACGGTCCAGCGCAGCATGCGAATCGGTGTCTATGACAACGACTACGAACCCCTTGAAGACGACTGGCATCCCCGTTGGGAAACAACACAGTCACCCTCCCATTGGCAGGCCGATGGGAACGCCTTCCAGCATGATCCAGAAAGAGGCGGATCGCTCGAAACAGACGGTGCCCACTGGCTTGCTTATCGTCACTGGATCCGCCGAGGTGGGCATCACAAATCATCAGTCGAGCTGCCGGAGTGGCCCTTGCCAGACCACCCGCCAAATTCATTCGATCCGTCTTTGTCCTATGAAACAGAAGAACGGCGACTCTCGTGTACGGGCGTCCTGCCCATGTCCGTTGTCGACAAGTTGCACGAAGCCTCTGACAACGTGATCTTTCAAGAAGCCGTGACTCGGTTAGGCGACTCGTCACATTACAGCCTCATCACAGACGTCTATGGCTACAATCATCCACGATCAGCGAAGGCTCCCTATCCTGTTCACGATCTGATGCTGTCCGCGAACGTCCGACATCTCGGGGGTGACGGCGAGTTTCGCATCCGTATGACGGACGGTTGGCACTGGTTCGAGGTCGTCTTTGATCTTGCGAATCACGAGGCTCGCCTGATGGTCGACAACGCAGACGAGCCACTGCACACGGCTCCTTTGCCGACGTCACTGATCAACGGAAAGGGACTCGTCGAGATGTCCATCTTTGATCGGCAGGTTCTGGTCGCCATCGACAAAGAGGAATTGTTCGCACCGTTGCTCTACACTGCCAAAGATACTCCACGAATGCAGCCGCGCGAGCCCGTTCTGCTGGGTGCCGTGGGGGCCGAGTTGGTCGTCGACCAATTGCAACTCTATCGAGACATTTACTACACCCCCAAGGACGCCGGTGACAGTCAGCACCCGATCGATGTGGGTGCTGACGAACTGATGGTCCTCGGTGATAACAGCCCGGTTTCGGTCGACAGTCGTTCGTGGGAGTCGCCGACGATTCCACAGAATCTGCTGATCGGAAAGCCGTTTCTTGTCCATCTGCCTTCACAACAGGAGCGTGTGCAAATCGGCAGTCGCGTGCATCACATCCGCATTCCCGATTTCACGCGTGTTCGCTATATTCACTGAGAATCAAGGGAGATGAGAACTCTTCCAACGTCAAGGAATCCGACAGCGTATGTCAGTGAGACGGCTGCTGACGACCATTTTGCTCGTTTCCAATTCGTCTCCCCTCCACAACATCTGCTGCCGACTCGAAACACGAGTGATTGACGCCTCTCTCTCGACCTGCGGCTTCCCCATCGACAACACCTCCAACCGATTACTTCTCTGATGGCCATCCTGTTCCGCAAACGCAAAACCCACAACGAGGCGGACGACACGTCTGATCAACCTCCCAAGCGTCAGGACAGCTGGCGGGAGACCATTGAGTCAGTGGTGTTTGCGTTTGTGCTGGCGTTCCTGTTTCGCACATTCGAGGCCGAAGCATTCGTCATCCCGACCGGGTCGATGGCGCCGACACTCTATGGCCGCCACAAAGAGGGAAACTGCGAGCAATGTGGCTACCGCATCGTGGTCGGTGCGAGTGATGAAGTGAATAACGAGTATGGCACGCTCCATCCCCATACCCGCGTTGAGTCGGCCTTTTGCCCCAACTGTCGATATCCCAATAACAACATCAAAAACGAACTGGCATTCAACGGTGATCGAATCCTCGTCACCAAATATCCTTATGAGGCAGGCGACCCGGATCGGTTTGATGTCTTCGTCTTCAAGTTCCCTGAAGAGCCGAAGACCAACTACATCAAACGGCTGATCGGACTCCCCAACGAGACGATCCGTATTCGAAACGGCGACATCTACACATGGGACGAAGCGCAGGGCGAGCAGATCCAGCGAAAGTCCGACCCCAACAAGCAACGGCAAATCCAGATCCCCGTCTACGACGACGACTATCCGCCTCGCAAGCTTCTGGAGGGTGGGTGGCCCGAAAGATGGGCGGCTGTCGAGTTGTCCGACACAGACGAAATTGGAGACTGGCACGAGACCCACAGCGGCTGGACTCACGATCCAGAATCGCGATCCTTTCGACTGACTGATCAGACTGCCGGTGATGGACAACAGCACTGGCTGCGATATCGACATTTCGTGCCCTCTCCGGATGATTGGGACGCCCTCCTCTCGGGACGACCCGTGCGAGCTCGTCCACAGTTAATCACGGATTTCTGCAGCTACAATGCCTACTACGGCAGCGGCGGTCGTATGCCCGATTCGCCGCGCGAAGTCGACGTTGGTGGTCTGTGGATCTCAGATCTCACAACAAACTTTGAGTTGACGTTAGAGGAAGTCCAGGCCGACGGCCAAGTTGTGCTCGAACTCTGTGATGGACTGTCCTGGTATCGCTGCCGCATCGACGCGAACACTGGTCTAGCCACGTTGCTCCAAGTCAATGTGCAAATCGATCCCGATGAAGAGCAGGAGATGGCCACGGCTGCGACCTCTATCAAGGGGACTGGCACATGGGACATCTCCTTTGCGAACGTTGATGACCGGCTTTGCCTGTGGGTGGACGATACGGTCATCGATTTCGGCGAGGCAGCCTCCTATCAACGCTTCGACGTCGGTGGTCCGACGGCCATCGACAGCGATCTGGCACCCATTGGAATCTCCGCCCAAAATGTGCAAGCCCAAGTCGCTCACTTACAGGTCGAACGCGACATCTTCTACCGCAAGACGTTCGAGGAAATGCAGGAGGGCCGAAATCGCAGACTTGATCGCGAGATGCGAGAACTCCAACCCTATCTTCACGATCCCGCCGAGTGGTCACGCAGGTACGCAGAGCACAGCGATGAATTCAACCAACGCGACTATGTCCTCGGTCCCGATGAATATCTGGCGTTGGGAGACAACAGCCCCCGCAGTCGCGACAGCCGATTGTGGTCAACGGGTGTGGGCGTCCCTCGGAAATTTCTGGTCGGCAAGGCCTTCTGGATCTACTGGCCACACGGTGTCCCTTTCATGAATGATGGCCGAGGCTATGCTTTAAGATCCCACAAGACAGCCCTCCCCGGAGGCGGGCTGGTTAAGGTTCCCGACTATCCCAAATACTCGGTGCCTTTCTATCCACAAGTTGATCGGATGAACCGCATCAGATAGAGCCTGTTGGCGACACTCAGCACGAAGCTGACCACACGACAAAGCGATCACAAGCGACACGAGTCAAGGAGGACTCCATGGCACTGCTCGAATGCACGGATCTGGTGAAAGTCTACCCTGGCGGCAAACGTGCCGTCCGGGGCGTCTCGTTTGACGTCGAACCCGGCGAAATTGTTGGACTGCTTGGCCCCAATGGTGCCGGTAAAACCACGACCTTCCGCATGGCCTGTGGACTCATCGCCCCCACAGAGGGAGCGGTCTTCCTGAATGGCGAGGATGTCTCCAGTTGGCCGATGTACCAGCGGGCACGACACGGGATGGGTTACCTGCCCCAGGATAACAGCGTCTTTGTCAAGCTGTCTGTCGAGCAGAATATCCTGGCGATCCTCGAGTTCCTGGGCCATCGACGGAAGGAGCGATTCCGTTTGACAGGCGAGTTGCTCGAACAATTCGGCCTGGACACCAAACGCACACAGATCGCCTCGACTCTGTCTGGTGGTGAGCGGCGACGGCTGGAGATCGCCCGGTGTCTCGCCAGCCGACCGCGCATCATTCTCTTGGATGAACCCTTTACAGGAATCGACCCGGTCACCATCAACAGTATTCAGGACATTATCTCCGATCTTCGAACACAGGGGATCTCCATCCTGTTGACTGACCACCGCGAGCGAGAAACTCTGACAATCGTTGACCGCAGTAACATCATCAGTGATGGCGAAGTCATTGTCAGCGGCGACGCAAAAACTGTGTTGAACGATCCGGTAGCTCAGGCCAAATACTTCGGCACACGATTCGATGCCTCGTCCATCATCCAGGAACAGTCCACTTTCATTGGAACTGAACGCAAGGCCGCGTAGCGAGGCTCGTGATCATCGATTGCAACACAGGAATGGATTCCATGCACACACTCCCTCTCGAAACTGCACGTCAACTCAGCCCGTTTCAACGTTGGGCCCTCGTTCCTCTAACGCTGCTGACACTGGCTGCCGTCGCGTTGGTGACGGTCGACCTCCCCGTGGCGCGCGCCTGTGCCCCTCGCGACTGGCCGGACGAACTGCACCGTTACCTGCGAAGTATCGAACCCTTTGCGACACCTTATGGCCAGGGGATGTTGTTGATCACCGTGTTAGTCATCCTGCCGACGCTTCGCAGGCGAGTGCCGCGAATCGCTGCTGCTGCAGTGGCTGCGGGCCTCTCAGCTGACATCATCAAACTGCTTGTCGGACGTCAGCGGCCGAAGTATTTCGACATGGCCAGCGACTCCGCAACCGATGCGTTCTACGGACTGCTGCCGTTCCTACATGAGGGTCCGAGCCTGAAGAGCTTTCCCTCTGCTCACACCGCGTCCGGCGTCGCTTTTGCCGTCGTGCTCACTCATGTGTTCCCACGAGGCAAATGGCTGTTCGGCACACTGGCTGTGCTCGTTGCCATTCAGCGAATCGAAGTCTGTGAGCACTTCGTCAGCGACGTGTTGGTCGGAGCCACAGTAGGGTGGTTGGTCGCCAACACCATCCTGTACCAGCCACGAATCTCTGCCTGGTTCGACCGCATCGAACGTCCAGACAACGTCTCAGGCGACTCGACGGGAGGGACCGAAACTGGGAGCGACAGCTTTGGAAGTAATCGCAAAGCGGCTGCTTGATCCGCCTGCCAACTCGTGAACATGCACGTTCAACTTGTCCATCGCGACTTGAACTTCGTCACGGTAGTCTTTCATTTCATTCCGTGAGAGTCCACTGGGGACGAAGATCAAATCACCTGCGAGCAGCCAGACCTTCGAGAACGGCTTTGGCACCAGGAGATCGGTCCAACGACCGCGGACATGCCAGGCGCGACTCGCCGAGATTGCGACCGGAACGATTGGACGTCCGGTCTGCGATGCGAGATAGACGATCCCCTCCTTCACCTGACGGCGGGGACCACGCGGTCCGTCCGTAGTGATCGTCACGTCCATGTCACGGGCCGCTTCCATCATGGTTCGCACGGCCGCCGCTCCCCCCCGACTGCTCGATCCACGGATCGGTGTGATGCCCACACACTCCAGCATCGTGGCTACGAACGCCCCGTCACCGTGCAGGCTGGTGAGGGCAGCCATCTTCACACTGCGGCCACAAAAAGACGGGCCCAGAATATTGTCATGCCAAATGCAGTAGAGAAACTTCTCATCTTTGCAATCTTCATACGGGCTGGTCCCCGGATGGATCACGATCAATTCCTTCCGCACCGTCAAGAACAGGACACGGCAACTGAAGGCGATCAGTTTTCCCAGCAAACGCAGCATCCACTGTGAGCGAATTTTCACGGCATCCTCACCGAAGTCCCATCCATGCATCGCAGCTCACGCAGCCTCCAGACCGGCGTGAAGAGCGAGATTCTACGGTGAAATGGGAGAAGTGACCAAGATCAAACTGACCGATCGTCACCTCTCATCTCCCAGGAGAGAGATGCCAGGAGCGGGATTCCAAACCGATATTCTTGAGGGTGGCAGGGTCAGGAGCGAAGCGGATGGCCCTGCAATCACCGATCCGGGCCGGTGGCAGTGACATCCCGATTACATACCCGGGCAGCCGAGAGACTTGCAAAATCAACCAATCTTTCAGCAAGTTCGTCAGCTCAGAGCCTGCCGGTAGACGTCAGACCCTTTGGATAGGGCATCCTCGATTTTCGTCGCATCTTTGCCGCCTGCCTCAGCCAGATCGGGACGACCTCCCCCCCCCCCCCCGACGATCTTCGCGGCCTCACGCACGCAGTCACCCGCCTTGACTCCGCGTTTGACCAGATCCTTTGAGACCGCCGCAAGGAGTGCGACCTTCCCGTCGAGTTCCGTCGCCAACAAGACTGCGACTGACCCACCTTTAATGCGCAGTTGGTCAGCGAGTTCTCGCAGCCCCTCACGATCGAGGTCATCCACTCGTTGACAGACAATCTGAGCATCTCTCACACGCTCTGCCTCCGACAGAAACTCGCCGACACGATCCGCCACACTCGCTTTAGTGAACTTGGAGAGATCCAGCTTGAGTTGCTTGAGTTCGTCCTGAAGCTGCTGAATCCGCCGCGGGACGTCCTGTGGTTGCGGCGTCTTCAAGGCCGTCGCCACTTCCTTGAGTAGTGACTCGTTCTCCCGCACCTGTCCCAAGGCACGTCGACCGGTATAAGCCACAATCCGACGCACTCCCGCTGCGACGTTCTCTTCGTTGACGATCTTGCACAGTCCGACCTGACCCGTGTTGTCGAGATGCGTGCCACCACAGAGTTCCTTACTGTAGTCTCCCATCGACACGACACGGACCTTGTCCGGATACTTCTCTCCAAACAAAGCCATCGCCCCGGCTTCCTTCGCCTGCTTGATGTCCATGAAGGCAATGTTGACGGCTGCCCCCTCCGCAACGCGCTCGTTGACGATATCCTCCACGCGGAGCAACTCCTCCGGTTGCACCGCCGCTCCATGAGAAAAGTCGAACCGCAGCACATCGTCCTCAACCTTCGACCCCCGTTGCATCGCATGCTCGCCCAACACTGTATGCAGTGCGTGATGCAACAAATGCGTCGCTGAGTGTGCTCGACGGATGCCGGCTCGCCGTGACTCCCCAACGGTCGCCACGACCGCGTCACCCTCCTTGAGTGATCCAGACAAGAGCTGCCCTCGGTGCACAATCAGCCCTGCGTGCTTCTGCGTGTCGAGCACATCGAATTCACTCCTCTCACCTTGGATTGTGCCTGTGTCCCCCACCTGTCCACCGGATTCTCCATAGAACGGCGTCCGGTCCAGCACGACATCAACGGTCGTCCCCTCAGTGGATACCTTGTCGACCCGCTTTCCATTGACGACCAGCCCGACCACTTTGGCATCGACTGACATCTTGTCGTAGGCCAGGAAGTCTGTGTCGCCGGCGTCCTTCTGAATGGCATCGAGTGGCCCGACTGCCATCACGCCCCAGCTGCCGCCTCCACTCTTACGCTTGTGTTCGTCCTCCGCACGACGGAACCCATTCATGTCGATCGTCAGCTTGCGATCGTCAGCCAAAGCGTGAGTCAAATCGAGGATGAATCCATCTGTCTGGTGAAGATCGAACACCTCTTTCCCCGGCAAGACTCCTCCAGAGGCCTTCGCACGCTGGGCCAACTTCTCAAACTTTGACAGCCCGCGGTCAATTGTCCCCAGGAAGTGCTCTTCCTCCTCGCAAATCGTTTCGGTGACGCTCTTGATTGTCTGCGACAACTCCGGATAGGGGACCGCCATGATGTCTCGAACTGCTGGTACAAGTTGATAGAGAAACGGCTCCTTGTGACCGAGCAGATAGCCCTCCAGGAATGCTCGCCGCAGCAACAGGCGGATGATGTACGCCGCATCCTTACTGCCCGGACCGATCCCTTCGTGAATCGCGAACGTACAGGCGCGCAGGTGATCGGCGATCCGCCGCAGCGGTCGCCCCTGTTTGCCACCGAAGTCGTACTTCACACCGACAATCTCTCCGGCAGCCTCACACAGCGGACGCATGATGTCAATTTCGTAATTGCTCTCCACGCCCTGCAGCACGGCTGCACAACGTTCAAGTCCCATTCCAGTGTCGATGTTTTTCTTGGGCAACGGTCGCAGGTTGTCTGGAGGATCGCCAACCCGGTTGAATTGCGTGAACACGAGATTCCAGATCTCGACCTCCTCACCGCCCGACGCCGGGTGATAGTAGATCTCACTGCAGGGCCCACATACTCCGTCGGGCCCATGCGACGGAGCACCTGCGGGCCAGAAGTTCTCATGCTCATCATCACGACGAATTCGTTCTGCGGAGAGCTTAATCTCGTCGTGCCAAATGTTGAACGCCTCGTCATCCTCCTGATAAACGGTGACCGTCAGCCGCTCAGGCTCCATGCCGAGCCACTTCTTCTCTGTCAGAAACTCCCACGCCCAGTGGATGGCGTCCTGTTTGAAGTAGTCCCCAAATGAGAAGTTGCCCATCATCTCAAAGAACGTGTGGTGATAGGCGGTGACGCCAACGTTGCCAATGTCTCCCGTGCGGATGCATTTCTGGCAGGTTGTTGCCCGGGTGAAGTCGATCGGACCGATGCCCAGAAACTGGTTCTTGAATTGGTTCATCCCCGCCGGGGTGAACAGCACCGTCTTGTCCTCGCGTGGAACGAGCACATCACTTGGACGGCGGACACAACCTTTGGATTCAAAGAAGGCAAGGTACTTTTCCCGCAGCTCGTCGGTCTTCATACGTGAGGGGCAATCTGAGAATTCGGCCTGTCGAATTGAGCGATCAGACCTCAGGAAGGTTAGTTGTTTTCCGGATCGGCCAATTCGATTTGTGTCCCGTCCAGACGTGTCAGCGTGACGGGACCTGACAGGGCCGCGACTGCATCATGAAACTGTTGAGGGGTCTCGACCGACACACTCCCGACAGCTCTCACAAAATCTCCCGGTCGCAGTCCGCCTGCTTCGGCAGAACTCTCCTCCGTGATACTCAGAATGAGGACTGCATGGTGGTATTCTTCCATGACATCGCTTGTCAAGAACCGTCGGCGGCCTGTGGGGTAGTCAACACGTAACCCACGCCATGTCGGATAACGATCCTTCGTCGCAACGATTTGTGAGTCGTCAACGACGGGCCATTTGCCAAGCGTGACATCAGCCCGTGCTCGTCGGCCTTCCCTTGGTCTCCAGACTTCAAGCCGCGCGCTGGCTCCGGGGCCGAGCAGACCGATTTCCCGCATCAGGTCGTTCGCAGCAAATACGGGCTGGTCGTTGATTGACAGGATGACATCCCGATTTCGCAGACCTCCTCGGGCCGCAGGGGAGCCGGACGAGACGAACATCGCACGCGCCGCTGACATACGACCACCGGGAAGTTGCATTTCACCAGGTGACACATCTTCCGTGTGGATGCCGAGGAAGCCGTATTCCACCTCGTACCCTTTCAGTAATGATTCGATCACCCTCTGCATCGCGTCGTCGACTGGAATGGCATAGCCAACGGACTTTTCATATCCCTGCAGGGCCGCAAGTGATGTGGTCAGACCAATCAGATTTCCTTCGAGGTCGACGAGTGCGCCGCCACTCGTCCCCACATCGAGGCGTGTATCGACATGCAAAAGTGTCCCATATTCATGAATGGTCGCCCCCGCTCCGTTGCCCGGTGCCTGATCGTTGTCCTGCTTCGGGGCCGGACGCGAGATGTTGCTGATGATGCCCCAACTCGCACTCGCAGCACCGTCTCTGGCGATGGCATAAGGGTTCCCCAAAGCCAACACAAGTTGCCCTTTGCGAGCATTCGTCGCGTCGCCAAGTGGCAGGGGAACAACGTCCGCGGGGTCGATCCCGGTCCCGGAGAGATTCAATTTCAACACCGCCAGATCGCTGCGAGGATCCGATGCCACGACAAGGGCCCGCACGCTCCGATGATTCGACAATTGGACATCGATCGGGTCACGAAGGTTCGCACTTGTTGCCTCGCCTGCCAACCGAAGCACATGGTCATTCGTCAAAACAAACCGGTCATCGCCATCGGCCTCGGCTGCAATAATGACGCCAGATCCGAATGTGACCGGGGCGGACGAAAGATCGATTGCCCGATCGTTCACGCGGCCCCTTTGAGGCAGCCTCAATGGCCGTCGCTCATCACCACTGGGATGGCCCAGCCGCACGATACTGACAACAGCCCCTTCGCATCGGGCGATCACATCCACGAACTGCTGCTCGACGGCACGGGCTGCGGCTAAGCCGTCGAGATCGCCCGCATTCACCAATGTGGACGGGTCGCCAATGACCACCAGTGTCAGCAGACTCCAGCAGAATGGTCGGAGTGAATGGAACGACAATTGACGCATGGATGCGGGTTGCGATGAAGGATATTCTGTCCCCACCGATCTTAGCAGCCGATCGCCTCCCCCCCAAGTTGGTCGAAGCAGTCTTACGGCAACTCGCGAGTTACTCCGCCTCGCCGTTCGACTCGGCTTTGTCGGCTGCCTCTGCTGCGGGGATGGCCCCACGCTTTTGCAACACCTTGGTGCGAATCTCGTCGAGGATCTGAGGGTTCTCCATCAGGAACGCACAGGACTTGTCGCGACCTTGCCCCAGACGTGTGTCTCCATAGTTGAACCAGCTCCCGCTCTTCTGCACAACATTGTCCACCGTCGCCATGTCGAGGATATCCCCTTCCAGGCTAATGCCGTGGGTGACGAGCATGTCGAACTCCGCCACGCGGAAGGGGGGTGCCACCTTGTTTTTGACGATTTTGGCCTTCATGCGAATGCCAGTCGTGTCGTCTGCATCCTTGAGCGTCGCAATACGGCGGACATCGACGCGGCAGGAGCTGTAGAACTTCAATGCGCGACCGCCGGGCGTCGTCTCCGGGCTACCGAACATCACGCCAATCTTCTCACGGATCTGATTGATGAAGATGACCGTCGTCTTGGCCTTGGAGATGACACCGGTGAGTTTCCGCATGGCTTGGCTCATCATGCGGGCCTGCAGTCCGACATGCTTGTCGCCGATCTCCCCATCCAGTTCCGCCTTCGGGACCAGTGCAGCGACGGAGTCAACCACGATGATGTCCACGGAATTGGACTTGATCAGCATCTCGGCAATTTGAAGTCCTTCTTCGCCGAACGTCGGCTGACTGACCAGCAACTCTTCGAGATTGACGCCTAGTTTCTTGGCCCACGCAGGGTCGAGAGCATGCTCGGCGTCAATGAAGGCTGCGATCCCTCCCTCTTTTTGAGCACTGGCGATGGCGTGCAGTGCCAAGGTTGTCTTACCGCTGGACTCCGGTCCGAACAGTTCGATGACTCGTCCACGAGGAAACCCCGACCCGCCCAGCGCGAGGTCGAGCGACAACGACCCTGTGGAGATGCCCTCGATGGCTTTATTCCGCGGGTCGGACAGTTTCATGATTGAGCCTTCGCCGAAGGCCTTCTCAATCTGTCCCAACGTGTTGGCCAGCAATTTATCGTGTTCGCTGACAGGCTCTACAACTTTGCCGTTGGCCTTCGGTTTGGCCGCTTTGGTCCGTGTCGCCATGATCGTGTCTCCGCGTCAATGTTGCGTCTAAGTGGGTTGCGTCTAAGTGGGTTCCGTCAAACTGGCTTCGCTGACGCTGGCGAAAGCCGGGGTGCTCTCGATAATCGATAGTTCAACAATAGTGTACAGACGTTCTAATTGCCCGGCAAGCCCTTCCAGCGGAATTGTCTTGAATGGGAAGCAGCTTGGGAAGGACCAATCTCACAGTTTGCCCCGCTTCGTCAGTCGGACTCCAAAACGAGTTGCAGATAGGACCGTCGCTCGGGCTCGGTCAACTGAAGTTGATCTGCGAATCTCAGGAGTGAATCGCGGGCCGCCTGCCAATTCGACTCATCGGCGATCGACTCCAACTCGATGAACTGGCCCACAGGCGGGACATCATCGAGCGCGACCTCGACCGTCCAATCTTCCCATCGCAGGTGTCCGATCCGTCGATGCTTGATGACCGTCCGCACTTGCCGGAAGCCGAGCGACATCAACATGGCCGCTATTTGCTCACACGCCGCCTGACCCGCCGCAATCGACACCTCATTTTCCTGCCGCGTCTTAGTTTGCGTGTCAACCTTTGGTCCCTTGTAGGTCAGTCGATTCTCGTCGCCGACCGATCGAATGCGGAATGCCTCATCAGTCTGTGCAAAATCCCGAGACGGATGATTGAAGTAGGAATCTCTCTGCTCGACCGGTGGTCCCACGGTAACGCCGAGTCCTTCGAGACGTGCGAGGACATCGCCTGCCGACGTCAACCGAAACTTCAATTCGACTTCGTAGTCCATCTAATTCCTCAGTGAGTCGAAGTTGAGGGAACTTGGTTCATTGTGTAGTGGCCAGTCGCGGGAAACAGTTCCTGTTCCTTGTCTGCGAGATTTGCACAGTTGACCTCGTACACGTACTTGGCGCGTCGATCCGGGATCGTCAGCGCCACCGTTCGTCCGTCGGCGTCGAGTTGGATGTCTGTCACCTCAGGTGTGTAACGACCGGAATCGGGAGTTGCGTACGAGCCTTGCCACTCGCGGGTGTAACCGGAGAGCACGTAACTGTCCGGGTCGAGAGCTCGTGTCGCATCAACAGGTTCCAAGAACTCGATCTCCAATCCGTCGACGGTCGCTCGGAGTTCACGAATGCCGTTGGGGACGTCGCTGTCATTGGGAGTGAGCTTGACGATCTCGCCCGTATTGGGGCCGCCGAGCCAACCGCTGTCAAAGATGCTGCCAACGTAGAGCGTGCCATCGGGCGTCGACGTGCCACAGATGGGTCCGAGGAATGTCTGCTCTTCATTTTCCCATGAGGGTCGGGAGAGGTCGTAGCACGCGCCCTGTAACTCACCATCGATCTCTTGCATCGAGAAACGGATGAGCCGCTTGCCGTTGTACTCGCAGCCGACACCGTGTCCTGCGAAGGGGGCGAGTGGACCGGACATCTCCTGCGGCAGAAAGAAGATGCCGTTCACGCTGCGGGTCCACGGATGGGGCACCTGCACGGTGGCTCGCGTCTCGTCTGCATCCGACTCATCTTCATGCAGACTTTTCACGCCGTAATGGCGCCCCTGCACGATGTGGTTGATCTCGTTGAACGTATTGGCGACTCCCTGTTGGTCACTGACAAACAACCGTCCCTGCCCGTCGATGGCGATGCCCTGAGGGTAACGCAACTCATGCGCGATTGGCTCGATGTGACGATCGGCGTCAATGCGAATAACTTTGCCTCGCCAGCGAGTGGTGTTGTCCGACCGTCCCTGCTGGTTGTAGTCGCTGCCGAAGGCGAGGTAGAGATTGTCGTCATTGTCACGGACGGGTCCGGTGACCCAGTCGTGGTAGTTGTCGGTGAAACCCCAGCCGTCCGCCCAGACTTCTCGCTGAGGCCCTTCACTGCTTCCGCTGGACTGACTGAGCCACAACAGTTCCGGCTTGTGCGAGACCAGCAAGCCTCCACGATACGGCAGGATGCCGAACGGTGCAGCGAGGCCTTGCTCCAACTGGTTGAGATCATCTGCCAATCCATCATCATCTGAGTCGTTTGTCTCATAGACGTGTCCCTTGAGCGACGTGAAAACGAGTTGGTCATCATTCGTGATCGCAAGGGACGTAGGCATGATCGACGCAGGCAGCTTGAGCCGTTGCCCCGTCATGCCGGGGAGTGTTGTCACGATCGCGTCGTTGCGAGGCAGCTCCTTGCGAGCCTTCGGGAGTGCGAGATGCCGCTTCGCCGAACTGACATAGGCTTGCTCAATCGATGTCGTGGCACCCGTGTGATGCGGATCATTCGTGGAGATGGTCGCGTCCGAGAGCAATGCCGTCTCAGCCGACTGTCGCAAGACGACGTCGTAGCCATCAGGGATCGATTCCGCTGTGACCGTTCGCTTCACTCCAGTCGGCCCGTCTTTCTCACCATTCAAGGGCGCAAACTCCTGCTTGACGGCCAACTCATGGATCTGCTTACCGATACGAAACGACAGCGTGTGCTCCAAGACAATCGACTGACTCACTTGCCCGTATCGCAACAACTTCGCGACGCGGTTGCCCTCGGAGATCGGTTGCACGATGTCGCCCGTCGCGTGATGACGCAGAGCCATTCCGGGGACCGCATCGAAGCCGGTCATCACGTCAACTCCCGCGAGATCCCAGTACCAGCTCTTGCCTTCTGTTCGCTGGCGAGCGAAGTCGCCCAGTGTCCAGCCTCGCACAGCGAATTGGTCGAGATCGAACAACAGACTGTGTCCGTTGCCAAAGCCGACCGCGAACGACCGTGCGACACTTCCGCCGCCGTTCTGCTGAGCGACCGTGAACACATCGCGAATGATCTGCGGCGGCGTGTCTGGCTCGACGATCAGCAGTTGTTCGACCTGCGTAGGGTTAGTGGGCGTTGTGAATCTTGGATCGTTGATCGACCGCCAGAGGGCTGCGAGTTGCCGATCGACGTCACCATCCAGCACTCCTTTGACGGGCTTGTTGTAGTTGGGCATCTCCATGCCCGGCACCACACGCAACGGGGCCCGTGTCCAACGATGAAAGAACTCAGACCGCATACGGTCGCCGATCATCAACAGGTCGCAGCCTTTCGTGCCGAGTGCAACGTTGCGCGGCTCGTAGTCGCCGAACTTGTGGCAAGCGACACAGTTGAAGGCCCCCGCACCCGCAAGTGCATGACCGGTGAGTAGAGTTTGCTCAACATCGGTCGCAGGCTCAGCGGACAATTCTGCGCTGGCAAGACTGGCCGGGGCATCGTCAGGAATGCGATCATGGCCGATGAGATAACTCAGTAAGTGCCGCTGATCCTCTTCGCTGTGTGTGAAACGCGGCATGCGGACATTCAACCAAGGCAGCCGCGGCGTCTTCTGCTCACCACGCACAGCGACTGCAAGAGCCTTGTCGTGCAGCTTGTCGCCAACGGCTGTCAGCGAGGGGGGAATCAAGGCCTGACTCTGACCGCGAAACCGCTCGTCCGTTCGCTCCAACTCTCCCGCGATCGGCACGATGCCCGTCCCCAAATCACGTTCGTGACACGCCAAGCAATTCCGCTCCTCCAGCACAGTGCGTCCGTGCGACCATTTTGAAGGGGGTGACAACTTCCCGACGCGCGAGTCGACATAAGACCGCAGGGCGTCGGCGTTCGTCTTCTCGTAGACAGGCCGATGCGTCTTGCGTTCGAGAGACGACAGACACGACTGCCCCCAGTCGTGGTCACCTGCGGCCAAGGAGGGGACGTTTTCTAAGTGGGCCTTCTGTCCCGGAATACGATGACACGCCGTACAGCGGGCCTGTTCGACAAGCAACCGTCCCCGCTCGACGTTATCCGACGCCGATGCCTCATTTTTTTGAACCGTTGCCGCCTCGTGTTCTTCGCGAGTCCGTGACGCAAGTTCCGCGGCGATGAACGCTCGCTCGCGCTCACTGAGCTTAATCGTCGGCATCCGATGGTCGACGTTGAGCGACGCGGGGTCGGACAACCATTGGAAGGACCACTCGGCGGTTCGCTTCTCGCCGATGTGTGCGAGGTCACCACCTGTGAACGGTTGGTCTTGACCGACTTCTCCGAGTGTGTGACAGGCGAGACAGCCGACTGATTTGAGCAACTGAGCGCCGTCCGGCTCGCTCTCCTCTCGCGGCTTCTGCTCCGGTAGTGAGGCTAGTTCGACCAGCGTTGATACGCTTTGCAAGTACGCCGCGATCGCCGTCGCCTCTTCCTCACTGAAACCGAACGACGGCATTCGTGCATGAGCGGCGGACGCATCACGACCGAGAAGTTTCTCAACCAACCACGCTTCATCGAGGCCCGATGTCACATGCTCCAGTGAGGGTGCTGAAGGACTGAGAGGTTCGTCCTCCCGTCGATGACAGCGGTTGCAGCGATGAGCCGCATACAACTCACGCCCCCGTTCACGAGCCACCAGATCGGGACGTCCCTCATCACGAAAGAGCAGATGCGGAGGGATCGGCTCCAGCGGGAAGTCGTCCGATGACCAGAACAGATGCACTTGTGCTGTGGGCTGAGTCTTCTCGAAAGAGATCTCCAATTCCAGCAACCCGAAGCTCAACTCAACGGGTTCCCCGCTAATCCAACCCGGTTCGTCACGTGTGCCCGCCAGCACCGTCTCGCCGTCGACTTGGACATCCAACGTCCCCTGAAAGTAGGCGTGAAACTGATATGCCGTGTCCTGTCGTTGCAGCAACTGCGACTGCCAGGTGACCGAGAAGGGACCGACCGGCAGTCGTTCGTCGGGAGACGCCTCGCCCCAATCGTGTGACAACGTGACGTCGATGTGTTCGACCGATTTGTCACCGCAGGCGTACGTGCCCAGTAATCCGGGAATGAGGTCGCCGTTTTCGTCGAATTGGCCGAACGACACACGAGAGGCGTTCAACAGGATCACGACGACAGTCAGGACAGCAACGCATCGGGACATCACGGTCTCCAAGCGGGGAATCAGACAGGAGTCGCACAGGAACTGGTCGGATGGACTTCCCAGTCCGTCCTTCTGTAACCGTTAGTCGAGCTTATACTCAGACTCTTGGGAGTCATCACCGCCAAACGACGCGCGCAGAGCTTCCGAAACACTGGTCACTGTCTTCTCCGGACCGGCCAGCTTGAAGAAGTAGTTGCCGCCGCCCTTGGCCATGAGCATCACGTTAAGCACGCGTGAGCCGGGCATTGGCTTCGTTTGACGGCGGATAGGAAGGCCGATGGTCTTGTTATAGGTGCCGGTCAGGTCAACGAGGATGTACTTCCCTTGTTCAGTCTCACCCTGGGTCATCTTGAGTTCTCGGCCATCCGCGTCGAATTGGCTGATCCAACGTTGGATGTTTTGTTGTTCTGACCCCCCGAAGGGGCCTGAGAGAACGAGTTCCGCTCCCTCTGCATCACCCTCTGCTGCGGGAATGACAAATTGGACCAGCCGCAGCTTGTTAGAAGGACGTTCCTGTTTCCAATCCTCGGGCACCTGCAACGTCAGCGGTCCTGCTTTGATCTCTCGCGTCTCACTGGCACCCGCATCAGCTGCTCCTGCGACACCAGGTCCGGTCGCACGGAGTGCAATGCCGGCGACTTTCATCGGGATGGAATACAGACTCGTGCGTGCTGTCACGTAGAGTGTCTTGTTGTCGGGTCCGCCGAAGGCACAGTTTGCGGGGCCTTCCGGGATTTCGATGCGACCGATCAGTTCGCCCTCTGAGGTCAGCACAACGACCGATTTGTAGGTCGCGTAAATGTTGCCCTGCTCGTCGAGGCTCATCCCGTCCGGTCCGCCGCCATCCAACGATTCGTCACCGGTGAAGATCACTTCGCCCTGGGAGATCTGTCCCGGCCCGACGATCTCATACCGCATGATCTTTCGCAGCTTAATGTTGGCGACATAAAGAGATTGTCCATCCGCAGAGACCAGGACTCCGTTCGGACGTGGGAGGTCATCGACCACGCGTGTGACCTTCTTATCGGTACTCAGGTAGTACACGCCTTCGACGGGTTGAGATGGGTCGTTCCGCGTGTAATTGGGATCAGTGAAATACAGCCCGCCGTGCGTGTCGAGGGCGAGGTCATTCGGCTTGTTGAAGGGCTGACCCTCAAACTCAGCGGTCAACACTTCCGCAACTTCGCCCGTCTGACCGTCGGATGCAGCTCGCAGCCTCACAACACGGTGGGCATCACCCTGGGCTGCGAACACGTCCCCCTGTTGATCACACATCAGACCATTGGCGCCGTCAGAATCGGTCATCCAGTCATCGTGCGACCCATCGGGGAGCACACGCACGATGCGGTTGTTGGGGATGTCCGTGAAGAGCAGATACCCATCCGGGTGCCACGCCGGCCCTTCGGTAAACTTGCAATCCGTCACGACCTGTTTCACGTCCCCGCCAACAAGGTCCGAAAGCTCAGCCGCTGTGCCGACAGTGGTGATACAAACAGTGCAGGCCACCAGGGCAGTGCCAACGAGGACTTGATGTCGTAGGAGTCGCATGATGTGTCCTTATCTCGCTGTGGGGAAGATGCCGGTTCTGCATGATCGTTGACCGGGCAGTCAACGTCGAGAACCATCGCCGGTTAGGTCGATCTTGATTGTTGGCAACAGACCTGTCAGTTGCAAACGACTCGACTCTCGTGAAAACGATAGCGGCCCAGCCGTTCGTTGTTTCTCGTTGGTTTCACTTCTCTTATTCCACAAGTAGCTGAACTCGCAAGAGTTAAGAATCCAGCGACGAATGGTTCTGATGCCAGTTCATGGAGCAACATTCGCGCCCACGCAGCATCGAATCGCCCCGAGATCAGTCGTTCTATCTGTCCGATGCACTCTGCAAGACAACGTCGATCTGATTCTCACTGCCATCGCGCCAAATGGTGACACTGACCGTGTCGCCCGGCTCATGCCGATCGAGTTCATCGAAGAGCGAAACCCAGTCGGTGATTGCGCGTTGGTTGATGGCTGTGATCAAGTCCCCGAGTTGAGCGTCTTCACTTTCGATCACTGTCCCCCTGAGCCCAGCCGCTGCAGCACCGCTACCCTCCGGAACAGATTGCAGGAGCACTCCCTCCATCTGCCTTGGAATCGGGAAGCCATCAAGTTGTTTTAACGCGCGAAACTTCGAGTCAGGAAACGGCACGATCCCCAAGATCGGACGCTGGTTCTTGCCATACTGAATCAATTCGGGAACGGCCCGATTAACCGCATCAACCGGCACTGCGAAGCCGACGCCGCTCGATGCTCCCGACGGACTGTAGATGGCCGTGTTGACGCCGATCAGACGGCCCGCACTATCGAGCAGCGGACCACCCGAGTTCCCGGGGTTGATGGCTGCATCGGTTTGAATGACGTCAAAGATGCGTCCATTCCTCGACTGGAGTTCACGTCCGAGTCCGCTGATGACGCCGGTGGTGAGCGTCTGATCCAAACCGAAGGGACTGCCAATCGCGTACACGTTCTGGCCGACCTGCAAGTCGGACGAAGTTCCCACCGGAAGTGTCTTCAACTTGCGATTGCCGACATCGATCTTCAGCACAGCGACATCATAAGCCGGTTCAAATCCGACAACATTGGCGCCATGGGATGTGTTGTCCGCCAAAGTCACATACAAGCGACCACCGTTCTCAACACTTCCCTGGACGACGTGGTAATTGGTGACGATGTATCCATCTTCGCTCCAGAGAAAACCAGTCCCGGTTCCATCGGGGCTCTCCGTGATGGTGAAGTCCGACAGTCGTCGCAATGACGCCGTCGTGATATGCACCACAGACGGCGAGGACTCATTGAAGATCTCGATTTGCGACTTCTCAACCTCGGACAGGTCACCCCGTGGCGTGATCGCACGCCGCCCAAGATTCGGATTCGCAGCATCCGATTGAAAGCGGTCAATCAACAGAGCGAAGACAACGACCAACAGGGCGAGGATGAGCCAGCCACCTCCGCCAGACGACCGAGGGGCCGACTGCTCGTCGTTATTCGGAATGAGAGATTCGTCGTTCATCATGTGCAATCAGTCGGGGTCAGAAATGATGATACTGTTGAGCAACACGACTCCCAGTTTCGGGAATTTCATGACGGTAGAAAAGTCATTTGCGACTCGTCAGACCAGTGTAGCGGTTTCAGTAGAGGATCAGACAGGAAACATTGACCATCCGATGTCCGGATTCTGCGACACTCTCATGCTTGTCGCACTCGCTTCCGATTTGTCGGAATCCGGGCAACGTTTCGGCACCAAGCGGGACAGTCCACCGAGATCATCGTAGAATGACAGGCCCGATTTATCACTCCCTCTCCTCCTGCAATGCCCTCGCATGAAGCTTCAATTCCAATGCCCTCAATGTGAGGCACAAAATCTGAATCCGGGGATGGAAGACGCACAAAGTGTCAGCTGCGGTTTCTGTGACTGGGAACGCTCTGTCACACAGTCAACGACAGATGCAGCCGCCCCCTCTCACTGCCTCGTCTGCGGCAACCACGACCTCTGGCGTCAGAAGGACTTTCCACAATCCATCGGTCTGACCTTCGTGGCCGCGGGTGCCATTCTGAGTTCGATTGCCTGGTACTACCATCGACCGGTGTGGGCACTCGGCATCCTGCTCGCCTTCGCCGCCGCCGACCTCGTGCTGTTCGCGGTCATGCCGGACGTGCTCGTTTGCTACCGCTGCGGCGCCAGGCACCCGGGAGGTGACCTCAGTGAGCACCCCGTGTTCGATCACGAGATCGCCGAACGGTATCGGCAGGAAAAGCTGCGACTGGAAGAGGCCGCGAAGTCGTCACCCCGCTGAGGTTCAAACAATGATCGCTCCGCCATTTTGTCGTCTCCAGTAAGACAACTGACCAATGTGCATCGCCATGTGGGTCGTGAGGATGTGAGCGACGAAGTCGGACCGCGTCTCGAGTCCGGAGCCGTTCAAGAGGCCGATGCCGTGAGGCTCCGCCATCACCTCCGCTTCCGCAGCCTCGGCTGCCGGATACAATTGCTTGTACCCCTGATGAATCGCATCGAGCATCTGCTGCTTCGTGAACTCACCCGCGTCTGGGACCTCACCCGCGTCTGGGACCTCACCGTCAGTCCCCGGATTGAACGTTCGTCGCCACTCCTTCGACTGCAAAGGCGGCAATCCAAACACCCGACCGGTCGAGTCGGCGACGATCGCGAGATGTCCGAGAATCCATAACGCCGAGTTGCCTCCGTCTGCCAGCCGCTTTGCGAGATCCGCATCATCGACATCCTGCATCATACCGTTGAGGTACTTGAGCAGGAAACGGTTGAGAGTGACCTCTTGCTCGAACATGTTTATTGAGCCGGATGGTCAGTGAGCAATTGGTGCAGAAATGTATCAGCATTCGCTGTCTTGTATCGAATGGAATCAAGGAGCATCATCCGACCTGTAGGAGATGGCCATCTCCATTCAGTTTCGAGTTCACTGTTCACGAATTCGATTGACACGCCAGTATCCCAGAACCATTCATCTGCATCGATGTAGTTCTTATACCGGTACTCATAGACGGCGATCTGTTTTCCACCGAATTCAGTAAGATATGCTGGACCAATGAATTCTGATTCATCGGCCCGTCTCTGGCACAACTCATGATTAGAGACCCAAGTGAGCTCGCCTGAGTCAGTTTTGTCAATCAACCGCTGTGTCGCGTCATTCCACTTGCTGTGTTTGTCAGTCGTTGTCATCACCCCACTCCATCTCTGTGAGCATAAGCGAGAGTGTCTCCATTCGCTCATCGATCATGTACAAGATTTCGTTCGCCCTTACCGCAACAATTAGATCATCTGAATTCAAGACAGCGTTAAATCGCTGGTCACTCCATTCTACTTGCAGAGTCTCTGGCACGTGAAGAGCGATTCTGGCCAAGACCGCATTCACCCGCGCAAGTTGTTGCCTCACTCGGTCTCCATCGTTGTTATTGATAGCACTCGAGAGGTTTCGCCGGTGAGCTTTGAGCTTTCCCAAGCACTCCTTGAAGACGACTTGTCGAATGTAGCGTACACGAATGCGTCTGACTGTGAGTGCAACGTATGCGGAAACGATGAGCCCAGCCACTGATGCGATGCTTCCAGCAATTCCGACACCGTCAGCACTATCCACAGAGTAGCCGAGCCACAATGCCCCAATCCCTACGATAGAGAGGACGGATATCGCGGCCAGTGTTCGATGTCTCGTCACGAGATTTGGCATTCGCGAGATGTCCTAAACTATCCGCTCGCGAATCCAGTCGGTGTGGAACGTCTCGCCACGTGGCTTGTCGACACGTTCGTAGGTGTGGGCACCGAAGTAGTCGCGTTGGGCCTGCAGGAGATTGGCCGGCAGACGTTCGCGACGGTAGCCGTCATAGTAGGAGAGAGCCGCTGTGAAGCCGGGAGCGGGCAGACCCTGCTCGACGGCGGTCGCGACCACGCGTCGCCATGCGGGTTGGGCCTTGTCGATGGCCGACTTGAAGAAGTCGTCGAGGAGCAGGTTTTCGAGATCCGGGTTTTTGTCAAAGGCCTCCTTGATGTCCTGGAGGAACGTCGAACGGATGATGCAGCCGCCGCGCCAGAGGAGGGCGATGCTGCCGTTGTCGAGCTTCCACTCGAACTCATCTGCCGCTGCGTCGAGCTGCACATAGCCTTGTGCATAGCTCACGAGCTTCGATGCATACAGTGCCTGTCGGACGTCGTCGGCGAACTGATTGGGGTCGCCATCGAACGAGACCTTTGGACCCTCCAGCACCTTCGAGGCACGCACACGAGCGTCCTTCTGTCCTGACAGACACCGCGCATAGACGGCCTCGGTAATCAGGGTCGTCGGCACGCCGAGATCGAGTGCGTGCTGCGACATCCATTTGCCCGTTCCCTTTTGCTTCGCCGTGTCGAGGATCTGATCGACGAGATATTCTCCAGATTCCTCATCTTTGACAGTAAAAATGTCCCGGGTGATCTCGATGAGATAACTTTCGAGCTCGCTTTCATTCCATTCCTTAAATGTCTGATAGAGCTGTTCATTGGTCGCACCAATGCAGTGCTTGAGAAGGTAGTACGCCTCGCAGATGAGCTGCATGTCACCGTACTCGATGCCGTTATGCACCATCTTCACGTAGTGACCGGCACCGTCCTCGCCGACCCAGTCGCAACACGGGATGTCATCGTTCGGGCCGACCTTCGCCGAGATGGATTGCAGAATGTCCTTCACATGCGGCCATGCCTCCTTGTGACCACCCGGCATGATCGACGGCCCCTTGAGTGCGCCTTCTTCGCCGCCCGAGACGCCGGTGCCGATGAACAGGAAGCCCTCATCCCGCAGTTCCTTCGACCGCCGATTGGTATCGTTGAAGTCGGCATTGCCTCCATCAATGATGATGTCGCCCGGCTCCAGCAGCGGCTTGAGTTGATCGATGACCGCATCGACCGGCGCTCCCGCCTTGACCATGATCATCACCCGTCGCGGTCGCTTGAGTGAGCCGACGAACTCCTCCAGCGTCGCATACCCGCCAATGCGGTCAGCAGAGCCTTCCCACACCTTGTCGACCGGCTCATCCTTCAGGCCACCGACGAACTCCTCCATCGTCTGGGTCGTGCGGTTGTACACGCCGATCGAGAAGCCATGATTAGCAATGTTGAGAACGAGATTCTGGCCCATGACGGCCAGTCCAATGAGTCCGATATCGTGTTGCATGGTTTGTTAGCGAATAGGGAGTAGCGAATAGGGAATAGTTTCAGCTGCTCGACAATTCATCGTTTCGCAGTGAAATTGTTTGGATTCAGCAAGCCGCACATCATAACTGTGAACAGAGGCTTCTTCGAGGAAGTGGAGTTTCGATTTCGGCTGAACCAAAGAATCACGGTGCCTGACCAGGAGCCTCATCAATGTCCGTGTCCGGTCTTTCTTGCAACCGATCAGGCAGGACTCTCGCCATCTCCAAGAGAAATAGACGCCGGATCGCATCGTATCCACGATCATTGGGATCTTCGAGGTTGTCAAAGTACCAATAATGTGGATCACGAGAGTCATATTCGGGATGCCAAAACTTGCGGCAGTGAATGCCGTGTCCGAGGAACTCCGATCGAATATCGATCAGCGTCACATCCTCACGCTGTTCGGCAGTCCGGCTGATCA